>JBKPCQ010000290.1:0-22177 GCA_046727455.1 Actinomycetota bacterium | reverse complement strand
ACACCAGCGGCCCAACCAAGGATTGAAACGCGGTCCTAGATCGTCTGGAGTCCCACCGCTGCCGCGCTCGCCTCCCAGAGGGCGGCCGGGTCGGCGGTGATGCCGGAAGGCTTCTGCAGCCGGCGTTTGACGTAGTACCCGCCGTTGGTCAGCTCCGACCGGTCGGTGTCCGCCAGCCACAGCATGGTGTCCGCGCCCTGCTCGGGGCTCAGCAGGAACGGCGTGATCCGGTAGAACGCCGAGACCGCGAAGCTGTCCCGGCCGAAGCGGGTCCGCACGACACCCGGGTGGTACGACGTGGACAGGACGTCCGGCCACCGGCGGGCGGCCTCGGCCGCGAACAGGATGTTCGCCTGCTTGCTGGAGCCGTACACGGTGAACGGCCGGTAGGCACCGGGGCTGTCCAGCTGCGCCGGATCCAGCCGGCCGGCCCGGTGCGCGTCGGAGCTGGTGTTCACCACCCGCCCGTCCCGGATCCGCTCCCGCAGCAGGTTCGTCAGCAGGAACGGCGCGAGGTGGTTGGCCTGGATGGTACGCTCGTGACCGTCCACTGTGGACCGCCGGCTCGGGATCAGTCCGCCGGCATTGTTGCACAGCACGTCGATCCTCGGGTAAGCCTGCGCCAGGTCTCCGGCGAGGCGCCGCACGTCGGCGAGGACCTCGAAGTCCGCCTGGAAGCCGCGTACCGGCGCGTCCGGGCCGGCTGCCGCCCGTACCTTCGCCAGTGCCTCGTCGAGACGGCCCGCGTCCCGCCCGACCAGCCCGACCCGCGCGCCACGCCGGGCCAACCCCTCGGCCGCCGCCAGCCCGATTCCTGAGTTCGCCCCGGTCACCACTACCGTGAGTTGGTTCACTGCCCCGGCCACGGTGGCAGGCTACCGTACGCGCAAGTAGCCGAACGATCGTTTGAGGAGTCGATGCCCCATGGGTGCCGCCGGACACGCCCGCCGATCCTGCCTCGCGGTGCCGGGCTCCAACCCGAAGATGCTGGACAAGGCCCAGGGGCTCCCCGCCGACCAGGTGTTCCTCGACCTGGAGGACGCGGTCGCGCCCCTGGCCAAGCCGGGCGCCCGCAAGAACATCGTGGCCGCGCTGACCGAGGGCGACTGGACCGGCAAGGCACGGGTGGTCCGGGTCAACGACCTCACCACGCCGTGGACGTACCAGGACGTGATCGAGGTGGTCGAGGGCGCCGGGGCACACCTGGACGCGATCATGCTGCCCAAGGTGCAGGAGGCCGCCCATGTCCAGTGGCTGGACCTCACGCTGACCCAGGTGGAGCGCACCCTCGGGCTGCCGGTCGGTGGGATCGGCATCGAGGCCCAGATCGAGAACGCGCGCGGCCTGGTCAACGTCGACGCGATCGCGGCGGCCTCACCGCGGATAGAGACGATCATCTTCGGCCCGGCCGACTTCATGGCGAGCATCAACATGAAGTCGCTCGTCGTCGGCGCGCTGCACCCGGACTACCCGGGTGACCCGTACCACTACATCCTCATGCGGATCCTGATGGCCGCGCGTACCTACGACCTGCAGGCCATCGACGGTCCCTTCCTGCAGATCCGCGACGTGGTCGGGTTCCGGGAGGTGGCCACCCGCAGCGCGGCACTCGGCTACGACGGCAAGTGGGTCCTGCACCCCGGCCAGATCGAGGCGGCCAACGAGGTGTACTCGCCGACGCAGGCCGACTACGACCGGGCCGAGCTGATCCTCGACGCGTACGACTACTACACCTCCGAGGCCGGCGGCAAGCTCGGCGCCGTCATGCTCGGCGACGAGATGATCGACGAGGCGTCGCGCAAGATGGCGCTGGTGATCGCGGCGAAGGGGCGGGCCGCGGGGCTCGCGCGGACCGCCACGTTCACCCCGCCGGATCAGGTGTAGTTCGGCGTCGGGTAGTGGCTGTAGTTGTCGATCGTGTTCTTGAACCAGAACCAGATGTACAGGTAGATGCCGAAGGCGATGAGCCCGGCGAGTACCGAGATCCAGCCGATCGCGATGCCGGCGACGGCCATGCCGCCGCCGTCCTCGCCGCGCTCCTTGGTCTGCCGGTGCCCGACGTGGCCCAGGATCGCGCCGACGAGCCCGATGGCTATGCCCGGTATGCCGTAGCACGGGCTGCTGATGAGCCCGATGATCGCCACGATCATCGCGGCGACGGAAATGCCGTTGGTCCGGCGGGCGGGCACCATGATCGGCGCCTGGTACGGCGGGTACGCCTGGTAGTCGCCGTACCCGGGGGCGGGGCTGTAGGGCTGCTGGGCCGGCCACCCGGCGGGCTGCCCGCTGATCGGGTCGGCGTAGGCCGGCTGCCCGCCGGCCGGATCGAGGTAGGCCGGCTGTCCACTGGCCGGGTCGACATAGACCGGCTGCCCGGCCGGGTCCTGCCACCCGCCGGCCGGTTGGCTCTGCCAGTTGCCCTGCTGGTCCGGCCAGCCGCCCGGCTGCGGGGGATAGGTCATCACGGTCTCCGTCACGTCTTCCGAGGGGTGCCGTCAGGGTACCGGTGCCGCGCCCGCATCGTGTCCCGTAGTGCGATACCGGCGCTCGCTGCGCTCCTCAGTCCAGACGGCGCCCGCGTCGGGGCGCTCGTCGGTTCAGGCCCCGCCTCGGTGCCGGTCATTGCCCGGCTTGCCCGGAGCGGGCAGGATCGTCGGCATGACAAGCTCCGCTTCGCCAGGCGCCGCCGACCGCCTCGACGGCCGGGTGGCTCTCGTCACCGGGGCCGGAAGCCCGGACGGGATCGGCTACGCCACCGCCCGCCGGCTCGGCGAGCTGGGCGCCGAGGTGGCGATCGTGTCCACCACCCGGCGCATCCACGAGCGCGCGAGTGAGCTGGGCGTCACCGGGTTCGTCGCGGACCTCACGCTGGAGGCCGAGGTCGGCGCGCTCGCCGACGCTGTCACCGAGCAGCTCGGCCAGGTCGACGTGCTGGTCAACAACGCCGGCCTGGCGAGCAAGGCGAGCCCGGAGGTGCTGCGCCCGGTGGCGCAACTCACCCTCGACGAGTGGCGGGCCGAGATCGACCGGAACCTCACCACCACGTTCCTCGTCAGCCGGGTGTTCGTGACCGCGATGGCGGAGCGCGGTTGGGGTCGGGTGGTGAATCTCTCGGCCACCGCCGGCCCGGTCAACGCGCTGCCGACCGAGGCCGCCTACGCCGCGGCCAAGGCGGGAGTACTCGGCCTGACCCGCGCGCTCGCGATGGAGCTGGTCGCCGACGGGGTCACCGTCAACGCGGTCGCCCCCGGCATCATCCACACGGCCGCGTCCACCATCGTCGAGCTCAAGCACGGCCTGGGCAGCCCGATGGGCCGGCCCGGTACCCCCGACGAGGTGGCGGCGGCCATCGCGTTCCTCTGCTCGCCGGGGGCGTCCTACATCACCGGGCAGATCCTCGTCGTCGACGGTGGTAACAGCGTCCGCGAGGCCGACTACCGCTGAGATGCTGGCGCTCGCTGCGCTCGCGCGGCCCGGTGCGCCACTACGTCGCGCTGCCGTTGTTGGCGAGGATGACCACCGCGATGACCCAGATCCCGCAGATGAGGAGAGCGATCGCGCCGAAGATGTAGCTGAGGATCAGGCCGGCCGTGGCCAGCCCGCCGCCCTCCTCGTTCCGTTCCCGGATCTGCTTCTTCGCGATGTGCCCGAACACGATGCCGACGGGCCAGAACACGAAAGCGAAGACCAGGGAGAGGATCGCCATCACGTTGGTCTGTCCGGTGGGGCCGGGCTGCGGGTACCCCGGCGGGTAGCCCTGCTGCGGGTATCCGTACTGCGGCGGCTGTTGCTGGTACGGATACTGCTGGGGCTGTTGCTGGTATGGGTCCTGTTGGGGCTGTTGCTGATATGGGTCCTGCTGGTATGGGTCGTGGTACGACATGGCTCTCCCTCCCGTCCGCCCTGACCGTACTCCCCGTGAGTGGCCTCACAGCCGCGCCGGCATGGGGCGCGGCATACTTCCTTAACTACTGTTCGGTACCCCCCGGAGGCTCCCGATGGCCCGCCTTGCCCGCACGCCCGGCCTGACCGACCTGCAGCAGGACATCCTGTCGGCGGTTCGGGAGTTCGTGGACAAGGAGATCATCCCGCACGCCCAGCATCTCGAACATGCCGACGAGTACCCCGAGGAGATCGTGTCCGGGATGGCGGCCATGGGGCTGTTCGGGCTGACCATCGCCGAGGAGTACGGCGGCCTGGGCGAGTCGCTGCTCACCTACGCCCTCGTCGTCGAGGAGCTGTCCCGCGGGTGGATGTCCATCTCCGGGATCGTCAACACGCACTTCATCGTGGCGTACCTGGTCGCCCGCCACGGTACCGCCGAGCAGCGCGCCCGGCTGCTGCCCCGGATGGCGACCGGTGAGGTACGCGGCGCGTTCTCGATGTCCGAACCGGGCTGCGGCTCGGACGTGGCCGCGATCCGCACGCGGGCGATCCCGGCCGCGTCCGGCGAAGGGTACGTGATCAACGGGCAGAAGATGTGGCTGACCAACGGCGCGCGCTCCGGCGTGGTCGCCACGCTGGTCAAGACCGAGCTGGGCGCGGACACGCCGTACGGCAACATGACCACGTTCCTGCTGGAGAAGGAGCCGGGTTTCGGGGAGACCGCGCCCGGCCTGACGATCCCCGGCAAGATCGAGAAGATGGGGTACAAGGGCGTCGAAACGACCGAGATGATCCTCGCCGACCACGTCGCCCCGGGGTCGTCGGTGCTCGGCGGGCCGGACGGGCTCGGGCTCGGCTTCCGGCAGATGATGGACGGGATCGAGGTCGGTCGGGTCAACGTCGCGGCGCGGGCCTGCGGCATCTCGATCCGCGCGTTCGAGCTGGCCATCGCGTACGCCCAGCAGCGGGAGACCTTCGGCAAGCCGCTGTACGAACACCAGGCGATCGCGTTCAAGCTGGCCGAGATGGGTACCAAGATCGAGGCGGCGCACGCGCTGATGGTCAACGCGGCCCGGCTCAAGGATTCCGGGCAGCGCAACGACGTCGAGGCCGGGATGGCCAAGCTGCTCGCGTCGGAGTACTGCGCCGAGGTCGTCCAGGAGTCCTTCCGGATCCACGGCGGGTACGGCTACTCCAAGGAGTACGAGATCGAGCGGCTGATGCGCGAGGCGCCGTTCCTGCTGATCGGCGAGGGCACCAGCGAGATCCAGAAGACCATCATCTCGCGCGGCCTGCTGAAGGAGTACCGCCGATGAAGCTGAGCTGGGTCAGCGCGCGCTCGACCGCGATGCAGTGGTCCTCGACGTAGTCCAGCCCGGCGGCCTCGGCGATCGCCCGCGCCTCGGCCGAGGCGATATCCTGCTGGAGCCACAGCGCCTTGGCCCCGATCGCGACCGCCTGCCGGGCCACCTCGGGCGTGTCGGCCGACGGCCGGAACACGTTCACGAGGTCGACCGGCTCCGGGATGTCCGCCAGCGTCGGGTAGCACGGCTCGCCCCAGATCTCGGCCGCGTAGGGGTTGACCGGGATCACGTGCCAGCCGTGCCGGAGCATCTGGCGCGGTACCGTGTGGGCCACCTTCTCCGGGTCGCGGGAGGCGCCGACGACGGCGATCGTGCGGGATTCGGCCAGGATCTGCGCGGGAGTCCTCACGCTTTCCGACGCTACAGCAGCGTGAGCTGCTCCGGCTCCGGCGGCGGTGGTGGCGGCTCGACGCGCCGGGCCGCGCCCGGCTCGCCGGCCCCGATGCGGTGCCGGCGGGCCGCCTCGCGGACCCGGTCGCACACGTCGCGCTGATAGTCCTTGGGGGAGTACGAGCCGCCGCGGAACAGCGCCCGGTAGCGCGCAACCAGGTCCGGGCGGTACCGGCCGAGCCAGCTCAGGTACCACTCCCGCGCGCCGGGCCGCAGGTGCAGCGGGATGGGCGTGGCGCTGCACGCGCCGGCCGCCGCGATCGCCGCGACGGTGGCCTCGATGGACTCGTCGTCGTCGGACAGCCCGGGCAGGATCGGCGCGACCAGTACCCCGACCGCGAAACCCGCGTCCGTGAGCTGCCGGACCGCGTCCAGGCGCCGCCGGGGCGCGGGCGTACCCGGTTCGACCGCCCGCCACAGCGCCTCGTCGACGAAGCCGACCGACATGCTCAGCGACACGTCGGTGACCTGGGCCGCCTGGCGGAGCAGGTCGAGGTCGCGCAGGATCAGGGTGCCCTTGGTCAGGATCGAGAACGGGTTGGCGAAGTCGCGCAGCGCGGCCAGGATGTCGCGCATCAGCCGGTACCGGCCCTCGGCGCGCTGGTAACAGTCGACGTTGGTACCCATGGCGATGTGCGCGCCGGACCACCGGGGCGCGGCCAGTTCCCGGCGCAGCAGGGCGCCGGCGTTGACCTTGACGATCACCCGGGTGTCGAAGTCCCGCCCCGCGTCGAGGTCGAGGTAGGTGTGGGTGTTGCGGGCGAAGCAGTTGTGGCTGACCGCGCCGCTGGCGACGAAGTCGCCGGTACCGGTCATGATGTCGAACATCGGCCACGCCTCGTGCAGCGGCTCCACCGACGCGACGGCGACCCGGCCGTCCGGCGTTACGAGCGGCGTGCCGGGTGCCAGGCCGGTGACGTACCGCCACCCCTGGTCGGTGAGGAATCGGTGGTCACCGCTCGCGACGAGCGCCGCGCCGTCGGCGAGCCGGAGCCGGTGGGCCGGCTTGACCGTCATCCAGTGCGCGAGAACCCGGGTGGTGGTGAGCCGGCGATCCGCGCCGATCAGCTCGGTGCCGCAGACCTCGTCGCCGGCCCGCAGGTCACCGAGCGGTCGGGTCCGGCCGTCCGCCATCAGGATCGGGGTGTCCCCGGCCAGGCAGTAGACGCAGGCGTGAGCGCAGCCGCGGTACGGGTTCACGGTCCACTCGAACGGCACCCGGGACGCCGCCGGCACCTTGTTGATGATTGATTTCGCCCGGATCTCGTAGAAGGTCATCCCCGCGAAGCCGGGCGTGTCGAACGTCCGGGTGACCGCGCCGGGCAGCGCGAGCGGCAAAGGTGGGACCGCTCGCGCTGCGGCTGCGCCGGACTCCTTGGCCGACAGGGTTTCCCAACGCACGCCCCACTCTAGAACATGCGTTCGAAAATCGCGAGCTTCCGCAAGCGGGCGGGGTCGGCCAGGATATCGATCTCCACGATCCGGCCGGCCCTGACGGTGCAGGCCATGACCGCGATCGGCCGGCCGCCCGGACCCGCGACCACCAGCCCTGCCGCGCCGTTCACGAGGGCCGGCTGCGAGGTCTTCTCCTACGTGACCGACCCTGCGCGGTTCGCCGAGTGGCAGTACGACGTGGTGTCCGTGCGGATGGCGGAGGGCGGTCCACCCCGTGTCGGCTCCCGGTTCACGACGACCCGCCGGATCGGGCGTGCCGAGCGGACGATGACCCAGGAGATCACCACCGTCAGCCCACCCAGAACCTGGGCCGCGCGCGGCGTCGACGGCCCCGTCCGGCCGAGCGCGAGCATCACCGTCGAACCGGCCGGCGACCCCGCCCGGTCCCGCGTCACGATCGCCCTCGACTTCGAGGGCCGCGGGAGCGGCAGGGTCCTCGTACCGCTCGTGATCCGCCCGATGGCCGCGAAGGGGGCGCCGGCGAGCTACCGGCATCTCAAAGAGCGGCTGGAAGGTGGAGGTTAGATCAGGCGGTCTGCGCCGCGACCTGGCGGCGTACCTCGTCCATGTCGAGCGCCTGCACCTGTGTGATCAGCGACTCGAGCGCCTGTTCGGGCAGTGCGCCGGGCTGCTCGAAGACGATCACGCCGTCGCGGATGGCCATGATCGTCGGGATGGACCGGATGTCGTACCGGGCGGCCAGCTCGTACTCGGCCTCCGTGTCGACCTTGCCGAAGACCACGTCCTCGTGCCGGCCGGAGACGTTCTCGTAAATCGGCCCGAAGACCCGGCAGGGGCCACACCAGGAGGCCCAGAAGTCCACCAGCACAATCCCGTCGCTGCGCGTGACCTCGTCGAAGTTCTCCGTGGTCAGCGTCTTGGTAGCCATTGCGTCAGATCTCCGATCGTCGATTGCTTACGAGGCTGTCAACACACCGGCCGGGTGTCGCATTCCTTCATGATCAGGGTGAGCGGAGCCACTGCGCATGGCGGGCGCCCAGGTGAATGATGGCCTCGTGAGCCGATTAGTACCCGCGCCGTGATCATCAAGTCACCGCAGGTCGAAATTTGTTCACGGTTAGGTAACTGTGGCCTGTATCTCTGTCAAAAGTTCCGAGGCATCCTCACAATTGGTTACATCACAGCGTGGGCGGCGGGTGCCGGGGAGGGCCCCGCCGTTCATTGCGTCCCGGGTGGGGATCGCGTCCTGGATGGGAAGGTCTGACGCTGTGCAGTTCGGTCGGTACTTCGAAGAGTTCGAGATCGGCGCGGTCTACCGGCACTGGCCGGGCAAGACGGTAACCGAGTCGGACGACCACCTGTTCTGCCTGATCACAATGAACCACCACCCACTCCACCTGGACGCGCACTACGCCGAGACGGCTACCCAGTTCGGTCGCAACGTGGTGGTCGGCAACCTGATCTACTCGCTGCTGCTCGGCATGTCGGTGGCCGACGTCAGCGGCAAGGCGATCGCCAACCTGGAGGTCGAGTCGCTGCGCCACGTCGCGCCGACCTTCCACGGCGACACCGTCTACGGCGAGACCACCGTGCTGGACAAGAAGGAGTCCGGGTCCAAGCCGGACCGCGGGGTGGTCACCGTAGAGACCCGGGGGTACAAGCAGGACGGCACGCTGGTCTGCGTGTTCCGCCGGCGGGTGATGGTGCCGAAGCAGGGGTACGCCGGGCCGGAGCTGCCCAGCTTCCCCACTCCGAAACCCGGGTAGCCTCTGGGATTCGTGGAGGACGAGGACGACGTCGGGGTGGGGCCGTGGGCGGGGCCGTGGCCCGACGACCCCCGGTACGACCCGGTACTGCTCGCCGAGGGCGACCGCCGCAACGTGGTCGACCGGTACCGGTACTGGCGCCGGGAGGCCGTGGTCGCCGATCTGGACGCCCGGCGGCACGAGTTCCACGTGGCGATCGAGAACTGGCAGCACGACCTGAACATCGGGACCGTCGTGCGCAACGCCAACGCGTTCCTCGCCGCCGAGGTGCACATCGTGGGCAAGCGCAAGTGGAACCGGCGCGGCGCGATGGTGACCGACCGGTACCAGCACATCCGTCACCACGAGACGATCGAGCAGTTCGTCGCCTGGGCGGGCGCGGCGGACCTGCCGGTCGTCGGGATCGACAACCTGCCCGGCGCCCGGCTGCTGGAGCGGGACCGGCTGCCGCGCCGCTGCGTCCTGCTGTTCGGGCAGGAGGGGCCGGGGCTGTCCGCGGCCGCCCGGGTAGCCTGCGACCGCGTCCTGTTCATCGCGCAGTTCGGCTCCACCCGGTCGATCAACGCGGGAGTCGCGAGCGGTATCGCGATGCACGAATGGATTCGCCAGTGGACGCACTTTCAGGATCCCCTTGACGGCCAGCCCCTAGGGGGGCGAACGTAATCAACGTGGGCGTAGCGGTGAGTTGCCCGCGGTGCGGCGGTCCGGTGCGACCGCCCGACCTGATGTTCTCCGACTGGCGGTGCAGCGTCTGCGGCCCGGTACCCCCGCTGCACGTCGCCGAGCACATCGGCCCGGAGATCGTCGAGTCGACCACCGCGCGGGCGAAGGACATTCCGGTGTGGTGCCCGTGGCCGCTGCCCACCGGGTGGATGGTGACCGGGATCGGCTGGGCCGGCGACGAGCGGGAGGGCACCCGCGCGACCGCGCTGGCGTGCAGCGGGCCGGGGCCGCTGGGCGGGCCGGCCGACATCGTGCTGGTCGCCGAGGAGCCCGGGGTGGGGCTGGGCAACCGGTACGCCGGGCTGGCGGGGCCGGATCCCGGCCCCTATCTCCAGGAGGCGCTGGAGAGCACGGCGGCGCACGCCAAGGTCAAGGCGGCCGGCTGGCCGACGGCGCTCTGGGCGGTACGGACGCCGGCCGAGAACCGCGGCGCGTACGTCGGCGAGGCCAAGGGGGTCTGGCTGTACGCGATAGCCTGGCCGGCCAGCGCCGGGTACCTGTTCGCGGAAGATCTCGTCCTGCACGATCTGACCGAGTGGGTGCCCGCCGAACTCGTCTACGGCGCGCCCTCGCCCTATCTACACGGGGCGGCGTGAATCAGGCTATTCTCGGTCTCCGCACCAGCGTGTGCGGAACGTGCGACATGCCGTAACCTATAGATACCAACTTGTAGTTATACGGTCGGTGCCGCTGGGACTACCCTGCGGCGTCGTGGGGAGGATGGCCCGACATGCCGAAGAAAATCCTCACGTGGGGCCTGGTCGCATTCCTGGTGTTCTTCATCGCCTACCGCCCCGCAAGTGCGGCCACGGTGTTCAAGTCGCTGGGTAACAGCCTCGTCGACGTCCTGAACGGCATCGGCGCGTTCTTCTCCAACCTGGTCGCTTGACATCCATGGCAAACGACGACCCGCGTCGGCCGGACGAGCAGGGTGAGCCCGGAGCACAGGATCGCGTCTCCGGGCGTACCCCTTCGGTACGCCCGGAGAGCGCCGGTGAATACGACGAGGGGGAAACCGCCGAGTTCCTGCCCCCGGAGATCCGCGAGGAAGAGCTGCTCGGCCTGCAGACCGGCGCTGGCCTGCCGGTCGGGCCGCGCAGCGTGCTGCCGCTTGAGGAGGAGGCCAGCCCGCTGGTCTCCCGGTACCTGTTCCCGACCGAGAAGTTCCGTGGCGAGTGGAAGAAGCACTGGATCCATCTGGTCAACCAGATGCTCATCGGGGCCGCCGCCACGTTCCTGCTCGGCTGGCTGGTCGGCTACCTGGCCAAGCACAAGCAGACCGGCCTGGTCACCGCGGCGGTGATCGTCTGGGTGCTCATCATGGGGTGGGTCGCGTGGCGGGTGGCCGACTGGTACATGGACCGGTTCGTCCTCACCAACAAGCGGCTCATGGTGGTCAACGGGCTGGTCACCCGTACGGTCGGCATGATGCCGCTGATCCGGGTCACCGACATGAAGTACCAGCAGTCGCCGCTCGGGCGGATGCTCAACTACGGCACGTTCGTGGTCGAGTCGGCCGGCCAGGATCAAGCGCTGCGCGAGGTCAAGCCGCTGCCCAACCCCAGCGAGCTGTACCTGCGCATCGTCGAGGAGATGTACGAGCCGGAGGCGGTCGAGGCACGGCTGTCCCGGTCGATCGAGGACGAAGAGGCCATGAGCGGTGACGCCTAGCCGGCGGCCGCGCATCGACCTTCATGCCCATTCCACCGCCAGCGACGGGACGTGCACCCCGGCTGAGCTGGTGACCGCCGCGGCAGACGCCGGGCTCGACGTTCTCGCGATCACCGATCATGACACCACGGCCGGCTGGGCCGGCGCCGTGGCCGCGCTCCCCGCCGGTCTCACGCTCGTTCGCGGGGCCGAGCTGTCCTGCCGGTGGTACGCCGTGCAGCCGCCCATCGCTCTCCACCTGCTCGCCTACCTGTTCGACCCGGAGGACGCGGCGCTGTCGGCCGAGCTGACCCGGGTACGGGAGGCCCGGGAGCGGCGCGCCGAGGCCATGGTGGAGCTGCTGCGTGCGGACGGGATCGACGTCACCTGGGACGAGGTGCGCGGGTACGCGGCCGGGGGTACCGTCGGCCGGCCGCACCTGGCGCGCGCACTGATCGCGCGCGGCCTGGTGGGTACCGTCTCCGAAGCGTTCGCGCCGGGCTGGCTCGGCCAGCGGTACCGGCTGCCGAAGGCCGACATCGACGTGTTCCGGGCACTGGCGCTGATCCGCGCGGCGGGCGGGGTACCGGTCTTCGCCCACCCGCGGGCCTCCGTCCGCGGCCGGATCGTGCCGGACTCGCTGATCGTCGAGCTGGCCGAGGCCGGGCTCGCCGGCCTGGAGGCCGACCATGAGGACCACACGCCGGAGCAGCGTGCGCAGGTCCGGGCGCTGGCCGCCGAGCTGGGTCTGATCGTGACCGGCTCGTCGGACTTCCACGGGAGCAACAAGACGGTACGGCTGGGCGCGCAGACCACCGCGCCGGAGGAGTACCAGCGGATCGTCGCCGCCGCCCGCGGCCTGGCGCCGGTTGCCACATGAACACGAAGCTGTTCGGCGAGGCGTTCGTCACGCTGCTCGTGATCATGGATCCGCCCGGCAGCGTACCGATCTTCCTTGCGCTGACCGGCTCGCTGCCCGCCCGGGACCGGCACCGGGCCGCCTGGCAGGCGGTCGCCCTTGCCGGCGGGGTGATCGTGGTCTTCGCCGTTGCCGGCCAGCAGATCCTGGAGTACCTGGGCATCGACCTGCCGGCACTGCAGGGCGCGGGCGGGCTGCTGCTGATCCTGGTCGCGCTGGAGCTGCTGACCGGCCGGTCGAACGACCCGAGCGAGGTGGTCACCTCGAACGTCGCGCTCGTGCCGCTCGGTACCCCCTTGCTGGCCGGACCGGGCGCGATCGTCGCGACGATGCTGTTCGTGCGCCGCGCCCAC
This sequence comes from Actinomycetota bacterium, assembly GCA_046727455.1. Taxonomy (GTDB): domain Bacteria; phylum Actinomycetota; class Actinomycetes; order Mycobacteriales; family Micromonosporaceae; genus AC-43. The sequence continues at coordinate 9,711 of JBKPCQ010000290.1, read as the reverse complement.
CACCTGCCCGACTACGTCGCGATCGCGGTCGCTATCGTGCTCGTGCTCGCTACGGTGTTCCTGACGCTGCGGTTCTCCGGGATCGTCGTGCGGATCCTGCGGCCGAGCGGGATCGAGGTGGTGACCCGGATCTCCGGGCTGCTCTGTGCCGCGATCGCGGTGCAGCTCATGGCGACGGCGGTCGGCGACTTCGTGACGATGTACCGGCAATCACGCGGTTGACTCGTCCGCCTTCTTCGGGCGGATCACCGCGACGTTGCGGTCGAGGTCGACGCCGGCGCCGTTGGCCACGTCGATCCGGCGCCGCTTGCTCTCCTCGACGTGCTCGGTCTGCTTGTGCTTCGACGGCCGGAACAGCCCGTCGATCTCGGCGAGGCCGGCGGAGATGGCGCTGGCGGCGGCTCCGTTCTCGTCGCCACCACGCAGCCAGCGCAGCAGTCCCATCGCGTCCACCCCTCGGCCGGATCGGCGGGCGCGGTCGCGCCCGCCAGCGTTCAGTGTCGCACCCGGGTGGGAGGATCGGCCACGTGCGAGACTCCAGAGCCGCTGCCGACGCCACCGAGCAACTGGGCTTCGAGGGGATGCCCGACCGGCTGTTCGTGTGCACGCCGAGCAAGCTGGCCGCGTACGAGGACTGCCCCCGGCGCTACCGGTACGCCTATGTGGACCGGCCGGCGCCGTCGAAGGGGCCGCCCTGGGCGCACAACTCGCTGGGGGCGAGCGTGCACACGGCGCTGCGCAACTGGTACGGCCTGCCGGACGAGCGGCGGCGGCCGGAGGCGCTGCCGGTGCTGCTCAAGGCGACCTGGGTCCGGGAGGGCTACCGCGACGAGGGCCAGGAGCGGGCGGCGTTCCGGCAGGCGCTGGCCTGGCTGGAGGACTACGTCGCCGGTCTCGATCCGCACGACGAGCCGGTCGGGGTGGAGCGGGTGGTGGCCGTGAAGACCCCGACGCTGGCCCTGTCCGGCCGGGTGGACCGGATCGACCGGCGCGGCGACGAGCTGGTCATCGTCGACTACAAGACCGGCCGCGGGGAGGCGTCCGGGGACGACGCGCGGGGCTCGCGGGCGCTGGCGCTGTACGCGTACGCGACCGAGCGGGTGTTCCGGCGCCGCTGCCGCCGTGTGGAGCTGCACCACCTGCCCAGCCGTTCGGTCGCCGGCCACGAGCACTCCGACGAGTCGCTGGCCCGCCACCTGCGCCGGGCGGAAGAGACGGCGGCCGACGCGGTCGCGGGGGAGCGGGCGGTAGCCGGGGGTACCGATCCGGACGCCGCCTTCCCGACCGCGCCGGGTCCGTGGTGTTCGTGGTGCGACTACCGCGGTATCTGCCCGGATGGTGGACGTGCGCCCGCCAGGGAGCCATGGGCCGGGGTCTTGCGGGAAGGCGGCTAGTCGGGAGACGATCCGGCGAAACCCGAAGAGACTTCAGGTTCGGAGGTCTGCGTGGAGAGCCGACGAGCGCCGCCTTTCTGGTCCGGCCCAAGTGCCGGCCCACGAAACGTCCGGGCCCGGGCCGGGGTGTCGGGCGCGTACTTCGTCCAGGGGCTCTGCTTCGCCGGCCTGCTGACCCAGGTGCCGTCGCTCAAGGACAAGTTCCACTTCACCGAGGACGACCTGACGCTGGTCCTGCTCGCGGTGCCGGTCATCGCCGGGCTGGGCAGCGTCCTCGCCGGAGTCCTCGCGCCCCGGCTGGGCAGCGCGATCGTGCTGCGGATCAGCGGGCCGCTGGTCGGCGTCGCGATGACCGTCGTGGGGCTGGTACCGAGCCGGCTCGGGCTCTACCTGGCGGTCGCCTTCTTCGGGCTGTTCCTGGGCGCGGTCGACGCGAGCATGAACATGCAGGGCGTGGGGGTGCAGCGCCGGTACGGGCGCAGCCTGCTCGCGTCCTTCCACGGCTGGTGGAGCCTTGCCGGCATCCTCGGCGCCCTCGCCACGGCGGGCGCCAATAAGATCAACATGCCGCTGCCGGCCGCGCTCGGCACGGTCGCGGCGGTCGGCGTCGCGGCCGCCCTGTCGGTCGGCCCGCTGCTGCTGCGCCGGTCGGAAGAGGCGTCGGATGCCATGCCGCCGCTCGCCGACGAGCCGCGCCCGCGCTTCCCCTGGGCGCCGATCGTCCTGGTCGGGCTCGCGGTCATGCTCATGTACATCTCGGACTCCGCCACCTCCAACTGGGGGGCCGTCTACCTGCACGACGCGCTGCACGGCAGCAAGAGCATCGCGGCGCTCGGGCTCGGCGCGTACCTCACCTGCCAGGTGCTCGGCCGGGCCGGGGCGGACCGGCTGGTCCGGCGGTTCGGGCCGGTACGGGTGGTGGCGATCGGCGGGCTGGTCGGGGCGGCCGGGATGGCGCTGGTGGCGGCGGCGCCCCGGCCGGCGGTGGGGGTACTCGGGTTCGCGATCGTGGGGGCCGGGCTGTGCGTGGTCGTCCCGCAGTCGTTCTCGGCGGCCGGCGCGCTCGACCCGACCGGGAGCGGCGTCGCGGTCGCCCGGGTCAACCTGTTCAACTACGTCGGCTTCGTGGTCGGCGCGGCGCTGATCGGCGCGGTCGCGAAGGGGACCGGCCTGCGCTGGGCGTTCGTCACGCCGGCGGTACTCGCTCTCGGGATCGTCGCGCTCGCGCCGTCGTTCGCGGTGGCGCGCCGGAATCAGCCGGAGGTCCCCGCCGCCGCGGCGCCGGCCCGGGACACCGCCGCCCGGGACACTGCCGCCCGGGACACTGCCGCCCGGGACATCGCCGCGCGGTAGACAGGGCTGGCGTAGAGCCGGCGCGGTACGGTCGCCAGCAGCCCGCGCAGCGCCCGGGTCGACAGCGCGGCCGACAGGTCGGTGGTGGGCAGGCCGGGCAGCCCGTACAGGCGGCGGGCCCAGGGCGGCAGGAGGCCGACGGCGAGTGCGGCGATGCCGCTGTACGCGAGGCGGGCCGGGGTCAGGCCCAGCTTGTACGGCAGCGGTGGTGCGCTGAGGAACAGCGCCGCCTCGGCGGAGTCCCGGGTCAGTACCAGCTCGGGACGGATCTCCTCGTAGTAGCCGGCGACCTCGGCGGCGGATCCCGGTACCGTCGCGGGGTCCAGACCGACCAGCTCGGCCGCCCGCCGCTGCTCGGTGTAGTACCCGTCGATCTCGGTGGGAGCGAGCGGAACCCCGGCGCGTACCGCGGTCGTCAGGAACGACTCCACCTCGGTGACGTGCACCCAGCGCAGCAGTGCCGGCTCGTCCACCCGGAAGAGGTCGCCGGTACGCGGGTCGACCGCCCGCAGCCGGCCGTGGATCCGGCGCACGTGGGCGCCTGCCGCGTGCGCCTGCTCGGTCGTCCCGTAGATCACCGTGCCGATGTACCGGCTGGTCCGCATGAGCCGCGCCCACGGATCCTGCTTGTACCGGGAGTTCTGCGCCAGCCCGGCCATCGCCCGCGGATGCAGCGCCTGGAGGTACAACGAACGGAGCCCGGCCAGCCACATGACCGGCTCGTCGTGGATCTTCCAACTGACCGAGCCGGGACCGAAGAGGCCGAGGTCAGGCGAGGTCATTGTCGCGCAGGGCCTGGCACTCCGGGCACAGGCCCCAGAAGGTGACCTCCGCCTCGTCGATCTCGTACCCGACGGCGCTGTTCGGGTCGAGGCAGGGCGCCCGGCCGACCGCGCAGTCGATGTCGGTGATCAGGCCGCAGGCCCGGCAGACCACGTGGTGGTGGTTGTCCCCGGCGCGGGCCTCGTACCGGGCCGGGCTGCCCGCCGGCTCGATCCGCCGGGCGAGCCCGGCCCGGGCCAGCGCGCCGAGCACGTCGTAGACGGCCTGGGTGGAGACCGAGTCGAGCCGGGCGCGTACCTGCCTGGCGATCTCGTCGACCTCCAGGTGGCCGCCCTCGGCGAGGATCTCCAGGACGGTGAGGCGGGGTCGGGTGACCCGCAGGCCCCGGTCCCGTAGTCGCTGCTCAGCGCCGTCCATGGATGATATTTCACCACGTAACTTGGAACGCATCAAGAAAAGGTGCCCCTTCCACGGTTGTTGCCCCGGTGCCATGATCGTTGTGTGCAGATCTTTGAATCAATCTTCGGGCTTCCGCTCCACCCGCTGGTGATCCACGCCGCGGTGGTTTTCATCCCGCTTCTCGTGCTCGCCGGACTGGCCCACGCTCTGGTACCGGGCCTGCGCGGGCGGATCGGCTGGGTCGCCGTGCTGCTCGCGTTCCTGGCGGCGGGCTCGGCGCTCCTCGCCAAGCTGAGCGGGGACGCCTTCCGGCGCCGCATCGACCACAAGCACCTGGCCTCGCCCAAGATCTTCGCCCAGATCGACAATCACCGATCACTCGGGACGATCACGCTGTACCTCACCGTCGCACTCGCCGTCGTGGTCCTCGCTCTGGTGCTGCTGCGCAACCAGTCGAGCGCGGTCTCGCTGGTACTGATTGTGCTGACGGTCGGGCTCGGGATCGCGGCGGGGATCTACGTGTACCGGACCGGCGACGCCGGCGCGCGCATCGTCTGGACCGGGTACTGACCGGTCAGAAGAGGGCGCGGCCACACAGGATCAGCAGCACGATCAGCAGGACGGCGGCAGCGACCATGCCGATGCCGTAGGTGACGGTACGGGCCTCCCGCTCCTGGCTGTCCAGCGCCTCCATGTCCTGGTCCGGCAGCTTGCGGGGCGGTGGCGCCTGGACGAGCAGCTTCGGTCGCCAGCCACGCGGTGGCCGGATGGTGCGTGGCGGACCGGTGTAGGGAGCCGGCGTTTCCGGGGCTTCCCCGGCCTGTTCCGGTGGCCGGCCGGGGGTGGGAGCGGCGCCCTCCGGCGGGCGGCGCCACTGCAGGTCGTCGCCGTGGAGGTCGTCCGTCACGGCCACCGACGTTACCCTACGGTGCATGGACAGGTACCCGTCGGACGAGGAGCGGGAGGTCCCGCTCGACGAGGAGCGGGCGGTGCTGCCCGATCAGACGCGCGACGACACCGACCAGGGTTGGGGTGAGCGCTCAGGCAGCAACGACGAGCGCCTGCTCGACGACCGGCCGCCGCACTGGGAGTGATCCCGGAGCCCGGGGGGCCGCTACGCGGCGGCGGGCGCCGCCGTTTCCTTCTTGGGGGTAGCGGACTCGGACTTCTTGCTGGCCGTGTCCTTGGTGCCGCTGTCCTTGGCGCCACTGTCCTTCGCGCCACTGTCCTTGGCGGCACTGTCCTTCGCGGCGCCGTCCTTCGGGGCACTGTCCTTGGCGGCGCCGTCCTTCGCGGAGGTACGGGAGTCGGTCCGGTAGAAGCCGGAGCCCTTGAAGACCACACCGACCGCCGAGAACAGCTTGCGCAGCCGGCCCTGGCAGGCGGGGCACTCGGTCAGCGGCTCGTCGGCGAAGGACTGGACCGCTTCGAGCTGGTGCCCGCACGCGGTACAGGCGTACTGGTACGTCGGCACGTCATCCTCCTGGCACTCTCGTACTCTGAGTGCTAATAGTGCGGCATCCACCGCCCGTTCGTCCAGCGGACCTCGTCACAGTCGGGTCAGGCCGGCCGGCGTGGCCACGGCGCTGACCCGGACGTCGTGCGGATCGGTCGGCAACTCGCCAACCAGCTCCCCTTCGTACAGGGCGGCGACGATCGGCGTGCCGGCCGGTACCCGGGCCAGCGCGCGGTCGTAGGAGCCGCCGCCCCGCCCGAGCCGGACCCCGCGCTCGTCGACGGCCAGCGCCGGCACGATCACCAGGTCGGCCGAGGCGATGGCGGCCGGCCCCAGGCGCGGCCCGGCCGGCTCGCGCAGCCCGAAGCTCGCCCGTACCAGCGCGCCCGTGTACTCCGCCCAGTCCAGGTCCAGGTCGGCCGCCACGACCGGGAGTAGCAGCCGGCCGCACACCGCGGCGAGCGCGTCCGGAAGTTCGGGCCCGCCCGGCTCGAACGGCAGCGGCACGTACGCGGCCACGGTGTCCAGGCCGGCGGCGAGGCCGGCGAGCGTTGCGCGTACCCCCGCATCGGCTTTGACCACGTCGGTACGCGAGCGCCGGGCGGCGAGCAACCCCCTGCGAACCTCCGCTTTGGGCTGCTGCGAGAAATCAGACAAGTGATCAGTATACGGGGGCCGGCCCGGTCCGGCCGGCGGCGCGTCGGGCAGCCCGGATCCGGCACCGCCCGAGGCCGGCCGCTAGCCTGGCGGCATGCCGGAGTTTCGGACCGCCGCAGCCCCCCTCGAAGACACCCGCCCGCAGCGCCGTGCGGCGAAGGCGGTCATCCCCGCCGCCGGGCTCGCGACCCGGTTCCTGCCGGCGACCAAAGCGGTACCCAAGGAGCTGCTGCCGGTCGTCGACCGGCCGGTGCTCCAGTACATCGTCGAGGAGGCCGCGGCCGCCGGGATACACGACATCCTGCTCGTCACCGGGCGGGGCAAGACCAGCATGGTCGACCACTTCGATCGCCGGCCGGATCTGGAGCAGCGGCTGGAGGCCAAGGGGGATACCGAGCGGCTGGCCGCCATCATCCGGCCCAGTGAGCTGGCCGAGATATACACCTGCCGGCAGCCGGAGCAGCTCGGGCTCGGCCACGCGGTGTCGTACGCCGAGTCCCACGTGGGCGGGGAGTCCTTCGCCGTGCTGCTCGGCGATGAATTCACCGACGAGTCGGACCCGCTCCTGCCGGACATGCTGGATATCCAGGCGCAGGCCGGCGGTGTCGTGCTCGCCCTGCTGGAGATCGGCGACGACGAGGTGTCCCGGTACGGGATCGCCTCCGTCCGTCCCTCGGATATCCCGTCCGCCGCCGAGGTGGTCGAGGTGACCGGGCTGGTGGAGAAGCCGTCGCTGGAGGAGGCGCCGAGCCGGCTCGCGGTCGTCGGACGGTACGTGCTGCCGAACGCCATCTTCGACGCGATCCGCCGGACCGGCCCGGGGGCCGGCGGGGAGATCCAGCTCACCGACGCGATGGGGTTGCTGCTGAAGGAGGGCACCCCGGTACACGGGGTGGTGTTCCGGGGGACGCGGTACGACACCGGCGCGCCGCTCGGGTACCTCCAGGCGGTGGTGGCGCTGGCCTGCAAGCGCCCGGAGCTGGGCGCGTTCCGGGACTGGCTGGTCAAGTTCGTGGCGGGCCTGGGTCCGGCGACCTCCGGCCGGTCGGACGGCGACCGGGAGCGCGGCGGATGACCGCGACGGCACCGCAGGCAACCGCGGAGGCGCTGCTCCCACTGGCTGACTACCTGAGCACCGTCCTACGGAGGGTACGCCCCCTGCCGGCGCTGGACCTCGACCTCACTCAGGCGTACGGCAACACGCTCGCCGAGGACGTGATCGCGCCCGGGCCGTTGCCGGCCTTCGACCACGCCGCGATCGACGGATACGCCGCCCGGTGCGAGGACCTGACGCCGGCGACGCCGGGCCGGCCGGTCCGCCTCAACGTCGTCGGCGACCTGGCCGCGTCGAGCTGGCGGCCGGTGCGGCTCACCGCGGGTACCTGCTTCTCGGTGGCGGCCGGTGCCCCGCTCCCGGCGACCTGCGACGTGGTCGTGCCCGTGGCCTCGACCGACCAGGGTATGGCGGCGGTGGAGATATACGAAGCGCCGAAGAAGGGGCATGGCGTGCGGCGGGCCGGCGACGAGCTGCCGGCCGGTGCGGTGCTTGCTGGCGCCGGTACCTATATCACCCCGGCGCTGGTGGCCGTCCTCGCCGCGACCGGCATCGGACATGTGGTGGTGCGTCCCTGCCCCCGCGTCGTGGTGGTCTCCACCGGCGACGAGCTGGTCGACGCCGGCCGGGCGAGCCAGCCTGGACAGGTGGTCGACGTCAACTCGCACGCGCTGACCGCGGCCGCGGCCGAGGCCGGCGCGCACGCCTACCGGGTGGGCATCTGCGACGACGATCCCGAGGCGGTGCGCGGGGTACTCGACGACCAGACGCTGCGGGCCGACCTCATCATCACCACCGGGGGTACCGGCACGGGGCCGGGAGACATGCTGCGGCGGATCCTGTCGCGGGGCACGGTATCGTTCACGGACGTGTCCGTATATCCATGCTCGTCGCTCGGCTTTGGGACGATCGGCGGCACCGAGGTGCCGGTCGTGTGCCTGCCAGGCGATCCGGGCGCGGCGCTGATCGGGTTCGAGGTGCTCGCCCGCCCGGTGATCCGGGTCCTGGCCGGCGCCGAGCCGGTGTTCCGGCCCAGCGTGCGGGCGCACCTGCTGGAGACGGTGCACTCGCCGACCGGGCTACGCGAGTTCCGCGCGGCTACGGTCGCCGAGCGGCGTGGCGGCGGGCACACCGTCCAGCCGCTCCCCGGCGGCCCGTACACGCTGTCCGGGCTGGCCGAGGCGAACGCCCTGATGGTCCTCGGCGAGAAGGTGACCAGCGCGCCCGCTGGCTCTACAGTAGACGTGCTCTTACTGGACCGGAGACGGTGATGCTCGCACCCGGGTGGCCGGCGGTGCTCACGGACGGCCCGGTGACCCTCCGGCCGTACCACCGCTCCGACGCCCGGGTCTGGTCCGAGGTGCGCCGCGCGAACGAACAGTGGCTGGCGCCGTGGGAGCCGACCCCGCCCGGATCCTGGTACGAGCTGAACACCACGTCGGCGTTCCGGTACGTGCTGCGGGAACTGCGCCGGGCCGGGCGCAGCGGCGAGGCCATGCCGTTCGCCGTCTGCTATGACGGCAAGCTGGTCGGGCAGCTCTCCATCGGCAACATCGTGCGCCGGGCGTTCTGCTCCGGGTACGCCGGGTACTGGGTCGACCGGCGGGTCGCCGGGCGGGGCATCATCCCGACCGCGCTTGCGCTCGTGGTGGACCATGCGTTCCAGGCGGGCGGGCTGCACCGCATCGAGGTCAACATCCGGCCGGAGAACGCCGCCTCCCGCCGGGTCGTGGAGAAGCTGGGCTTCCGGGAGGAGGCGTACCACCCCCGGTACCTGCACATCGACGGCGCCTGGCGGGACCACGTCGGGTACGCGATCACCGCCGAGGACGTCGCGGACGAGGGCGGCCTGGTGGCCCGCTGGCACCGGGTGAGCGGCCGGGCCTGACCGCTGCCTGCGGTGTGGCGTGCGGTCTTGCTGGTGACCTGCCCGTAACCTCGAATCACACTATTGCGATTCGGTCAAGGGGAGGAGGCGGGGTGCCGACGTCTGTGCTCCTCGCCGTCCTCGCCGCGGCTGGGCTGCTCGCACTCGCGCCGGCGCTGGTCCGCCGGTACGACGCGACGGAGCGCCTGGTCGCGGAGCGGGCGCTGAGCACGGCCCGGGTGATCGAGCGTCCGCGCCGCCCCCGTACCGTGCCCGGCCGCCGGCCGGTCAACCCACCTCGCCCGATGATGGCGCTGCCGGCCGCTCCGGTGTCCGGCGTGCCCGTATCGGGGGTTCCGGTGTCGGGCGTTCCCGGGTCGGGTGCTGCGGTTTCGGCCTGGTCGGGTACGGCTGGCGGGTCGGGTTCGGGTGCCGGGTCGGGTTCGGGTGCCTGGTCGGGTTCGGGTGCCGGGTCGGGTTCGGGTGCCGGGTCGGGTTCGGGTGCCGGGCGACGCCGGGGCGCGCGGCCGCGCCGACCGCTGCGGGTACGCCGGTCGCCAGCCACGCGGTCGCCGGTCCGGCGCGGCAGGCCCGCGATCTATCGGCGGCGGCGGGTACTCGCCGCCCTGGTACTGCTCAACGTCAGCGAGCTGTGTGGGGTCTGGGTCCTCGGGCCGGGCTTCTGGATCGGCTCGGCCCCGAGCCTCCTCCTGCTCGCCGCGTACCTCGTCCACCTGCGCAACCGCGC
>JBKPCQ010000289.1:0-6303 GCA_046727455.1 Actinomycetota bacterium | reverse complement strand
AACGCGCAGCAGCAGACCGAGCAGGCGGCGGACCGGGCACGCAGCAAGTGGACGCAGATGCGGGCCGACGCCGCCGCCAAGATGGAGGACACCAAGGCGAAGATCGACAAGCGGAACCGCCAGATGGACGCCAAGGTCGCTACCCGCGACGCCGACTGGGCCGACGGGGATGCGGCCGACGCCATCCACTTCGCCGAATGGGCGGTGGACAACGCGGAGCTCGCCATCCTCGACGCCATCGACGCCCGCGCCTACGCCGACCAGCTCACCAAGGCGGCAGGCTCCTGACCCGGCCCGGTCGGTTGGCCGGGCAGGTTTCCGCAGCAGGTTCGAAGCACCAGATATAGGCAGCCGCGCGGCGGGCTCGGGACATCGGATCGGGCCCCCCACGCGGCGGCAGGGAGGTTTCCGGTGACAAGCGACATGAGGACGAGAGATCCGGCGCGGGACGCCGCGCGGGCCGACGTGCGGGAGGTGACGGCGAGCTGGTGGTGGTTCCTGGTCCTCGGGATCCTGTGGACCGGGCTGGGCATGTTCGTACTGTCGTACCGGTTGGGCAGCCTGGGCGTGGTGGCCGCGCTCATCGGCGTGGCCTTCCTGTTCGGCGGCATCGCCCAACTGGTGGTGGCCAGCCGGGCCCCGGGCTGGCGCTGGCTGTACATCACAGTCGGGATTCTCGGTGTGGCCGCCGGGATCCTCGCCTTCGTCTGGCCCGGCATGACCTGTACGTGGCGGCGATCCTGACCGCCTGGTACCTGATCGTCTTCGGGATCTTCCACCTGGTCACATGGCGTGAACGAGATCTTCGCTGCCTTCACGGTGCGCGAGACCGGCCGGCGGGCAGAGCAGTTGGTCGGCTGATTGGACGCTCTGGTCGCACGTGCGGCCGATCGGTGCCCCGGGCCCCGGCACCGGTCACCCCCGCGGCGCCAGTCACCCCTGCCTCCCGAAGCGTCGGCCGGTTTGCATGGGAACCGGCGCGGCCGCGCGGGTGGTGGAGGCGCGTCACCCCTGGGCTCAAACCTTTCAGGCCCGACCGGTCCGGTCGCGGTTCACTGTACGGCGTCGCTTGACGCTCAACCCATCGTACCTGATACTCAACTACGAAACTGATGGACCGTCGCAACTTCGCCTCCCGGTCCCGTCGACTCCCGTTGAGAGGTGATCACGATGGCGAACAACCCTGACCGGTCGTCGGACGGAGCTGCCGTGGTGGTGATGAATCCATTCTCCGGCGGCGGCAAGGTCGGCCGGTTCCGCCTTGTGGAGCGGGCCCAGGCGGCAGGCGCGCGGGTCAGGCTGACCGGCCCGGACCTGGACGCGGCGTCGCTGGCGAGGGTTGCCGTTGCCGAGGCAGCGACCGTTCTCGGTGTCGCCGGCGGGGACGGCTCGGTGTCGGCGGTCGCCGCGGTGGCCGCCGAGGCGCACCTGCCACTGGTGGTGATTCCCGCGGGCACCCGTAACCACTTCGCCCGCGATCTGGGCCTGGACCTCAGGAACCCGGCGTCGGCGCTGACCGCGCTCGACGCAGGGGATGCGGCAACGGTCGACCTTGGGTGGGTCGGCTCGCGGGTGTTCGTCAACAACGTCTCGTTCGGCGCCTACGCCGAGGCGCTGTTGACATCCGGCTACCGGGAGGCGAAGGCCCGCACGTTCATCGAGCTCGCCCCCGGGTACCTCGACGGGCGGCAGTGGGTCGACGCTGTCGTGGACACCCCGCAGGGCCGGGTGGAATCGCCCCAGGTGGTCCTCGTGTCCAACAATCCGTACCACATCGCGACCGTGCGACACGTCGGGCGGCGCTTCGCGCTGGACAGCGGACAGCTCGGTGGCGTCGTGCTCAAGCGTCCGGCCGGTGCGCCGCCGCCCGACCTGCTCCCGCGCCTGCGGCGGGAACTGCTGCGGCACGGCAGCGCGGGACCGCCGGGCGAAGGAGTCGTCACCTGGACCGCCGCCGGGATCACCCTGCACGGCAGCGTGGCGCGGCTGCCCGCCGGTATCGACGGTGAGGCCGTACTGCTCGATATGCCGGTCGTGTGCGAGATCCGCCCGCACGCGCTGCAGGTCCTGCTGCCCCACGGGCGGCCCGGGATCCCGACGGAGCCTGCGGCGCGGCCAGCCCGGCCGGCCGTGACCGGTACCTGATCGTCGGGGCGGCGATGGGTGGCTGCGGCGACAGGCTGGTCGGTGCAGGGTTTGCCTGGTTGTCGGGCTGGGACGGGACCGGGTGTGGTGGTGTGTGGTGGGGTGAGGGAGGGGTTGATGGTTCGGGTTGCCTCGGGGCTTGATGGCTCGGCCGGGCGTGCGCGGGTGTTGCGGCGCCGGCGTGCGGGGTTGTCGGTGGATCCGGATGGTCGCCCTGGCGGGGTTGGTCGGGGGCTGCGGGTCGCGGCCGGGTACGCGTGGCGGCTGATCGTGGTGCTGGCCGCGGTGTATCTGGCGTTCGTCGGGCTTGCCCGGGTGAAGCTGGCGGTGGTGGCGGTGTTCGTCGCCCTGGTGATGACCGCGTTGTTGCGGCCGGCGGTGGACTGGTTGGCGCGGTTGCTGCCGCGGCCGTTTGCGGTGCTGGTGAGCATGTTGGCCGGTCTGGGTCTGGTCGTCGGCCTGTTCGCCTCGGTCGGGGTGGCCATCGCCGGGCAGTCCGGGGCGTTGGTGCGCTCGTTCCAGTCCGGTGTGGCGGCGTTGACCGCCTGGCTGGGTACCAGCCGGTTGCATGTGCGGCCGGAGGACATCAGCCGGGTTGTTGAGCAAGTGCGTGTGTGGTTGACCGAGCATCGGGGTCAGTTGGCTGGTCAGGTGCTGGGCGGGGCGGGTACCGCGGCGGAGTTGCTGACCGGTGTGGCGGTGGCGCTGTTCTGTGCGGTGTTCTTCCTGGGCAGTGGTGGCCGGATGTGGTCGTGGTTTCTGGATCAGTTGTCGCCTCGGGCGGCGGCCGGGTGCGACCGGGCCGGTCGGGCGGCCTGGGTGACCTTTGCCAGCTACAGCCAGGCCACGGTGTTGATCGCGGCGAGCAATGCCACCATCGTGGCGGTGGTGCTGCTGATTTTGCGGGTGCCGCTGGCGGTTCCGTTGGCGGTGCTGGTCTTCCTGGCCAGTTTCATCCCGCTGGTCGGGGGTTCGATCTCGCTGGCCGTGGCGGCGCTGGTCGCCTTCGCCGCGCGCGGCCCCTGGATCGCGTTGGCTGTGGTGATCCTGATCCCGGTCATCGGTCAGATCGAGGGCCATGTCCTGCAACCGTTGATCATGGGTCACCGGGTCAGCCTGCACCCGGTGGTGGTCGTGCTGACCGTCGTGTGCGGCAGCCTGCTCGGCGGGCTACTCGGCGCCGTGCTCGCGGTACCGATCGTCGCCGTGGGCTGGTCGGTACTGCGTGAGATGCGCCAACAACGTCGCCCGGACAGCCGACCGACCAGCAACAGCGGCCAGCGCCGCCCCCACCGCTAGCACTGTCGGCGTGCGGCGGTGACAGTGCTAGGCAGCCGCGGCCAGTACGTCATGCGCGGTGCGGTACGCGTCAGCGACCGCTTCGCGTAGCGGCGTGTGTCGGTGCCGGTCGGAGAGGATCTCGACGCCCCACGGACCCTGCCAGCCGGCGCTGCGGAGTGCCCAGACGACGCCATGGAGGAGGTGCTCGAGGAGCACGGTGTGCTGTTCGACGCTCTGACCGCGGAGCTGGACGACCCGACGGAGGTGTACGCGAGCGCGACCCGGATGACCGTGCGGATGGCCACGACGCGCCCGCAGATCGCGAAGATCCTGCACCGGGCCGGGTTCAACTACCTGAACGCGTCGGACGGACTGGCTCCCCGCGCCCTACGGGATCTGCGACGGGCCAAGGAGGCCGGGCGCTTCGAGTTCGGCGATCCGACGCTGGCCCTCGCCTGTTCCGGCGCGGCCGTGCTCGGCGCGCTCTCGCTGCTCACCACCACCAACGCCGAGCCGAAGGCGGTCGACGCCGCCGCCGACGAGGTCGCGGCCTACCTGCTGCGCATGTTCGGCCTGCCCGAGGACGAGGCGCGGGCGATCGCCCAGCGGCCACTGCCCAAGTCCTGACGCCCGGCCGCTCGACCGTGATCACGCCGTCCCACCACTGTGGACGGTCACGGCGCGCCCTGACCGGCCTGGCGGGTGCGGCAGGTGCCGGGCCGAGGTGGTGAAGCGGATCGCACGCCGGTGCACGCGGCGGTGGGGATCGCGGTGGCGAACCGGTGTCTGTTTGCGGGCGTGGTAGAAGTCCGGCGGTGGCGCGGCGGCGGGGCGCTCGAGCAGGTTGGCGCCGAGCCCGGGTCAGCGACGCGGGGTCCAGCCCGGGTCGGTCAGCCTGACCTGTGCGCCGGCCGCCTGCGCCGCTCGACGAGCCGGAAGCGGTCCAACCTTCCCGCCACCGCCGTCACGGTGCGGTCGCACATCGGCTGGCACAGACCGGCCGGCCCCGTGGCCGGGCACGGACGAGCGCGTCCGGCATGCGAGTACCGCGGCCCGGCAGAGACAACGACGACAATCCCGGTGGGCATCCGATGGCCGCCCGGATGCCCACCGGGACGTCAGTCAGCCGACCAGCCGTTCCGCCTCCTTGCCGACCTGGCGCAGGGCGAAGGCGCCGAAGATCTCGTTCACGCCGTGGAAGATGGCCCACACCCCGACCAGGGTGACGAGCGTCCACACCGACCGCTGCCAGGAGTGCACCGCCCATATCCCGAGGACCAGTTCGGCGATCCCGAGCAGCAGGCGGGTCCACCACCACGGCAGCTTGGGGCCGGCCAGTGCGGTGACCATGTGGATGATGCCGAAGACGACCAGGTACCAGGCCACCAGGATCGCCGCGACGTACAGCGTGGCACCCGGCCACACAAACGCCATGATCCCGGCGGCCAGGCCCAGAATGCCGGCCACAATCAACAGCCACCGCCAGTCGCGGACCTGGCTGGCCAGCACCAGCTGGGTGACGCCGCCGAACAGGAAGGCCACGCCGATGAACGCGACCACCACGCCCAGGCTGCCCACCCGGTAGGACAGCACGTACATGCCCAGGCCGGTCCACAGGATCCCGAGGATCAGGAACCACCACCAGACCCGCGACGCCTGCCGCACCTCCGTCCGGGCGACGTCCTGAAGCTCGTTGGTACTTCTCATATCACTTGTCATGGCAATCTCCCCTGTCGCCGGCTGCCGCCGGGATACGACCCCGTCGTCACGGTTCGACGAGGTACAGCTGGCTGTCGTCCGCGTGCTGGCTGTTCATGGAACGAAAACGTCAGGAGGTCGCCGCCCGGGCGCGCTCGTCGGCAAAGGCGCGGGCGTCGATGGCATCCAGGATCGCCAGTTCCGCGTTGTCCGTTGCCCACTCAGCGAAGTGGATGGCTTCGACTGCGTCATCTTCGGCCCAGTCCGCCTCGTGGGCGGCGACCTTGGCGTCCATCTGCCGGTTCCGCTTGTCGATCTTCCCCTTGACGTCCTCCCGCTTGGCGGCTGCGCCGGCCCTCATCTGCGCCCACTTGCTGCGGCCTCTTGTGGTCGCCGTCACCGGGTCGTACCAGTCGCCAGGGTCGCCGCCCTACCTCAATGAACAGCAGGGCCTTTAGACCCTAAGTCGGAGCCTTCTGTACTTCCGCTGCCCGAACGTCAGCCCATTGCCCTCACCCGATGTCACCGTCAGCGACACCGGAGCGGCGGGAACTGAGAATCAGACCACGAGACGTGGCCCTAGCGAGATTGGGAATCCAGTGTTGGCGCCTCAATCAGTATTGAATTCAGTCCGCAGCAGAGTGGCCGGCGACGTGCCGGTGGTAACTACGTCGTCACGAGCGATCGGGGCACTTTGGTGGTGCGGGAGCGCAGCCACTCACCGAGTGCTTTTGCCTGCGCGTCCAGCCGCAGGGTTGAGGTGGCGCCGGTACCGAGCAGTCCGCAGATGAGGAAGTTGACCGCGCCGAGGTTGGGCAACTCGTACCGCGAGATCGCCAGTTCGCGGGTTTCCGGAAGGAGGCGCCGCAGTTCGTCGACGGTGAGGGTCGACCTGAGCCACTCCCATGCGTCGCGGTTGCGTATCCAGACGCCGAGATTCGCGTCGCCGCCCTTGTCGCCGGAGCGGGCATGCACGATTTCGCCGAGTGGGACGACGACCAGTTCGTCGGTGTACGGCAGCGGTTGCATCGGCGACGGTGGGACCTGCGGTGTCGCGTCGCCGCCCGCGCCGGGCAGGTTGGCCGGTGCGACGCTCTCGGCTGTGCCGTCATGGTGGTGGACCGTGTGTTCGAGCAGTCGTTGGTCGAGCAGTGCCGGCCAGTAGACACCGAATGCCGA
>JBKPCQ010000288.1:0-3159 GCA_046727455.1 Actinomycetota bacterium | reverse complement strand
TGTCGCGGGTGTGCGGGTGCCCGTCGGGTGGCACGGTGCGCAGGACGGCGACCTGGGCGTCGGACAACCGCTGCCAGCCGGCCGCGGTGAAGACCTGCTGGATGTGGACGTCGCCGGGATCGACGCGGGTGGCGATCGTGCCGATGCTCTGGACGAGTGGCGGCGGGGTACGCGATCCGGGCAGGTCGTCACCCGGACCGGGGCCGGCGTTGCGGGTCCGCCCGGCGGCGGCGGTGAGCTGGTCGTCCAGCCGGCCGACCTGGAACTGGTACACGGCGATGGTGGTGGCCACGCCGATGACCGCGCAGACGCCCGCGACGAGCGCGACGAGCGCCAGCAGCAGGCGGGTGCGCAGCGACCACCGGGCCGGCCGCCACCGCCCGGCGGCGCTACTCGGCCGGCTTGAGGACATAACCCGCCCCGCGCAGCGTGTGGATCATCGGAGCACGGCCGGCGTCGATCTTCTTGCGCAGGTACGAGATGTACAGCTCGACGACGTTGGCCTGCCCGCCGAAGTCGTAGTTCCACACCCGGTCGAGGATCTGCGCCTTGCTCAGCACCCGGCGCGGGTTGCGCATGAGGAAGCGCAGCAGCTCGTACTCGGTCGCGGTCAGCGAGATCACCTGCCCGTCCCGGCGCACCTCGTGGCTGTCCTCGTCGAGGGTCAGGTCGCCGACGGCGAGCGTGGTCTCCCCGGTGCGGGCCAGCGCGTTGGTCCGCCGCAGCAGCCCGCGCAGCCGCGCGACGACCTCCTCCAGGCTGAACGGCTTGGTCACGTAGTCGTCGCCACCGGCGGTCAGCCCGGCGATCCGGTCCTCGACCGCGTCCTTCGCGGTCAGGAACAGCACCGGTACCTGTGGCGCGTTCGCCCGCAGCCGGCGCAGCACCTCCAGCCCGTCCATGTCGGGCAGCATCACGTCGAGCACCACGGCGTCAGGGCTGACGGTGCGCCCGACCCGCACCGCCGAGAACCCGTCCCCGGCGGTGTAGACCTCCCAGCCCTCCAGCCGCAGCGCCATCGACAGCAGCTCGGTCAGCGTCGCCTCGTCGTCCACGACGAGGATCCGCACCGGCTGCCCGTCCGCGCGGCGCAGCGCGCCGGAGACGGTGCCCACATCTGCCATGGTCCCATCGTGCGGCCGGCACCTGTGCGGCTACCCAGCACTTCCTGTGCGTCTCCTGTGCGTCGCTCCTCACTGAGCCCATGGTTCGCTCGCTCCGCTCGCTCACAGGGGCGGCACAGCGTGGGCACACGGCGGCGACAGCACCCAGGCCGATCGTGGCGGCATGACCGCTGCCGCGACGCTCTCCCAGCCCGCCGCCATCCCCGGCCGGACCGCCGGCCCGGTGCTCGACGTGGTCGTGCCCGTCTACAACGAGCAGGCCGACCTCGAACCGGGGGTCCGGCGGCTGCACGCGCACCTGACCGCCACCTTCCCGTACCCGTTCCGGATCACGGTGGCGGACAACGC
Source organism: Actinomycetota bacterium (assembly GCA_046727455.1). Taxonomy (GTDB): domain Bacteria; phylum Actinomycetota; class Actinomycetes; order Mycobacteriales; family Micromonosporaceae; genus AC-43. Next base: position 1,687 of record JBKPCQ010000288.1, on the reverse strand, counting down.
CAGTACCGACGGCACCCTCGCCGTGGCCGGGCGGCTGGCCGCCGAGCTGCCCGAGGTGGCGGTACTGCACCTGGACGCGAAGGGGCGCGGCCGGGCGCTGCGCGCGGCCTGGTCGGCCTCGCCCGCGCCGGTCCTGGCGTACCTCGACGTGGATCTGTCCACCGACCTGGCCGCGCTGCTGCCGCTGGTGGCGCCGCTCATCTCCGGCCACTCCGACCTCGCGATCGGGACCAGGTACTCCCGGGGCGCGCGGGTGGTACGGGGCGCCAAGCGGGAGATCCTGTCGCGGGGGTACAACCTGCTGCTGCGCGGTACCCTCGCGGCCCGCTTCTCCGACGCCCAGTGCGGCTTCAAGGCGATCCGCGCCGACGTGGCCCGGAAACTGCTCCCGCTGGTCCAGGACACCGGCTGGTTCTTCGACACCGAGCTGCTGGTGCTGGCGCAGCGGACCGGGCTGCGCATCCACGAGGTACCGGTGGACTGGGTCGACGACCCGGACAGCCGGGTCGACCTGGTCGCGACCGCGCTGGCCGACCTGCGCGGCATCGCCCGGCTGGGCCAGGCGCTGGCCACCGGGGCGTTGCCGGTCGCCGCGCTGCGCCAGCAGCTGGGCCGCCGTCCGCTGGAGGCCGCCGCTCCGGGGGTACCGCCGGGCCTGGCCCGCCAGGTCGTCCGGTTCGCCGGAGTCGGCGTCGCCAGCACCGCGGCCTATCTCGTGATCTACGTCACGCTGCGGGCGTTCCTCGCCGCCCAGCCGGCCAATCTCGCGGCCCTGCTGCTGACCGCCCTCGCCAACACGGCGGCGAACCGGCGCTTCACGTTCGGTGTCACCGGCCGCCGCGGGGTGACCCGGCACCAGGCCCAGGGCCTCGTCGCGTTCGCCGCCGGACTCGCCCTGACCAGCGGAAGTCTCGCCGCCCTGCACGCGGTCGTCCCGGCGCCGGGACGACCGGCCGAGATCGTCGTGCTGGTCCTCGCGAACCTCGCCGCCACCGTACTGCGCTTCCTGCTGCTGCGCGGCTGGGTCTTTCGTACCGGCCGGTTGTCTGATGATCGCTGAAACCTGCGCGATCTGGCGGATGTCTCGATCGGCCCCCGTCCAGGAGGCTTTGGGGGTACCGGATCGGCCGGACCATTCCCCGTTCGTGGCTGCCCGAGGAGGCGTCGCGCGTGGGTGACCCTCGTCCGGACCCGACGCGCCAACCCAGCGCGAGGTACGCACCGCCGTGGCGTTGGGGGCTCGCCCGGGCCCGAGGCGCCACGGCGGATAAAGCGTGCTAGGAGCGTGTCTCCTCGATCGCGCGGACGATCTCGATGCGCGAGGCGAGGCCCAGCTTTGCCAGGATGCTCGACACGTGCGTCTGTACGGTCCGGCGGGAGAGCAGCAGGTCGGCGGCGATGTCCGGGTTCGACCGGCCGTCCGCGACGAGCGCGGCGATGCGCCGCTCGGTGGGGGTGAGCGCTGCCCAGCCGGTCCGGGGCCGGCGGTGCACCGTGCGCGGGCCGCGCCGCACCCCGTACCGGCGCAGCCGGGCATCCGCCCGCCGGACGTCCCACTCGGCGCCCAGGTCCCGGTACCCGGCGACGCCATCGGACAGGGCTGCCCGAGCGGCGGGCAGGTCACCGCCCGCGGCGATCAGCACGGCGGCCTCCTCACGGGCCTGGCCGGCGGACAGCGGGTCACGGG
>JBKPCQ010000287.1:0-28739 GCA_046727455.1 Actinomycetota bacterium | reverse complement strand
CGGCATGCTGCCGCAGCGCCCGGGCCACGCGGCGGCCGGCCGCGCGCTGCGCGGTCCGCTGGGACTGGCCTGGCGGCTGCAGCGCGGCGCGCTCCTCGGCTGGGCCGCCGGCATGCTCGGCTTCGGCCTGGTCATGGGCGGCCTCATCGGGCAGGTCAGGGACATGACGGGTACCTCGCGCGACTGGTACCTGCGGATGGGCGGCGGCGACCAGATCATCGACGCCTACCGGGCGTCGATGATTCAGATGGCGGGCATGGCGGCGGCGATCTACGTGGTCCAGGTGCTGCTGCGGATGCGTACGGAGGAGGCGGACGGGCCACTGGAACCGGTCCTCGCGACCGCGGTCAGCCGGCTCCGCTGGGTGGCCGGCCACGCGGTGAGCGCGCTGCTGGGCGCGACCGCACTCGTGCTGCTGTACGCCATCGGCGCGGGGCTGGCCGGCGGTGCCGTGCTCGGCGACCCGGCCGGGCAGGTGCGTACCCTGATCGGCGCCGCTCTGGTACAGCTGCCCGGGATCATGGTGATCGGTGCCGTCGTGATCGCCGCGGTCGGCCTGGTGCCCCGCTACGCGGCCGCGGTCTCCTGGACGGCGATGCTGGCGTCGGTCCTCATCGGCCCACTGTTCGGCCCCACCTTCAAGCTGCCCCAGTGGGCGCAGGACGTCTCCCCGTTCACCCACGTCCCGAAGGCGCCGGCCGTCGCGGTCACGGCCGCCCCGGTTCTCACGCTGATCGCGGTCGTCGCGGCGATCGTGCTGGCCGGCCTGGTGTCGCTACGGCGCCGGAGCCTCGCCCTGCCCACCTGAGCGGGCGTGGACCGGTACGCCGGCATCCGCGGGTGGCAGCCCCGGTACCCGGTCGGCACCCGGGGCCTCGCCGCGCGCCAGGGCGGCCGGCGCGGTCTCCCGGCTGATGCCGGCGGCCGCGTACGCCTCGTCCTCGTCGAGCGTCTCCCGTTCGAGCAGCCTGCGCGCGAGCGCGTCCAGCTGGGCGCGGTGCTCCCGCAGCGTGTCCGCGGCTTCGGCGTAGCACTCCTCCACGATTCGGCGCACCTCGCGGTCGACCAGCTCCTTCGTGGCCGGGGCGACGCCGTCCAGGCCCAGCGGGGACTCCTGGCCGGGCGGCGGCAGCACACTGACCGGCCCGACCGCCTCGGACATGCCCCACCGCCCGACCATCTGCCGGGCGATGCTGCTGACCTGGTCGAGGTCGTTCTCGGCACCGGTGGTCATGTCGCCGAAGACCACGTCCTCGGCCGCCCGGCCACCCAGCGCCCCGATGATGCGCCCGCGCAGGTACTTCGCCGAGTAGCCGTACCGGTCGGTCTGCGGGCTCTGGAACGTCACCCCCAGCGCCTGGCCGCGCGGGATGATCGACACCTTGCGTACCGGGTCCGCGCCCGGCGTCAGCATGCCCAGCAGCGCGTGCCCCGACTCGTGGAACGCGGTGCGCTCCCGCTCCTCCGGCGAAAGCATGATGCCGCGTACCGTGCCCAGCACGATCTTCTCCAGCGAGTCGCTGAAGTCCGCCGCGGTGACCCGGTCGTGACCGCGCCTGGCGGCCAGCAGGGCCGCCTCGTTGACGAGGTTCTTCAGGTCGGCCCCGACCATGCCGGGCGTCGCGGCGGCCACGTCGTCGAGGTCGACGTCGGGCGCCAGCGGTACCCCCCGGCTGTGCACCTCCAGGATCTGCCGGCGCCCCTTCAGGTCGGGGGCGGTGACCGTCACCCGGCGGTCGAACCGGCCCGGTCGCAGCAGCGCGGGGTCGAGGATCTCCGGCCGGTTGGTCGCGGCCAGCACCACGACCCCTTCGCTCCCGGTGAACCCGTCCATCTCGGTGAGGATCTGGTTGAGCGTCTGCTCCCGCTCGTCGTGCCCGCCGATCGCCTGGGCGCCGCCCCGGGCGCGCCCGATCGCGTCCAGCTCGTCGATGAAGATGATCGACGGGGCGACCTTCTTCGCCTGGTCGAACAGATCCCGTACCCGGCTCGCGCCCACCCCGACGATCATCTCGATGAACTCCGAGGCCGAGATGGAGAAGAACGGTGCCCTGGCCTCCCCCGCCACGGCCCGCGCCAGGAGGGTCTTGCCGGTGCCCGGCGGGCCGGACAGCAGCACGCCGCGCGGGATCTGGGCGCCCAGGCGCCGGTACCGCTCCGGGGCGCGCAGGAAGTCGACGATCTCGGTGACCTCGTTGCGTACCTCGTCGATACCGGCCACGTCGGCGAACGTCGTGCGCGGCCCCGACTCCGGCTGGTAGAGCCGAGCCCGGGACCGGCCGAAGCCACCGAGGCCGCCCGCCGCCGCTCCGCGCCGCAGGAACCAGATGAGCAGGCCCACCAGCAGCAGCGTCGGGCCGAAGCCGAGCAGCAGCTGCTCCCACAGCGGGGCGGGTTGATCGGGCGGGTTCGCGTTGACCAGCACGCCGGTGCTCTGCAGCTTGGCGAACAGGTTGTCGTCGGCGAACGTCGGCCGCTGGGTGGTGAACCGGTCGATCTGCTTGGCGTCCTTCGCGTCGGGCGGGTACCCGACCTTCGCCCGGAACACGCCGGCGATCGTGTCGCCGGTCGACGTGATCTCCTGGACGTTGCGGGCGTCGACCTGGGTCAGGAAGAACGTGTAGGACACGGTCGTCCGGGGCTGCGGACCGAGCAGCAGCGACGTGATGATCCAGTTGACCACCAGCATCAGCGCCAGCAACCACCAGAACCGGCGCCAGTTCGGTCGCCGCGACGGCGGTGGGGACTCCCGGTCGTGCATGCCCTCGACACGCCAGGGCGGCGGCGCGGGAGGCGGCGCGTCGCCGCGTCCGGGGGGTGGAGCGGAACCGCGGCGCGCCAGCCGGGCGGGGAGCCTCATCCCGTTACGGTACCCGGGCCGGTGTGGTGCTCGTGGTGCTCATGGTGGGCGGCGTGGTCGTCGGGGCCGCCGCCCATCGTCCGCAACATCGGTACGCCGCCGGAGGTGACGAAGCGCACCACCAGGACCGCGGCGAGGGCCAGGAAGGCGATGTCGAGCCAGGTGGTGTAGTTCCACGAGATCTGCGCCTCGGTCACCGTCGCGTTCCGCTCCTCGGGCACCAGGTGCAGCGCGGTGAAGATCAATTCGACGGCGTAGCCCGCCAGAACCATGCTCACGTAGAACGTACCGGCGATGAACGCCGCCATCCGCCAGCCGTAGTACTTCCGGTAGATGTTGAGGATCGGCAGGATGATCAGGTCGGCGAAGATGAACGACACCACGCCGCCGAAGCTGATCCCGCCGTTCCAGAGCACCGCGGCCAGCGGCACGTTGCCGATCGAGCAGACGAAGCTGAGCACCGAGACGACCGGGCCGACGATCGGGCCCCAGATCACCGACAGGACCGGATGGTCGACGAGGAAGAAGCGCTGCCAGAAATCCATCGGCACCCAGGCGGCGATGGCTCCGGCGATGAGCAGCCCCGCGACGATGTCGCGCCAGATCGCGGCCCACTCCGTGACGAAGATGTGGGACACCGCGGTGAACCCCTTCGCCGAGGTCAGCCGGCGCCGGAACGAGCCCGGCCCGGTGACCGCCATGTCCATCGCCGCGTGGCCCTCCATCGACCCCGCGATGCCCTTGTCCGCCTGTTCGAGGGCCTCGGCGACGAGCCTGCGGCGCAGGAAGACCCGGAACAGCACCGCCAGCACCACGATCATGATCGGGCCGCCGACGAACTCGGCGAGGGTGAACTGCCAGCCCATCAGCAGGGCGAGCACGATGCCCAGCTCGATGACCAGGTTGGTGGAGGCGATCTCGAAGACCATCGCCGCGGTGAAGCTCGCCCCCTTGCGGAACAGCGACCGGGCGAGGGCCACGGCGGCGTACGAGCACGACGAGGAGGCCATGCCCAACCCGGTCGCCGCAGCCAGCGCGCGCGGTGAGTCGCCGCCCAGGGCCCGGATCACCGACTCCCGCCGGACCACCGCCTGTACCACGGCGGACAGCACGAACCCGAGGATCAGCGCCCACAGGATCTCCCACGTCATCGATCCGGCGATCGCCAGCGCGTGCCACAACCAGTCCATCTGGTCAGGATATGGGCAGGTACATCTACGACGCGGCGTCGGCCGGGGCCTGGCCGTGGTCCTCGAAGGCGTCTGACCGGTGCACGCGTACCGCGGCCTCGAACAGCTCGCGGAGCTGGTCCGCCGCGTGCGCCCCGGTCAGCTCCTCGCGCAGGGCGAGGTCGACCGCGCGGGCCGTGGGCAGGTCGATCGAGTACCGGGCCGCCAGGTCCAGGGCGACCGCCGTGTTCGCCACCCCCTCCACCGTGCTGCCGATGGTGCGCAACGCCTGCGCCGGGCTCGCGCCGGAGCCGAGTAGCTGCCCGAACCGCCCGTTGCGGCCGCTGACGCAGGTGACGTAGAGGTCGCCCGAGCCGGCGAGGCCGACGACGGTGCCGGCGCGGCCGCCGGCCGCCTCGGCGAGTTCGACCATGTCCACCATGCCCTGGGCGAACATCGCGGCCCGCACGTTGGCGAACGCGCGGACGAACGCGCTCTCGATGAAGCGTTCGGACAGCCCCTGCCCGATCCCCACGGCGATGGCCACCACGTTCTTGAACGCCGCGGCGGTCTCGGCGCCGACCACGTCGCTCGTGGTCAGGGTGAGCATCGACGGGGAGCTGAGGGTACGGGCGACGAGGCGGCGGGCCTCGGCGTCCGACGAGGCGCACAGCAGCGCGGTCGGCGAGCCGACCACGATCTCCGCGGCGATGCCCGGGCCGGCGAGCGACACCACCGCGGCGTCGTCCCCGAGCACCTTTCCCGCGACCTGGGACGGCGTCAGCAGGGTTTCGGGTTGCCAGCCCTTGGTCGCCAGCACCCAGACGGCGGCCGGCGGCACGTGCGCCGCGGCCGCCGCCAGCACCGGGTGCAGGCCCGGGCTCGACACCGCCACGATCACCAGGTCGGCGCGGGCCAGAGCCGCCGGCCACCCGTCGCGCGGGTGGACGGTGACGTCGGGATGCAAGGGGACGCCGATCGCGGGATGCGGCCGGTGCTCGTGCCAGGCCCGTACCACCGCCGCGTCGTACTCGGTCGCGAGCACGGCCACCGGGTGGCCGGTCCGCGCCAGATGCGTGGCAAGAGCCGTCCCCATCGCGCCGGCACCGAGAACTGCGATCATTTCCCCAACCTCGCATCCGCCACGACTCCGCGTAAGGGCATGAAGTCCCGGTTGCCGGGGCGCGCGTCCCGGCGGTTGCCCCTACCCGCCGGAACGGCACGGGTTACCGCAGGTCGAACACCAGCCGCGCCTGGACCTGGCCCTTCTCCACCTGCTCGAAGCAGTCGTTGACCTCCTCCAGCGCGCGGGTCTCGCGCACCACCCGGGTCCGGCCGGCCGCGTGCAGCCGGAAGACCTCGGCGAGGTCGGCACGGGTACCGACGATGGAGCCGACGATCGTGATGCCGTTGAGCACCGTCTCGAAGATCGGTATCGATACGTTGTTCTCCGCGGGCAGGGCGACGAACACGAGCGTGCCGCCCCGGCGCAGCGACCCGAAGGCCTGCTCGAACGCCTTCGGCGCCACGGCGAGCGCGATCGCGGCGTCCGCGCCGCCGAGTTCCTTGATGGCCTGCACCGGGTCCTGGGTCAGCGCGTTGACGGTGTACTCGGCACCCAGGTCCCGGGCGAGTCGGAGCTTCTCCTCGGTGACGTCGACGGCGACCACCGCCGCCCCGAAGATCTTCGCGTACTGCAGGGCCAGGTGCCCCAGCCCGCCGATCCCGAAGACCGCGACGAGCGACGCCGGCCGGGCGCCGGACACCTTGACCGCCTTGTAGGTGGTGACCCCGGCACAGGTCAGCGGTGCCGCGTCGAGCGGGTCCACGCCGGTGGGTACCTTGGCGACGTACTTCGCCGACGCGACCGCCTGCTCGGCGTACCCCCCGTCGATGGAGTACCCGGTGTTGCGCTGCTTCTCGCACAGCGTCTCCCACCCCGTGGTGCAGTACTCGCACGCACCGCAGGCGTACCCGAGCCAGGGCAGCGCGACCCGGTCGCCGAGCGCGACCTCGGTCACCCCCTCGCCGAGGCGCTCCACGATGCCGACCCCCTCGTGGCCGGGGATGAACGGCGGGTTGGGCTTGACCGGCCAGTCGCCGTGGGCGGCGTGGATGTCGGTGTGGCAGAGGCCGGAGGTCTCGATCCGGACGAGGACCTCACCGGGGCCCGGCTCCGGCGTGGGTACCTCCTCGATCAGCAGCGGCTTGTGGAAGTCATGGACGACGGCGGCTTTCATGACAGCACTCCTCTAGAAGAAGCCGACCGGACGGGAGCTGTAGCTGACCAGGATGTTCTTGGTCTGCTGGTAGTGGTCGAGCATCATCTTGTGGGTCTCCCGGCCGATGCCGGACTGCTTGTACCCACCGAACGCCGCGTGCGCCGGGTAGGCGTGGTAGTTGTTGACCCAGATCCGGCCGGCCCGGATGCCCCGGCCGAGCCGGTAGGCGGTCTCCGCGTCCCGCGACCAGACCCCGGCGCCGAGGCCGTACATCGTGTCGTTGGCGATCCGCAGCGCTTCCTCGGTATTGCGGAAGGGCGTCACGGACACCACCGGCCCGAAGATCTCCTCCTGGAACACCCGCATCCGGTTCTCGCCCTCGAACACGGTGGGCTCCACGTAGTACCCGTCTTCGAAGCCGGGCAGGATGCGCCGGTGGCCGCCGGTGCGGATCGTCGCGCCCTCGGCGACGCCGATGTCGATGTAGCTGAGGATCCTCTCCAGCTGGGCGCGGCTGGCCTGGGCACCCATCATCGTGGCCGGGTCCAGCGGGTCGCCGGCCTTGATCGCCTCGACGCGGGCCACCGCGCGGGCCATGAAGTCGTCGTAGATCGACTGGTGGATCAGCGCGCGGGACGGGCAGGTGCACACCTCGCCCTGGTTGAGGGCGAACATCACGAAGCCCTCGACGGCCTTGTCGAGGAACTCGTCGTCGGCGTCCATCACGTCGGGCAGGAACAGGTTCGGGCTCTTGCCGCCGAGTTCGAGGGTGACCGGGATGAGGTTCTCGGTCGCGTACCCCATGATGAGCCGGCCGACCTCGGTCGACCCGGTGAACGCGATCTTCGCGATCCGCGGGCTGCGGGCAAGTGGCGCACCGGCCTCCGGACCGTTGCCGTTGACGATGTTCAGTACGCCGTCGGGGAGCAGGTCGCCGACCAGCTCGACCAGCTTCATGATCGACGCCGGGGTCTCCTCGGCGGGTTTGAGCACGACGGCGTTGCCCGCCGCCAGCGCGGGGGCGAGCTTCCACGCCGCCATCAACAGCGGGAAGTTCCACGGGATGATCTGGCCGACGACGCCGAGGGGCTCGTAGTAGTGGTACGCGACGGTGTCCCGGTCGATCTCGCCGATGGACCCCTCCTGCGCGCGCAGCGCCCCGGCGAAGTACCGGAAGTGGTCCACCGCCAGCGGCAGGTCGGCGGCGAGCGTCTCCCGCACGGCCTTGCCGTTGTCCCACGTCTCCGCGACGGCCAGCTCCTCCAGGTGCCGCTCCATCCGGTCGGCGATCCTGAGCAGGACGTTGGAGCGTTCGGTGATGCTGGTACGACCCCAGCCCTCGGCAGCGCCGTGTGCGGCGTCGAGAGCCAGCTCGACGTCGGCCGCCCGCGATCGGGCGACCTTCACGAACGGCCTGCCGGTGACCGGTGACAGGTCGTCGAAGTACTCGCCGTCCACCGGTGGCACCCACTTGCCGCCGATGAAGTTGTCGTACCTGTCCGGAAAGGACGTGACGGAGCCGGGCTGGCCCGGCGGACGATACGCCATCGCGATCTCCTCCTTCGGTTGTGTGCCGAAGGTAGGCCGGGGCAGGTAGGCGAAAGGTTGGTCGGAGCTTTCAGGACTGGTAGGCGGCCCGCAACCGGGCGCGCAGCAGCGGCTGCGCGGCGTGCGGCTGGCCGCCCAGCGCGCGCAGGGCCCGCTCCAGCACGCCCACGTCGTGCGGCACGGCCTCGGCGTACCGCAGGACCGCCTGCGGCTCGGGCCGCGCCAGCAACGCCTCCCGTACGGCGACGGCGAGGTAGTTGCCGTACTCGATCAGTCCCGGTGCGTCGGTACCGGCGAGCAGGTCGCCGTGGTAGGCCGAGACGGCGTCGAGGAGCCGGCCCGCGTGCAGCGCCTCCTCCACGTCGACGGCGTCGCAGGCCACCGGTACGGTGAGCCGGTACGGCCGGGAGGCGATGGCCCCGCCGAGAGTCCCGCGCAGGTGCGAGATCTCGGCCTTGAGCGTGGCCGGGGACACCGACCGGTCGCCGTACAGGTGGGCGTGCAGCCCGTCGAGGCTCAGCCCGCCGCGATGCAGCACGAGCAGCGCGAGAATCTCGATCTGCCGGCGGGTCAGCCGCAGCCGTGCCCCACCGAGAAGTGCCTCCGCCCGGCCCAGCAGGTGCAGCACGAGCGTCCCGGACGGCGCGGGCTCGGGCAGCGCCTGCTCCAGGAGGCGGGCGAAGGCGACCGCCATGGCGGTGCCCATCGGGTGCGCCCGGTCCCACGTCGTCGACAGGTCCAGCACGCCGAGCTGGCGGCCGGTCGACGGGTCGTGCACCGGCGCCGCCCAGCAGGTCCAGTCGTGGATGCGGGCATTGAAGTGCTCGGCCGAGTGGACGCGCGCGGTACCGTCCAGGCGCAGCGCCAGATCCAGTGCGTTGGTACCGACGCTTGCCTCGTCCCACCGGCCGCCCGGCACGAAGTTGACCCCCTCGGCGCGGCCGCGCATCACGGTCCCTCCGCACGTCCACAGGATCCGTGCCGCCGGGTCGGTGACGGCGACCACCAGTCCGGCGTCCTCCGCGGCGAGCCGCAGTTGCGGCTCGATCCGCGTGACGGCCGTGCGCACCGGGCAGGCTTCCCAGGTCGCCTGCGTCTCGGCCGGGTCGGCGAGCGGCGCCTCGGAAACGTCGGGCGGGATGTGGTCGGCCGACCGCGCCCAGCTGGTGACGATCTCCGGTCGGGGCTCGCCCGGTACCGGCTTCGCAGCGCGCCCGCCCCGGCCGGTCAGCACGTACCGCTCCCACAGCGTGAGCAGTCGCCTGCGGTCGGCCACTGCCTCCGACATCACCACCTCCCCGGACGTGCCCCCGGTGTCCCCGACGATGCACCGGAGCGGCCCGGACGTCCAGTGCCGAAAGACCCGTCGGGCCGCGGCACCACGCGGCCGGTTCCGGCTACGGATAGCTGACGACGTAGCTCGGCACTCCGATGGCCGCGTTGCTGACCGGTGCCCCGGTGTCGTTGATGACGTGGTCGATCGTTCCGGCACTCAGGTTGACGGTCAACAGGTCGTGCATCCGGACGCCCGCGGTGACGGGTACCTCGAAACCGTGTGCCGCGTGGATCGTCGGGTCGACGTTGGTGAAGACGTAGCTTCCCGCGCCCCACGCCTCGTGGGTCCTGACCCGGTCCGCCACCTTGTACGCGGCCCAGCCGAGGACGCCGTCGTGCTGCCAGGCGGCCTGGTTCGGCGGGTCGTACGGCAACTCGTTCTGGAAGAAGATCGTCCTGCCGTGCTCGCCGTTCCAGATGACGTTGTACTTCTGGTAGTGCTCGACGAACAGGCCGAGGGCGGTCACGTTGTCGCCGTTGACGACCAGCCCGGTGTCCGCGGTGTTGACCTCCCAGCCGACCGAGCCGGCGACGCCGTGGTCGGCGCGCCACGCCCAGATGTCGTCCAGGATGGTGTTGTCGCGGTTGACCTCGAGGCTGACGGTGGCCTTGCCGACGTGCGGTCCGCCGATGCGGAAGTACACGTCGTGCAGGACCGTCGGGTCGGCCGCGTCGTTGGGTGCGCCGTGGTTGTGCCTGGTGCCGACCTGCAGCAGTACGGGCGAGTTGACCGGGCCGGCGTCAATCATGATCCCGGCGATATCGACACCCCGGACATCCGCGACACGCAGCGGTACCGCGCCGTTCACGGCCGTGAGGGTCGCGACGCCGAGGCCCAGCACGACCGTGTCGGGCCGCCTGACCTCGATCGACCGGTCGATGTTGTAGACACCCGGGGTCAGGATCAGGTTCTTCCCGCGGGCCAGCTGGCTGTTGATGGTCGCCACCGAGTCCGACGGCCTCGCCAGGAAGAAGTCCGACACCGGGATCGACCGGCCCGGAGTGGGACCGTTCTGCCAGGTTGGTCCGGAGGAGTCCGTACGGGTGGACGGGACGAAGACCCGGTACCCGCCCGACGCGTCCACGTACAGGAACGGCCGCTCCCGGCTCACCGGTGTGGTCGGCAGCGTGGTGTAGGGCGGGCTCGGGAAGGACTGCGCGGGCGCACCCCGCACGCCGGCGAAGACCTGGTTCCACACCGCGTTCGACCACCCGCCGATGCTGCTGTCCCGTACCAGGAACTGCTGCTGCGACCCGTTGACGACGAACCCGGTCACCGAGTCGGCCAGGAACCCGCCACTGGCGTACTGCGGACCGGCGGTGCAGTAGTCCATGAACGTGAGATTGCCGCCGGTGATGTCGACCCGCCGTGCCGGTGCCGCCTGCGATACGGCCCAGAAGTCGCCCGAGGCCCGGCACCCGTCCAGCCCTTTGACGTTGATGGTCAGGTTGGACAGTGACCGCCAGAAGTTGACCAGCGCGATGCAGTTGGTCGGGGTCAGACACCGGTTGTAGACGTCGACGTGCCCGTTGATCGTGACGTCGGTCGGGCGCACGCCCAGGCCGGCCACCTCGGTGTAGTAGCCGACCTGGAAGATCAACGGGTGGTCGGGGGTACCGTAGCTGCCGGGCTTGAACAGCAGCGCGTACCGCTGGGTGCCCATCTCGTTGTCGACCTGCTGGGCGGCGATCGCGTCGACGGTCGCCTGGATCTCGCTCAACGGCATCGACGGGTCGAAGATCTTCACAGTCGGGCCGAAGCCGGGCCGACCAGCGCCGGGGGACGCGGGTGGCGGGGCGTTCGAGGCAGCGGCGATGCCCGAGCCGGTGACCGAGGCGGCGATCATCACAACGGCTGCCACGGCGAGCAGCCACGCCCTGCCGGACCTCTCCGGTGCCCGGCCGAAGACGCGGATCAATGCCATGAAATGCCACCTACCTTCTCGGGTGTGGCCTCCGTGGACGGCCAACGACGACGGGCGAGAGAGCGTTCTCACGCACGCTACCCCGGAAGGAACCGGCGGTCTACCGGGACCGTTACCTGGGCGGTAATCGACGAGCGCCGCGGGCGGGACCAGAATCGCACCATGCCCGCCTTCGCCATCGCCCACCTCCGTACGCCGCAGCTCAACGAGGATGTGTCCGAGTACATCGAGAAGATCCAGGCCACCCTCGACCCGTACGAGGGCCGGTTCCGGGTGCACGGGGCGACCGTGGAGATCCTCGAAGGGTCCTGGCCCGGCACGATCGTCGTCATCGAGTTCCCGGATCTCGACCGTGCTCGAAGCTGGTACGGGTCCCCGGCGTACCAGGAGATCCTCCCCCTGCGCACCAGGCACATCGAGGGCGAAACGATCATCGTCGACGGCGTCGCACCGGACTACGACGCGACCCGTACCGCCGCTCGCCTCCGCCAGTCGGCCGGTGCCTGAGTCCCTGCGTCGCGGTGGAGGAGCGGCCGGGGATCGGAGCGCTACGCCACGACCCGGTCCCGCCGGTCGGCCGGCTCCGGCGTGGGTGCCCGCCGCACCGCCGGTTCCACCGCGTCGGCGCCGCCCGGCGTCCAGCGGGCGCAGTCGTCGATCGCACCGACCAGCAGCTCGCGCAGGATCACGTCCGGATCCGACACGCACGCGGCCGCGATCCCCGCGACCGCGCAACTGACGATGCCCGGCGCGCTGTGCCGGCGGAACGCGCTGGCCGAGGGCACCACGTCACCGACGAAGCGTTCGGCCCACCGGGCGGCATCGGGTACGTCGGCCAGCGCCCGCGCGCTGTCCCGCTCCAGCCGTTCCACCGGTCGCCCGTCGAGACGGGCCAGCACCCGGTCAGCCGCCAGCAGACCGACCGCCATGACCCGCTGCCTCTCGGCGGACACCACCGGCAGGGCGGTCGTCGCGCACCGCAGCGCGATCCGGGCATCGACATGCAGGTCGTCGCCGGTGAGCCCGATCACGGACGGGATCAGCTCGGCAAGGCGCTGCCGGCCGCCGTCCGAGGTGTAGTCGTTGACGTGACGCGCTAGCGCGGCCAGCAGCGGGTGGGTACAGGCGGGATGGTCACTCCAGCGCTCCCCCGCCAGCACCGACGCCAGCTCCATGAAGCACGCGCCCTTGCGCGGATTGCGATGCTTACCCCGGGACAACAACGGAAGTACCGTGGGCACGCGGACATCATCGATGGACACCAGACACCTCCCGAGCCGCACCTGCTGACCCGTCCCTACCAGCCTCGCACCACAACCGGCACCGCGGAATGCCAAGTTCGACCCAACTCGTGTTCGGCGTGCTCCCCGGCTCCGGCGCCCCCATCCAGACCGGCAAGCGTGGTTCGACCTGACCACCGCTCCGGCCGGTACGTCGACCCGGGCCGGGTCAGCGGAGAGCGCGTTCGAGGGCCTCGGTCACCGTGCCGGCGAGCAGGGGCGCCTTGTAGCCGGTCAGCGGCAACGGGTTGGCGCCCTCGACGGCGATGGCGGCGGCGGCGCTGAATGCCGCCGGGGTGGCCGGCTGCCCGGCGAGGGCGGCCTCGACCGAGGGCAGCCGCAGCGGTACCGGCGCCACGCCGCCGACCGCGACCGCGGCCCAGGCGACGGCACCGCCGTCCGCGATCCCGAGGCGGACCACCGCTTCGGCGAGCGGCCACTCGGCGTAGGCCCGGCTGATCGCCCGGAAGTACGCCGCCCGCTCCCCCGGTACCGGTGGCGGCAGCGACACCCGGGTCAGCAGCTCGCCGGTACCGAGCCGGTGGTCGCGGGTACCGTCGGCGCCGTCGCCGAACACGTCGGCGACGGGCAGCCCCGAGCGGCGGTCGGTGTCCACGCTCGCCGCGTAGGCGAGCAGCGCGGCGCCCAGCGTCGACGGGTGCGGCGCCACGCACGGCCCGAGGTCGAACAGGACGCCGTACCGGTGGTTGCCCGACCGGGCCGGGCAGTCCGTGCCGCCCTTCTTCAGGCAGCTCGTCGCGGGGTGCCGGAAGTACCAGCACCGGCTGCGCTGCAACAGGTTGCCGCCGACGGTACCGACCCGGCGGATCTGCGGCGTGGCCAGCCCACCCGCGGCGGCGGCGAGGCCCGGATAGCCGGCCGCGACCCGGGGGTCCGCGGCCAGCTCGGCGATCGTCACCAACGCACCGACCGTCGCGCCGCCGTCGCCACGCCACTCCACCGTGGACAGTTCGGGGCGGCGGCCCAGGTCCTGGACGGGCCCCCGCGAGACACCACTGCGCCGCCGCTCCATGAGGTCGGTACCGCCGGCCCGGAACTCGGTCATCGCGCCCCTCCTTCCCCAGGCGTGGCGAGTGCGGCGAGCAGCCGCTCGGGCCGGATCGGTATCTCGTACGGCCGCACGCCGGTCGCGTCGTGCACGGCGTTGGCGATCGCGGCGGCGATCGGCATCGTCGAGACCTCGCCGAGCCCGACGCCCCCGGTCGGTACGTGCCCGAAGCCGTCCTCGTCGAAATGCACGTCGACGGCTGGTACGTCGGCGATACCCGGGATCCGGTAGTCCTCCAGGCCGGCGGTCAGCACCAGCCCGGTGTGCGGGTCGACCTCCCGCTCCTCGTACAGCGCGTACCCGATCCCCTGGACGACCGAGCCGCGTACCTGCGCGGCGGCCAGCTCCGGCACCGTGGGCCGGCCCGCGGCCAGTCCACAGTGGACGGTCAGTACCCGGGTGCGCCCGAGCCGCGTGTCGACCTCGACCTCGGCGACCGCCACCGAGCCGGTGTACCCGCGCCCGGTGCGCAGGTGGGACATCCGCAGCAGCCAGGGGTAGAGAGCACCGACGAGGCCGCCTCCGGCGAATGCCGCGGTCGTACGCCGGCCGAGCCGGCGGTCGTCCGCGGGCCGGCTGGACACCACGCGGAGGCCGTCGCCGCCGGCCAGCGCCTCGGCCCAGGGCACGACCGTCCCGGCACGGCGGACCCCGGCCGGCTCGGCCGTCCCGCCCAGCCGGGCCGCGAGCCTGGCCTTGAGCCGGGCGGCGGCGTTCAGCGCGGCCGGCGCGATCGTCGCCGTGGTACGGCTGCCACCGGACATCGGGCCCTGGGGCAGGCGGGAGTCGCCGATCCGGACGTCCACATCGGACGGTGCCACCCCGAATTCCACCGCCACCGTCCGGGCCAGCACGCTGCGGCTGCCGGTACCCATGTCCTGGACGGCGGTACCCGCCACCAACCGTCCACTCTGGATGGACAGCTCCACCTGGCACCCGGACTGCCACCAGTAGAACCAGTTCGCCGCCGCCACCCCGATGCCCCGCCGGTACCGGCCGTCGCGCGGCAGCTCCGCCCGGTCGCGCCAGGCGGGCAGCGCCTGCGCCCACCGGTACAACCGCTGGCGCGACGGGTCGGGGTCCCAGCTGCGGCGCAGCGCGATCGGGTCCTGCCCGAGCCGGCCGGCCGCCTCGTCGACCGACTGCTCCAGCGCCAGGCAGAGCAGCGGCCCGCCCGGCCCGCGGAACGGCGCGCCCGGCCCGAGGTTGGTGACCACGTCGTAGTCGAGCAGTTCCTTGGCCGGTGCCGGATAGATCGGCCGGGCCAGGCCGGCGATCGCGGAGCCGACCGCGACGCCCGCGTCCGCGTACGCGGCCACGCGCAGCGCGCGCAGCTCGGCACCGGTACCGGCGAGCAGAGCCACCTCGATCTCGGCGGCCGGGCGGTACCCGGTGACGCTCAGCTCCTCCAGCCGGTCCAGCGCCACGCGTACCGGCGCGCCCGCGGCGCGGGCCAGCGAGACGGCGGCGACGGTCTCCGGCCCCAGGCCCAGCTTCGCGCCGAACCCGCCGCCCACGTGTTCGGCGCGTACCCGCACCCGGTCCGGGGAGAGGCCGAACCGCTTGGCGATGGCGGCGGCGAGGTGCGCGACCGCCTGGGTGGAGGCGTCCACCACGAGGTCGTCACCCACCCAGCGGGCGACGGCGGCGTGCGGCTCGAACGCGGTGTGCAGTTGGGCTCCGGTACGGAACACGCCCTCGACGAGCAGCGGGTCGCCGGCCGCCCGCGCACCGGCCAGCAGCCGGCGGGTGCGGCGGCGGCGTACCGAGAACGCGCCGATCGGGCCGCGCACGTTGCCGTGCCAGGGTGCCGGTGCGGGCGGTCCTTCCCCGGCAGCCGGTGGCCGGCGCTTTCCGTCGCCGTACACCTCCGGTGCGCCGGTGGCCCGCGCGGCGGACGCGCCGACGACGGCGGGTCGCGGCTCGTAGGACACCGCGACGAGGGCCGCCGCGGCTTCGGCGGTACGCCGGTCGACGGCCGCTACGGCGGCGATCTCCTGCCCGACGTACCGCACGACCCGGTCCTCCGCCAGTAGCTCGACGGCGGCACGCACCCCGTCGAGCGCCCGCGCGGCCGAGAGGTCCACGGCGGTGACCCGGGCGTGCGGGTGCGGCGACCGCACGATGACCCCTTCGAGCTGGCCCTCGTCGTGCACGTCCACGGTGTACCGCGCCGCGCCGGTCACCTTCGCCGGCGCCTCGACCCGGGGCCCCGCCGGCTGTCCCGCCGCGTCGAACTGTCCCGCGCAGGCGGCGCGTACCGCCTCGTAGATCTCCGGGTAGGCCCCGCAGCGGCACAGGTGCCCGGACAGGGCCGCCGCGATCGCCGCGTCGGGCGGCTCGGCGGAGCCGTGCTCCGCGCGCCACCGGTCGTGGAAGGCGGCCGCCTCGACGACGAAGCCCGGCGTGCAGAAGCCGCACTGCAGGGCGTTGTGCGCGGCGAACGCGCGGACGACGGGGTGCCCGCGCGCCGCCACGCCTTCCACGGTCTCGACCGAGCGGCCGTCGACGGCCGCCGCCGGCAGGAGGCAACCGGCCACCGGCTCGCCGTCGAGCAGCACCGTGCACGCGCCGCAGACGCCCGCGCCGCAGACGACCTTGGTACCGGTGCGGTGCAGCCGGTCCCGCAGCACGTCGGCGACCGCGTCGTCGGGGCCGGCCGGCAGGTCGTGGATCTCTCCGTTGACGGTGATCCTGACCATGCGGTACCTCCGGGGTCGGCTGAGGTGCCGAATGAATGTTCATTCACACCTCGCCGCGAGTCAAGAGGGGCGGGCGTGCAGCAGATCCCACACGGCCGCCTCGGCCGCGGTCAGCTCGGCGGCGCCGAGCCGGGGATCGCTCATCACCCGCCGGCTCAGCCCGACGAACGCGCCGTACACCAGCGCGACCAGTACCGTCGGCTCGTCGGCCCGGATCTCGCCGGCCTTCTGCCCGCGCACGATCAGGTCGACGCCCACCGCCATGACCTGGTCGGTGAGCGCGGTGCTCTCCGCGTCGAGGTACCCCTCGTGCTGCTGGTACTCCAGGAACGCGAACGCCTCGGGGTGGTCCGAGGCGAAGGCGAGCAGCGCCCGCCACAGCCGGCCGAAGCTGTCCCGTACCGGCTCGTCGGATCCGGCCGCGTCGCGCAGGTACCCCAGCAGGCGGCCCTTCCAGCGGCGGAACACCGCGTTGCCGAGCGCCTCCTTGCTGGGGAAATGCCGGTAGATCGAGCCGACCGCCACGCCGGCCCGCTCGGCGACCAGCGCCATCCGGGTACCGCCGTAGGTGTGCTGGGTGAACGTGGCGAGCGCGGCGTCGAGTACCGCCTCGCGGGTCGGCAGGCGCGCCCCGTCGCTACGCTCCGTACCGGCCCGTGCATCCACCATGACAGCGAGTATTCGCACGACCCCGCTTGATCGTCAAGCCGGCCGGTCAGAGCGTGTGGGTCAGGCGGTCGGCGAGCAGCCGGGCGAAGCGGGACGGGTCCTTGAGTTCGCCGCCCTCGGCGAGCAGAGCCATGCCGTAGAGCAGTTGCGCGGTCTCGGCCAGCCGGTCCCGGTCGTCGCCGCGGTCGTGGGCCTCGTGGAGCCGGGTCACCAGCGGATGCGTCGGGTTGAGTTCCAGGATGCGCTTGACCGGCGGTAGGTCCTGGCCGGTGGCCCGGTACAGCTTCTCCAGCGTGGGCGTGATGTCGTGGTCGTCACCGACGAGGCAGGCCGGCGAGGTGGTCAGCCGCGACGACAGCCGTACCTGCTTGACCTCCTCCCGCAACGCCTCGCCCAGCCACGTCAGCAGCCCGGCGAGGTCCTGGCTCTGCCGCTCCCGCTCGGTCCGGGCGTCGTCGCGGTCCTCGTCGCCGTCCAGGTCGACCTGCCCCAGCGCCGCCGACCGCAGCGGTCTGCCGTCGAACCGGCCGATCCGTTCGGGCCACAGCTCGTCGACGGGGTCGGTGAGCACGAGCACCTCGTAACCCTTGGCCCGGAAGGCTTCCAGGTGCGGCGAGTTCTCCACCATCGACCGCGACTCGCCGGTCATGTAGTAGATCTCGCCCTGGCCCTCCTTCATCCGCGCCACGTACTCGTGCAGGGTCGTCAGGCGCTCCGGGTCGTGGGTCGAGGCGACCGAGACGACGTCCAGGATCGTGTCGCGGTTGTCGGTGTCCTCCAGCAACCCCTCCTTCACCGCGCGGCCGAACTGGCTCCAGAACGTCCGGTACTTCTCCGGATCGTTGCCCGTCAGATCCTTGACGGTCGACAGCACCTTCCGGACCAGCCGCCGCCGCACCAGCTGGATCTGCCGGTCGTGCTGCAGGATCTCCCGGGAGATGTTCAGCGACAGGTCGTGGGCGTCCACCACACCCCGGATGAAGCGCAGGTAGTTGGGCATGAGCGCCGCGCAGTTGTCCATGATGAACACCCGCTTGACGTACAGCTGGACCCCGCGCCGGCCGTCCTGAAGGAACAGGTCCAGCGGCGCGTGGGACGGGATGAACAGCAACGCCTCGTACTCGAAGTTCCCCTCGCCCTTCATGTGGATGATGTCGAGGGGATCGGTCCAGTCGTGGCTGACGTGCCGGTAGAACTCCCGGTACTCGTCGTCGGAGACTTCGGCGCGGGGGCGCGCCCACAGCGCTTTCATCGAGTTGAGCGTCTGCTTCTCGCCGGCCTCGGCGCCGGCCATCCGGATCGGCCAGGAGATGAAGTCCGAGTACCGCTTGACGACCTCGCGGATCTTCCAGTCGTCGGTGTAGTCGAACAGCCCGTCCTCGCTGTCCACCGCCTTGAGGTGCAGGGTCACCTCGGTGCCCTGGGGTACGTCGTCGAGCGTCTCGACGACGTACGTGCCCTCCCCCGCGGACTCCCACCGGGTGCCCTCGGGCTGACCGGCCCGCCGGCTCACCAACGTCACCTTGTCGGCCACCATGAACGTGCTGTAGAACCCGACGCCGAACTGGCCGATGAGATCCTGTGACGCCGCCGCGTTCTTCGACTCCCGGATCCGCCGGAGCAACTCCGCCGTCCCCGACTTGGCGATCGTGCCGATCAGCGCCACCACTTCGTCGCGCGACATTCCGATGCCGTTGTCCCGTACGGTCAGCGTGCGCGCCTGCTTGTCCACCTCGATGTCGATGTGCAGATCGGTCGTGTCGACCTGCAGGTCCTTGTCCAGCAGTGACTCCAGCCGCAGCCGGTCCAGCGCGTCCGAGCTGTTGGAGATCAGCTCCCGCAGGAAGATGTCCTTGTTGGTGTAGATCGAATGGACCATCAGGTGCAGCAACTGCCGCGCCTCGGCCTGAAACTCCAGCGTCTCCACCCGGCTACTCACGACAACCTCTCAGGCATGCGGTACATCGTCGGTGACGAGAATATCGGCGGCCGGCCTGGTCACCCCGGGCCGTGGGCGCCGTGGCGGTGGTCGGCGAAGACCCAGACCCGGTACGCGAGATAGTTGACGGTCGTCGCGAGCACCAGCGTGACCGTCTTCGCGACGAGGTACTCCAGGCCCAGCCAGGACAGGGCGGCCACGCCGATGACGGTGAACGTCCAGTTGCCGCAGCCGAGGATCAGGTACCGGGAGAACTGCCGGACGATCGGCGCGGTGCTGCCGAACGACCAGACCCGGTTGAGCGCGAAGTTGAGCAGGAACGCGGTGACCACCGCGACCAGCGTGGCCAGGGGCAGCCAGACCCCCAGCCAGCCGTGCAGCAGGACCAGCAGGCCGAAGTCGGCCGCCGCGCTCAGGCCGCCGATGATGAGGTACCGCACCGCGCTGTGCCGGGCCAGTACGCCGGCCCATATCCGCGCGGTGCGCGCCATGGACGGCGCGAGCACCTCGGTTTCGTCCACCATCGCCGGGAAGCCTACGGCCCCGGCGCCGGTACCGCATACCCGGCTCGTCGGCCGGTCGGCGGATGCGATTCAGCCGACCGTCCACCGGTAACCATCGAATAGCGGACAGTAGCCGCCGACCGTTCGAAATACCATTCCACGCATGGTCATCCGCGCTATGCACGTCGTCGCACACGAGGACGATGACCTGCTGTTCATGAACCCGGACGTGTCGGCGGCCATCCGCAACGGGATACCGATCGTCACCGTCTACATGACGGCAGGCAACATCAGCGGCGAGGGCGACACCGATGGCGAGCGCACCCGCAGCCGCCAGGTCGGCATCAAGGTGGCGTACACGACGATGGCCGGCGTGCCGATCAACTCGCCCTGGTCCGGTGAGGCGCTCACCGTGGCCGGCAAGCAGGTGGAGCACTACGTGCTCGACGCCAACCCCGCGGTGGAGCTGGTCTTCGTGGACCTGCCCGATGCCGGGATGGAGTTTCTCCGCGCCGGTACGCCGGCGCAGACCATCGTCGCCGACGGCGGTGTGGTGACCACCTCGTTCACATATACGCGCGCGGACGTCGTCGCGGTACTCGTCGCGTTGCTGAACGAGTTCCAGCCGACCGTGGTGCGCGCCCAGGACCCGGTACCCGACGTGCGCTGGCCGCCGTTCGGCGAGCACCCGGACCACATCGCCGTGGCCAGCTTCGTCGACGAGGCCCAGGCGGCCTACTCCAGCACGTTGATCACAGTCAACTACCGGTGCTACAACATCGCCGGAGCGGCGGCGAACCTGGACGACCCGACCCACGCCGACAAGGCACACACCTTCGCCGCCTACATGCCGTTCGACCCGTTCGCCGCCGACCTCGACTGGACCGGCAAGATGCTCTACCGCTGGGGTTGGGGCACCAACTGGATGGGCTACAACGAGAACGGCCGGCCGCAGATCTTCCTGGTGCGCGGCGGTATCTGCTACACGTACCGGCAGACCAGCGGCGGCACGTGGACCGGCCCGGCGGTGCTCGGCGGGGCGGGCGGCCCGCTGGCCCCGGTCCTCGCGGTCGGCAACAACGCCGACGGCCGGTTGGAGGTCTTCGCGCGCCGGCTGTCCGACCACCACATCGTGACCACCTACCAGACCGAGGTCAACGGCGCGTGGACCATCCACTGGACCGACTTCGGCAGCCCGAACCTGGGCGCCGGCAACGCCGACCAGATCGGTGTGCCGGTGGTAGCCAACAACGGCGACGGCCGGATGGAGATCTTCGTCAAGAACGGCGGAGGCGGGGTCAGCACCAGGTACCAGACCGAGATCAACGGTGGCTGGAGCGGTTGGGTCGACATGCTCGGCACGGAGGTGCTCGACGGGCTCGCCGCGATCACCAACCCGGCCGGCTGCATCGAGGTGTTCGCGGCCACCCACACCAAGATCCTGCACTGGTACCAGGACAAGCCGAACATCGGCTTCACCATGAACCAGGACTTCCCGGCGCCGCGGCCGGCCAGCGGGCCGAGCGCGGTGCTGTCCCAGGACGGCACCATCGCGGTCGCGTACCGCATCCCGGACACCGGCGAGCTGGCGGTCACCCGGCAGGTCGAGCCGGCCGGCGGTTGGGGCGAGCCGGTGGTCCTGGACGGGCACGTCGGGCTCGGTGAGGCGGCCATGGTGACCGCGCCGAAGGGGCCGGACGCGCGGATCACGGTGTTCGCGCGCACCTACGACGGAAGGCTCGCCAGCACCAGGCAGGAGGAGGCGGACGGCGACTTCGGCCCGTGGACCCCCCACGACACCGACCCGGTCCTCTGCTCCCCGGTGGCCGGTGTCGACGGGTCGGGCCGGCTGCTCCTGGTCGGCGTCGGTCTGGACGGCGTCGTCCGGCTGCGGACGCAGACCAGCGGTGCCGCCGCCTCGTTCGACCCCTGGCAGCCGTTGCCGACCTGACCTGCTGGCTGCTACGCCGGCTCTCCCACCGGAGGGGCCGGTGGCCCGGCGCCCGCCGGGTCCGCGCCTGGTGTCCTGCGGGCGCGGCGGCGTCTTACCGTGGCCATGACGCAGTAGCCGAGGCCGAGGAGCAGGCCGGCGAGGTAGAGCGCGAGGCCGGGGCGCAGGCCGGCGGGCGTGAACGACAGCCGGACGGTGCCGGGGGTGGTCCGCTGGGGGAGGTCCAGTTGGATCAGACCGGCCGGGCCGGCGGTCACCGGTACCGGCCGGCCGTCGACGGTCGCGGTCCAGCCGGGCCAGGCCAGCGCCGCGACCACGACCCGGCCGCCGCCGGTGTACGTCAGCTCCTCGTCCCGGGGACCGAGCACCCGGTCGCCGGTCACGCCGACTGAGGGGTCGGTGTAGGAGACCCGACCCTGGGGGTACGGCAGTGGCGCCATCCGGCGCACCTCGGTGAGGAAAGCGTTGCGCCGGCTGACCGCCCACCCGCGCGGCGGGTCGGTGACACTGGTGCGACCGGGCAGGTACCCGTTGGCCACGACTACGGTCCGCAGCCGCAACAGGTCGGCCAGCGGTCGGCTGGTGGCCGGGTCGACGGCGAACACCTTCTGGTACCCCTCCGGACAGACCCCGCCGTGGTAGTTCATGCACAGCTCGTCCGCGAACGCCCGGTTGCCCATGCCGGTGTAGGAGTTGAGGCTGGGGATCCCGGCGAGCTGGTTGACGTTGCCGAAGACGACCTGCCGCCACACCCGGTCCGGGCGCATGTCGTCCTTGAACAGCACGTCGGGCGTGAGGACGGTGAGGGTGTTGCCGTCGGTCCGCTCGGCGAAATCGGCGCGCAGCGCGGCCACGTTGTGGGGGAAGTGCCAGGGCGTGACGCTCGTGTTGCCCGGGAACCAGTGCACCTGCACGGCGAGGACGGCCACCGTGCCGAGCACCAGACCCGGTACCACCAGCCGGCGCCGGTACCGGTGGGCGAGCAGGACCAGCGCCACCAGGGCCGCCTCGAGCAGGGTCGCCTCCAGCTCGATACGCCACCTGACCGGGAAGGTCGCCCACGCCACGTAGGTGCCCACGGCGATCAGCACGGCGGACAGGACGGCGCGCCTTACCGGGTGGTCGGTCCGCAGGCCGGCGCTGAGCAGCACCGCGACCAGCACGCACACCGGCAGGTACACGTACTCGATCAACCGGGCCGGCCACCGGAACAGCCACAGGTTGGACGGACCGAGCAGGAGGAGCAGGTAGGTCCCGCCGAGGACGAGCACACCTGCCCGGGGACGCCACCGGCGCAAGGCGGACCACCGGTACCAGGGCAGCAGCGGTGCCACGAACCAGGCCAGATAGGTGATCGGCGTGGACGGCGGCCCGAAGCTGGCGACGTTCGGCACGTACGCCGGGACACTCAGGTTCAGCAGCGGATCCAGCCCGGTCACGAGCTTGAAGTGGTTGACCACGTCGCCCTGGGTGCGCCAGCCGACCGACCGGACGCCCAGCAGCGGCAGGAAGACCACGGCACCGGTGAGCCCGACGGCCAGCCCCACCACGGCGAGCCGGGCCACCGACCGCACGTCCCGCAGCACCAGCCGCTCGACGGCGACGCCGACCAGCACGATGACCACGCCCAGCGCGGCGTACGGGCTCCCGCTGGTCATCGCGAGGATGCCCACGACGAGCGGTACCACCGGGTGCAGCCGGCCCCGCGCGAACCGGCGGGCGGTCCACCACACATGGGGTAGGAAGGCGAAGGCGATCAAGCTGGCCGCCCAGTTCTGCGCGTCCCAGTAGAGGGTGTACCCGCTGAACGGCAGCGCCGTCGCCACCACGACCGCCGGCCCGCGGGCCGAGCCGTACTCGCGGGCCACCAGGTACACGCCGGCGGCGAGGATCACCAGGAACTCGGTCTTGATCAGGATCGCCGCCACCGCCATGTCCGGCAGCAAGGAGACCATCAGCGCGTTGGCCAGCAGCAGCGGGTTGAAGATCCCCAGTTGGGCCTCGCCCGCCCAGTTGCCGCCCATCCACATGTCGACGTCCAGCAGCGGGAAGTGGCCGGCGCGCAACTGGTCGCCGATCACGTGCCAGGTCGGAAGGAACACCGAGGCGCTGTCGTCCCAGTAATAGAAGGTGTGCGTGTGCAGGACCGGGACCTGGGCTATCAGCGTGACGATTGCCGCGAGACCGGCGAGGACGAGCAGGTCGGCCCGGCGGCGGCGGAGCCGGGTAAGCGGGCCGGCGGCTGCGGCGACCGGGGAGGCGGCGGTCTCGCCGGCTCCGGCCGCCTGACGCTCAAGCAGGGCCATGGACTCCTCCACATCGTGGTGCCGATGCAGTGTAGCCACGGAGATGCCCGCCGTGGGCTAGGCTACCGACGGCCGCGCCCAGCATCCCGGGCGCGAGATCGGAGTCGGAAATGCTGTCCTTCGTCGTGCCGTGCTTCAACGAGGCAGATGTGCTCGACCGGCTGCACGCCGAAATCCAGGACAGCGCCGCCGAGGCCGGCGAGGACTACGAGGTGATCTTCATCGATGACGGCAGCCGCGACGACACCCTCGGCGTGATCCGCAAGCTCGCGGCGAATGACGATCATGTCCGGTATGCAGCGTTCAGTCGTAACTTCGGCAAGGAGTCGGCGATGTACGCCGGCCTCAGGTACGCCCGCGGCGACGCGGTCATCATCATGGACGCCGACCTCCAGCACCCGCCCGAGCTGGTGCCCCGCATGGTCGAGCTGTACCACCAGGGCGTCGACCAGGTTGTCGCCCGGCGCAACCGGCGCGGCGACCCCTTCGGCCGGACCGTGCTGAGCACCGCCTTCTACCGGCTGGTCAACCGGTGGATCGAGGTGCGCCTGGTCGACGGGGCCGGGGACTTCCGGCTGGTCTCCCGCCGGGTGGTGGACGCGATCCTGGCCATGCCCGAGTACAACCGGTTCTCCAAGGCCATGTTCGCCTGGGTCGGGTACGACATCGCGTTCGTGGAGTACCAGAACGTCGCCCGGCAGGGCGGCGCCACCAAGTGGACCTTCGGCAAGCTGCTCAATTACGCGATGGACGGGCTGATCTCGTTCAACAACCGGCCACTGCGCCTGGCGATCTGGGCCGGCCTAGCGATGTCCTCCATCGCCTTCCTCTACACGCTGTGGATCACCGGCAAGAGTCTGATCTTCGGGGTGCAGACGCCGGGGTACGTCACCCTGTTCGCCGCGATCGTCATGCTGGGCGGGCTCCAGATGGTGGTCCTCGGTGTGATCGGCGAGTACATCGGCCGGATCTACTACGAGGCGAAGCACCGGCCGCACTTCCTGCTGAAAGAGGCGCACGTGACCGATCGTCCGCAAACGGGCGGGCCGGTCGACGGAGCCCGGGGCTTGACCCCGTCCCACCGGCGCCACCCCCACCTGGCCGGGCCGGACGGGGTGGTGGGTCGGCCGGGGTAGCCGGGTGCTCCGTCACCGACGCTACTGGGCCCTCGCGGCAATCCCGGTCCTCCTGGCAGGTGGCCTGCTCGTGAGGTACGTCGCGCGGTCCGGGTACCCGAACCGAGTCGTCGACGGTCACGCCCGGTTCGAGATCCTCTCTCCCACATTGATCCGGATGGAGTACGCGCCGGACGGCCGGTTCGAGGACCGGCCCACGTTAAACGCGCTGTACCGGCCCGCGCACCCCTCGACCACGTACCGCAGCATGGTCGAGGGCGGCGAGCGGATCATCAAGACCAGCGGGCTGACGCTGCGGTACCGGCTCAACTCGGGGCCGTTCACGGAGCGGAACCTGAGCGTTGAGCTGACCGCCGGCAACCAACCGACCACCGCGCACCCGGCCTGGCGGCTGGCCACCTTCTGCGACTTCGCCACCGCGTGCGAAGCCGAGACCATGCAGCTCCGCGGTGGCGCCAGGCTGGCCGACGACCAGGACGGCTACACCGGCAACGGCTTCGTGTCCGGACTGGAGCCGGCGGGCGCCGAGGTCGGCTGGACCGAACGGGGCGTACCGGCAGCCGGCCGGTACCAGGTGGTCTTCCGCTACTCCAGCGCGCCGGACGGCGGACCCGCGCAGACGGCGACGGTGCGGGCCGGCGACGCGGCGGTACCGGTCACCCTGCCACCGACCCGCGGCTGGGACGACTGGGCCACGGCGGCCGTGCCCGTCACCGTCGCCAAGGACGAGGTACCGGTCTCGATCGGCTGTGCGAACGCCAGCGGATGCGCGTTGAACATCGACACGGTTGCGGTCACCCCGGCCGACGCCCCGCTACCCCCGGCCCCCGACCCCGCGCACGCGGCGGCCAACCTCGGTGGCTGGCGGCGCAGCCTGGACCTCGCCGACGGGCCGCGGCCGCTGTTCGACGGCCTGCTCAGCCGGGACGGGTGGTACCTGCTCAACGACTCCGTCACCGCGGTCGCCCGGTCCGACGGCGGCGTCACGCCCCGCCAGAGCGCGCCCGGTTACCAGGACGGCTACTTCTTCGGCTACGGCCATGACTACCGGCAGGCCCTGCGCGACCTGCACGACCTGACCGGCCCGCCGGTCATGTTGCCTCGTTGGGCGCTGGGCAACTGGTTCTCCCGGTACTACGCCTACGCCGACCACGACTACCGGGACGAGATCCTGCCGGCGTTCCGGCGCAACCAGGTACCACTCGACGTGCTCGTCGTGGACACCGACTTCAAGGCGCCCAACGGCTGGGACGGCTGGGAGTGGAACCCGAGATACTTCCCCGACCCGGCTGGCTTCCTGGACTGGGCGCGCGGCCAGGGGCTGGTGGTGGCGCTCAACCTGCACCCCAGCATCAGCGCCGACGACCCCCGGTATGCCGAGGTCAAGGCGGCGCTGCACGCCGACCTGCCGGCGGTACCGTGCGGCGCTGGCTCCGCCTGCCGGGTCTTCGACTTCAGCGATCCGGCCCAGCTCGCCGCGTACTTCAACCTGCACAAGCCGTTCGAGGAGCAGGGGCCGGTGCTGTGGTGGCTGGACTCGTGCTGCGACGGGAGCTTCGCCCACACGCCGGGTATCTCGCCGGACAGCTACATCAACGGCCGGTACGTTGCGCGCACCGAGGCGCAGGGCCGGCGCGGGTTCAGCTGGAACCGCAGCGGCAGCGGCTACACCGGGTACGGCGGGAGCCAGCTCTTCCCGGCCGGGCCTTGGGCGGACCACCGGTACACGGTCGACACCAGCATGGACACCATCTCGTCGTGGGACATGCTGGCGTTCGCGTCGTTGTACACGATCGAGCGGGGCGCGATCGGGATGCCGTACGAGTCCCATGACATCGGCGCGCACAACTACGCCAACGAGCAGAAGGTGAACAAGCTGCCGCCGGACCTGTACGCCCGCTGGGTCCAGCTGGGTGCCTTCCAGCCGATCCTGCGGCTGCACTCCAACCACGGGTACCGGCTGCCGTGGGACTACGAGGGCGCGGCCGGCGACTCGGCGACCGCGTTCATGCGGCTGCGGGAGGCGCTGATCCCGTACACGTACACGCTCGTGCGGCAGGCGTACGACACCGGACTGCCAATGGCCCGGGCGATGTACCTGAACTACCCCGACGAGGACGCGTACCGCTTCCCCACCCAGTACCTGTTCGGCGACGACCTGCTCGTCGCGCCGGTGACCACCCCGGGCACGCGGAACGTACCGACGCAGGTGTGGTTCCCGCCGGGCACCTGGACCGACTACTTCACCGGGCAGTCCTACCGCGGGCCGGCCGTCCGTACCGTCACCACCGACCTGTCCACCATGCCGGTGTTCCTGCGGGCCGGCGGGATCCTGCCCACCCGGACCGACTACGTGGACAGCTCGGCCGCGGGGCCCCTGGATCAGGTGACGCTGGACGTGGCCACCAGCGCGACCGGCTCGTTCCGGCTCTACGAGGACGCCGGGGAAGGACTCGCGTATCGGAACAACGAGCTGTCCTGGACGCCCGTGGACTACCGATCGGCGGACGGTGGGGGAGAACTTACCACCGGTGCGCGCGAGGGCGGCTTCCCCGGCGAGGTCGTCAACCGTACCTGGACCGTGCGCTTCCGGGCCGTCGACGGGGCGCCGGCCTCGGTCACCGTGGACGAGGAGCCGGTACCGGCGGATGCCTGGTCTTACGACCCGGACGGCCGGACACTGACCGTGCGCACCGCGGCCCTGCCGACCGGCGCCGCGCACCACATCCGGTACACCCAGTGAGGCCGGGCCAGCGCGGTTAGGTCCCACGGCGGTTGCCCCAGCCCGGTAGGCTCGCTCCCGGGGGGTGATCGCGTTGCGCAGGGCGAGGAGACCCGGCTTCCGGGACGAGGCGTCCACCGAAGCAGCGCTTGCCGCCCCGGCCGGCCGGGCGGAAACCCCGGGCGCCCGCGGCCTTCTCGACCTGCAGGCCAGCGCCGGCAACGCGGCGGTGACCCGGCTCGTGTCGCGGATGGCGGCGGTGCAGCGCAGCAGCGACGGTACCGGCCGGCCGGTGGCCGCCGGACCGGCGCGGATCCTCGACGAGCTCGGCCCCGGGGCCGCACTGCCCGCCCTGATCGCGCAGGAGTTCGGGGCGGCCTACGGCTCGTCCCTCGACGCGGTGCGGATGCACGTGGACTCCCCCGTCCCCCGGCAGCACGGGGCCCGGGCGCTGACCGTCGGCAGCCACGTCGCGTTCGCGCCGGGCCGGTTCCAGCCGGACACCGCCACCGGGCGGGAGCTGATCGGGCACGAGCTGGCCCACGTGGTCCAGCAGCAGGGCCGGGGGTCGGGTGGCCCCGCCGCCGACGCCCACGAGACCGAGGCCGACGCCGCGGCCCGGGCCGCCGTCGCGGGTACCCCCGTTGACCGGCTGTCCCCGGTCGGCGGGCAGTCGGCGCAGGGCGACGACGGCCCGGTGTCACTGCCGCCGGAGGAGCAGGTCTGCCGGATGCCGGGAGACGCGGGCGGCCCCGGCCAGGGTCCGGCGTCGCTGCTCCCGCAGACCGGCACCGTGCCGGAGCGGGCGGTGGCGTTCAAGTCACTGGTGACGAACGTGGCGGCCCAGCGCCTGACGGCCAACCGCGGAAACCTCGCGAAGTGGTCGCAGCTGATCGAGAGCGCGATCCCCGCCGGGGACATGGCCGCCCTGGGCCTGGTCCAGGGCGGAGGGAGCGGCGCCTACCAGGAGATGCAGGACATCCACGACCCGATGATGCGCGAGTTGCGGGCCACCCAGGTGATCGGGCACAACCGCGCGTGCACCGGTTGCCACCTGGCCAACTACGCCTGGGGCACGCGGGACGAGCGGGCCGCGCTCGGCGGGCGCGAGTGGCGGTCCCCCAACGAGCAGCGTGCCGCACCGTTCGGTCCCGGCTACCGCCCGACCCCCGGTGGGGCGGAGGCTCGGATCAACGAGCTGTTCCCCGACCCGAACGCGACGATGGCGAGCCTGCAGCGGGTGCGGCCGATCGTCGACGCGCTGGGACCGCAGGGGTACGGGGTGCTGCCCGGGTCCATCCTCATGGATCTGGAGACCGGCTCGGTCGAGGCACTGCGTACCCACATCCGCGACGCGATCGGCGAGCGGAGCCAGGGGTACGCCGACCTCGTCGCGCGGATCC
>JBKPCQ010000286.1:0-5407 GCA_046727455.1 Actinomycetota bacterium | reverse complement strand
ACAGCGGCATCGAGAGAAGGAAACAGAAGCCACCATGGCGGGACAGAAGATCCGCATCCGGCTCAAGGCCTATGACCACGAGGTCGTCGACTCCTCGGCTCGCAAGATCGTGGAGACGGTGACGCGTACCGGGGCGCAGGTCGCCGGCCCGGTGCCGCTGCCTACCGAGATCAACCGCTACTGCGTGATCCGCTCGCCGCACAAGTACAAGGACTCGCGCGAGCACTTCGAGATGCGGACGCACAAGCGTCTGATCGACATCATCGACCCGACTCCCAAGACGGTCGACTCGCTGATGCGGCTCGATCTTCCGGCCGGCGTCGACATCGAGATCAAGCTGTAGGGACCGGAGTATGGACAGGCAAGTCAAGGGCATCCTGGGCGCCAAGCTCGGCATGACCCAGGTGTGGGACAACAACAGGGTTGTCCCGGTCACCGTGGTGCAGGCCGGCCCGTGCGTGGTCACCCAGGTCCGCACCCCGGACAAGGACGGCTACAGCGCGGTCCAGCTCGCGTACGGCGCGATCGACCCGCGCAAGGTGAACAAGCCGGAGTCCGGCCATTTCGAAAAGGCGGAGGTCGCGCCACGCAGGTACCTGGTCGAGCTGCGCACCACCGACGCCAGCGAGTACGCGCTCGGGCAGGAGGTCACCGCCGAGACGTTCGCGCCCGGTCAGGTCGTGGACGTCACCGGGCGGACCAAGGGCAAGGGCTTCGCGGGCGTGATGAAGCGGCACGGCTTCCACGGCCTGCGCGCGAGCCACGGCGTCGAGCGCAAGCACCGCTCGCCCGGCTCGATCGGCGCCTGCGCCACCCCGGGCCGGGTCTTCAAGGGGGTACGCATGGCGGGCCGGATGGGCCACGTCCGGTACACCGTCCAGAACCTGACCATCCAGGCGGTCGACCCGGAGCAGAACCTGATCCTGGTCAAGGGCGCCATCCCGGGTCCGAAGGGCTCGCTGGTGCTGGTCCGCTCAGCGGCGAAGAAGGGTGGGAAGTGACGTGCCTTCCGAGCTGAGCGTCGAGGTCCGGCGCGTGGACGGCACCGTCGTGCGCACCGTGGACCTGCCCGACGACGTGTTCAACGCACAGACCAACATCCCGCTGATGCACCAGGTCGTGGTCGCCCAGCTTGCCGCGGCCCGGCAGGGTACGCACAAGACGAAGACCCGGGGCGAGGTGCGGGGCGGCGGCAGGAAGCCGTACAAGCAGAAGGGCACCGGCCGGGCCCGCCAGGGTTCGATCCGCGCGCCGCAGTTCACCGGCGGTGGCGTGGTGCACGGCCCGGTACCGCGGGACTACCGGCAGCGGACCCCGAAGAAGATGAAGGCGGCCGCGCTGCGCGGTGCGCTGTCCGACCGGGCCCGCATGGAGCGGGTACACGTGATCGAGTCCTTTGTGGACAGTGACACGCCCTCGACCAAGACGGCGCTCGCGGCGCTGCGGGCCATCACCGACTCCCGCAAGGTACTCGTGGTACTGGGCGTCGAGGACGAGCTGAACTGGCTGTCCCTGCGCAACCTGCCCGAGGTGCACCTGATCGAGGCCGGTCAACTCAACACGTACGACGTACTGGTCGCCGACGAGGTGGTCTTCACCAGCGCCGCGCTGGAGGAGTTCCTCGGGGTACCGGTCGCGTCGAGCGCGGTCGACACCCTGGAGGCCGCTGACGAGGAGACCGAGGAGGACAGCGAATGAGCAACGTCCCCGACCCGCGCGACATCATCATCGCGCCGGTCGTCTCCGAGAAGAGCTACAGCGAGCTCAACAAGAACTGGTACACGTTCCTGGTTCATCCGGACGCGAACAAGACCGCCATCAAGATCGCGATTCAGCAGATCTTCGATGTGCACGTCGAGACGGTCAACACGCTCAACCGGCAGGGCAAGCGCAAGCGCACCCGGACCGGCTGGGGCAGGCGCAAGGACACCAAGCGCGCGATCGTCAAGCTCGCCGACGGCGACCGGATCGAGGCCTTCGGCGGCCCGGTGTCCTGAGGGGTTTGACAGATGCCTATTCGTAAGTACAAGCCGACCACCCCGGGTCGTCGCGGCGCGAGCGTCGCCGACTTCGCCGAGGTGACCCGGTCGACCCCGGAGAAGTCGCTGCTGGCTCCGCTGCACGGCAGGGGCGGACGCAACGTGCACGGCAAGATCACCACCCGGCACCAGGGCGGCGGGCACAAGCGGCAGTACCGGATCGTCGACTTCAAGCGGGTCGACAAGGACGGTGTGCCGGCGAAGGTCGCGCACATCGAGTACGACCCGAACCGGACCGCCCGGATCGCGCTGCTGCACTACGCCGACGGTGAGAAGCGGTACATCATCGCGCCGAAGGACCTCAAGCAGGGCGACCGCGTGGAGTCCGGGGTCGGCGCGGACATCAAGCCCGGCAACAACCTGCCGCTGCGCAACATCCCCGTGGGCACCACCGTGCACGCGGTGGAGCTGCGCCCGGGCGGCGGCGCGAAGCTGGCCCGCTCCGCCGGCGTGGGCATCCAGCTCCTCGGCCGCGAGGGCGACTACGCGACGCTGCGGATGCCGTCTGGTGAGATCCGGCGGGTACTGGTCCAGTGCCGGGCCACCGTCGGCGAGATCGGCAACGCCGACCAGTCAAACATCAACTGGGGCAAGGCCGGCCGGATGCGCTGGAAGGGCAAGCGGCCCAGCGTCCGCGGCGTGGCGATGAACCCGATCGACCACCCGCACGGCGGTGGCGAGGGCAAGACCTCCGGCGGTCGCCACCCGGTAAACCCGAAGGGCAAGCCCGAGGGGCGTACCCGCAAGGCCAACCAGCCCAGCGACAAGCTGATCGTCCGGCGCCGCTACGCGAACCGCAAGCGCGGCTGAGGAAGGTAGACAGACATGCCTCGCAGCCTGAAGAAAGGGCCGTTCATCGACGACCACCTGCTCAAGAAGGTGGAAGCGCAGAACGACCGGAACTCCAAGAACGTCATCAAGACGTGGTCACGCCGTTCGACCATCATCCCGGAGATGCTCGGGCACACCATCGCCGTCCACGACGGGCGCAAGCACGTCCCGGTGTTCATCACCGAGGCGATGGTCGGGCACAAGCTGGGGGAGTTCGCGCTGACCCGGACGTTCAAGGGTCACGAGAAGGACGACCGGAAGAGCCGCCGCCGCTAGGCGCAGGACGATAGAGGACAGGACACCCGATGCCAACGAAGAGCGACGTCGCGCTCCCCGGCGCGCGTGCGGTCGCGCGGCACGTGCGCATCTCCGCGACCAAGGCGCGCCGCGTGGTCAACCTGGTCCGCGGCCTGCCCGCGCAGGAGGCGCTGACCGTGCTGCAGTTCGCGCCGCAGGCCGCCAGCGTGCCGGTGTACAAGGTGCTGGCGAGCGCGATCGCCAACGCGGAGAACAACGAGCGGCTCGACCCGGACGCGCTGCTGGTCGCCGAGGCGTACGTCGACGAGGGGCCGACGCTGAAGCGGTTCCGGCCCCGGGCACAGGGCCGGGCGTACCGGATCCGCAAGCGCACCTGCCACATCACCATCGTGGTCGAGTCGGTTGGTTCCACCGCCGCCCCGGCCCGTCCGGTGGTACCGGGCAAGAAGGCCGCGGCGCCGGCCAGGAAGGCCGCGGCGCCGGCCGATGTCGAGGAGCCGACCAGCCCGGAAGTGGCGGTCGAGGAGGAGACCACGGCGCCGGCGAAGAAGGCGACGCCGGAAAGCCGGTCGGCGCGCACGAGCGCGCCGAGCAAGGCCGCCAAGAAGGCCCCGCCGGCCAAGGCGGCGGACGAGGCCGCCGAGGAGGAGACCGAGTAATGGGTCAGAAGGTTCACCCGCACGGGTTCCGGCTCGGCATCTCGACCGACTGGAAGAGCCGGTGGTACGCGGACAAGCTGTACAAGGACTACATCGCGGAGGATGTCAAGATCCGCAAGATGATGTCCAAGGACCTGGAGCGCGCCGGTATCTCCAAAGTGGACATCGAGCGCACCCGGGACCGGGTACGCATCGACATCCATACCGCCCGACCGGGCATCGTCATCGGTCGCAAAGGCGCCGAGGCCGACCGGATCCGGGGCGAGCTGGAGAAGCTGACCGGCAAGCAGGTACAGCTCAACATCCTTGAGGTGAAGAGCCCCGAGTCGGACGCGCAGCTCGTCGCGCAGGCCATCGCCGAGCAGCTCTCGTCGCGGGTCAGCTTCCGCCGGGCCATGCGCAAGTCCATGCAGTCGGCGATGAAGAACCCGCTCGTGAAGGGCATCCGGGTGCAGTGCGCCGGGCGCCTGGGCGGTGCCGAGATGTCCCGCTCGGAGTTCTACCGCGAGGGCCGGGTACCGCTGCACACGCTGCGGGCCAACATCGAGTACGGCTTCTTCGAGGCGCGTACCACCTTCGGCCGCATCGGCGTGAAGACCTGGATCTACAAGGGTGACGCCGTACCGGGTCGCGAGGCACCGGCCGAGTCCGGACCGCCGCGCCCGCGCCGCGAGCGGACCGAACGGCCCGACCGTCCGCGGCGGCTGCGCTCCGGTTCGTCGGGCACGACCGCCGGTGGCACCGAGGCCGGCCGGGCCGCGGTGGAGCCGGCGGGCGTGGGTACGACCGAGGCCCCGGTGGCCGAGCAGCAGGAGGGCTGACCAATGCTGATGCCGCGTAAGCCCCCGAAGGGCTTCCGCAAGCCGCACCACCCGGACCGGCACGGTTCGGCGAAGGGCGGTACCCGGGTGGCGTTCGGCGAGTTCGGCATCCAGGCGCTGGAGCCGGCGTACGTGACCAACCGGCAGATCGAGTCGGCCCGTATCGCCATGACCCGGCACATCCGCCGTGGCGGGAAGGTCTGGATCACCATCTTCCCGGACCAGGCCATCACCAAGAAGCCGGCCGAGACCCGGATGGGTTCCGGCAAGGGCTCGCCGGAGTGGTGGGTGGCCAACGTGAAGCCCGGGCGGATCCTGTTTGAGATGTCCTTCCCGAACGAGCAGATCGCCCGCGAGGCGATGCGCCGGGCGATCCACAAGCTGCCGATGAAATGCCGCATCGTCAAGCGCGAGGGGGTCGAGGTCTGATGGCATCGGGCACCAAGGCCGCCGAGCTGCGCGAGCTGGACGACGAGGACCTGGTCGTGAAGCTGCGCGAGGCCAAGGCTGAACTGTTCAACCTGCGCGTACAGGGCGCGACCGGCCAGTTGGACAACAACCGGCGGTTGCAGGTCGTCCGGCGGGAGATCGCCCGGATCTACACCATCATGCGTGAGCGTGAGCTGGGTCTGTCCGAGGCGCCGAGTGAGGTAGTTGAGGCATGAGCGAGACCGGTAACGAGCGCAACCGCCGCAAGGTCCGTGAGGGCTACGTGGTCAGCGACAAGATGGAGAAGACCGTCGTCGTGGCGGTCGAGGACCAGGTGAAGCATCCGCTGTACGGCAAGGTGATGCGCCGT
>JBKPCQ010000285.1:0-7188 GCA_046727455.1 Actinomycetota bacterium | reverse complement strand
GCGCCCCGCCGTTCCCGGGCAGTGCCCCGCCGTTCCCGGGCAGCGCCCCGCCCGGCTCGTTCCCGCCGTACTACGCACCCCAGCCGGCCCCTCGCCGCCGCGGCCCGCTGATCGCGGTCATCGTGCTGGTCGTCCTGATCGTTCTGGCCGGTGGCGGTCTCGCGATCGCATACCTGCTGCACCGCAACGCCGACGGAGTCGGCAGAAACTCCGCGTCCTCGGCGGCGCAGGGCTTCCTGGAGGCGGTCTACGTCCAGCAGGACGCCAAGAAGGCGGCCCCGTTCGTCTGCTCCGCGGCCCGCGACACCAAGAAGCTCAACGCGAAGATCAACGAGATCAAGCAGCAGGACCAGCAGTACGAGGGGCCGAAGTACACCTGGAGCGACCTCGCCACCGTGTCGTCGACGAAGAACCATGCGGTGATCTCCACCACGGTGACGCTCACCACGGCCAACGTGCAGAAGGCGACCGAGAAGCTCAAGCTCACCGTCGTCAAGAGCAACGGCTGGTTCGTCTGCGACGTGCAGCAACAGTCCTGAGATCCGGGAAGGCGCCGGATAGGCTCGCGACGTGTCTCTACGCGACCGCTGGCCGGCCCGGCTGCACGTGGTGACCGGGAAGGGCGGCACCGGCAAGACCACGATCGCCGCCGCGCTGGCCCTCGCGCTGGCCGCCGGCAGGCGCCGTACCCTGCTCATCGAGGTCGAGGGGCGGCAGGGCATCGCGCAGCTCTTCGGTACCCCGCCGCTGCCGTACGCCGAGATCCCCATCGCCGCCGCCGCCGACGACGGCGAGGTCCGGGCCCTGGCGGTCGATCCCGAAGAGGCCCTGCTCGAATACCTGGACATGTTCTACAAGCTCGGTATGGCCGGTAAGGCACTGAAGCGGCTCGGCGCCATCGACTTCGCCACCACGATCGCGCCGGGCATGCGTGACGTCCTGCTCACCGGCAAGGTCAAGGAGGCCACCACCCGTACCGAGTCCGGCCACCGCGTGTACGACGCGGTGATCCTGGACGCCCCGCCCACCGGCCGGATCGGCCGGTTTCTCAACGTCACGGCGGAGACCGCCCGCCTGGCCAAGGTAGGGCCGATCAAGACCCAGAGCGAGGGCGTCGCGGCGTTCCTCCGGTCGCCGATGACCTCGGTACACGTCGTGACGCACCTGGAGGAGATGCCGGTCCAGGAGACCGCGGACGCCATCGCCGAGCTGACCGCGCTGGAGATCTCCGTCGGCCGGATCCTCGTCAACGCGGTACAGCCGCCACTGCTGCCGGACGGCACGGTGACCCGGGCCGAGCTGCGCCGCGCGCTGGCCTCGGTCGGGCTGCCGGCCGACCGGGACACCGTCGACGGGCTGCACGCCGAGGCCGGCGACTACCTCGTCCGGCGCGAGGTCGAGGAGGGGCTGCGCACGGAGCTGGCCGCCCTCCACCGCGACCTCGTCGAGCTGCCGTACCTCCCCGGGGGCATCGACCGGCCCGCGCTGATCGAGCTCGCGGCCGTGCTGCGGTCCGCTGGTTGACCCCCGATACGCTCGGATGGTGGTGGCAGGTCCCTGGTTGGATGCGGATCAGATCCTCGCCGACCCGGGCGTCCGCATCGTGGTGTGCTGCGGTGCCGGTGGGGTCGGCAAGACCACCACGGCCGCCGCACTGGCGCTGCGGGCGGCTGAGAAGCACGGCCGGCACACCGTCGTGCTGACCATCGACCCGGCCCGCCGGCTCGCCCAGGCGCTCGGCCTGTCCGAGCTGGACAACACGCCGCGGCAGGTCAAGGGCACCAACGGTGCGAACGGCGGCGAGCTGCACGCCATGATGCTCGACATGAAGCGCACCTTTGACGAGGTGGTCCTGGCCCACACCGACCCGAAGCGCGCCCGGGACATCTTCGCCAACCCGTTCTACCAGGCCATGAGCACGACGTTCGCCGGTACGCAGGAGTACATGGCGATGGAGAAGCTGGGCCAGCTCCGCGCCCGGAACGAGTGGGACCTGATCGTGGTGGACACCCCGCCGTCCCGCTCGGCACTGGACTTCCTGGACGCGCCGGCCAGGCTGGGCCGGTTCCTCGACGGGCGCATGCTGCGGCTGCTCCTGGCGCCGGCCAGGGCCGGAGGGCACCGCATGTTCGCCCTGGTCACCGCGTCGTTCGGGGCGTTCTCCCGGGTGGTACAGAAGGTGATCGGCGGCCAGCTCCTCGCCGACCTGTCCGGCTTCGTCGCCGCGCTGGACTCGATGTTCGGCGGCTTCCGCGAGCGGGCGGAACAGACGTACCGCGTCCTCCAGGCGCCCGAGACAGCGTTCCTGGTGGTGGCGGCGCCGGAGCCGGACGCGATCCGGGAGGCCGGCTACTTCGCCGGGCGGCTCGCGACCGAGCGCATGCCACTGCACGGGCTGGTGCTCAACCGGGTGCACCGGGTCGCGGCCGGCGCGCTGTCCGCGGATCAGAGCCTGGCCGGGGCAGCCGCCCTCGACGGGCACGCGGCCGCCGCGGACGTGCTGCGAATCCATGCCGGGCTGGTTCAGCAGGTCGCCCGCGAGGCCACCGTGGCCGCCAGGTTCACCCAGGAATACCCGGGCGTACCGGTGGCGCCGGTCGCCGCACAGCCCGCCGACGTCCACGACCTCGAAGGGCTGCGCGACATCGGCGCGTCGCTCGCCGGTTAGCCAGCCATCCCCACGCTCACCAGTTCGCTGTCCGGGTCCCTGACCAGGGCCGCCTCGAACATCTTCCACCAGCTCGGCACCTGCGGATGCCGGCGTAGCAGGGCCCGCCGCTCGCGTTCGGTCATCCCTCCCCAGACGCCGAACTCGATCCGGTTGTCCAGCGCGTCCGCCAGGCACTCGTACCGCACCGGGCAGCTCCGGCAGATCCGTTTCGCAACGTTCTGCTCTGCTCCCTGTACGAAGAGTGCGTCCGGGTCACCGTTCCGGCACGCCGCCCTGCTGGGCCAGCACGCAATCATCCCCATCGGTGTATGTCCCCCCTTGTGGTGCTTCCCCCCGGGGTCTTACCCCAACCAGTACACGATGACCGCGTTCGTCCTCGCTGACAACAGGCACGTCACACAATCCCGTCGCGTACCCTGTCCCGGTGGACTGGATGCGTAGACGCGACCGCAGCCTGCTCTCGAACGCCATGTCGCTCCTGGTCTGCGGGCTCCTGGCCGGCGTGGTGGTAGCGGCGGCCGCCTTCCCGATCGTGGCGATGAGCGGCCTGGTCGCCAAGGCCGGCGCGGACAGCTTCGACAAGCTGCCCTCGGCTCTCACGGTCCAGCAGTCACCCCAGATCAGCTACGTGTACGCCTCCGACGGAAAGACCCTGCTGTCCACCTTCTACGACGAGAACCGGCTCGACGTGAAGCTCGCCGACGTCGCCCCCGTCATGCAGCAGGCCATGGTGGCGTCCGAGGACACCCGGTTCTACGAGCACCGGGGCGTCGACGTCAAGGGCGTGGCGCGGGCGTTCGTGGCCAACCAGTCGTCGGGCGACACCGCGCAGGGCGCCTCGACGCTGACGATGCAGTACGTCCGGCTGGCCATCGAGTACTCGGCGAGTTCACCGCAGGACGTCGTCGACGCGACCTCCGACACACCGGGCCGCAAGATCCGCGAGATGCGGTACGCGCTGGCCCTGGAGAAGCAGCTCAGCAAGGAACAGATCCTGGAGCGGTACCTGAACATCGCGCCCTTCGGCGGCGGCGCGTTCGGTGTCTACGCCGCCGCCCAGGTGTTCTTCGCCAAGCTGCCCAAGGACCTGACGCTCGGCGAGGCGGCCCTGCTCGCCGGCCTGGTCAAGGCGCCGAGCACGTACAACCCGCTCACCCCCGACGGGTTCAAGCTCGCGGTCGAGCGGCGGGACAACTACGTGCTGCCCAACATGGTCAAGATGAACAAGATCACCGAAGCGCAGCGCCAGGAGACGATCAAGGCGCCAATCAAGATCGCCGGCCGGCCGCAGCCGAACGGGTGCATCTCGGTCGTCAACAACAGCTGGGGCAACTTCTGCGACTACCTGTACCGCTGGTGGCTGAGCCAGCCGGCGTTCGGGGCCGACACCTACGAGCGGGAGAACCGCCTCAAGAGCGGCGGGTACAAGATCATTACGACCTTGGACGTCAACGCGCAGGCGGCGGCGATGAAGAACATCCTGGCGCAGCGGTCCGTCAACAGCCCGGACGCCCTCATGCTCGCCGGGGTCGAACCCGCCACCGGGCACATCCAGATCATGGCGGTGAACCGCACGTACAGCAACGACCAGACCGGCAACGGGCCGAACAGCGACCCGGCCAAGCGCAAGGCCGGCATTCCCGGCAACTGGCCGAAGACGTCACTGCCGCTGCTGAGCGAGGGCGGGTTCCAGTTCGGCTCGACGTTCAAGATGTTCACCATGCTCGCCGCCCTCTCCAAGGGCCTGCCGCTGAGCACGACGATCAACACCACCAACCCGTACGTGTCGAAGAAGTTCATCGTCGAGAAGAACAGCCCCGCAGCCTGCCCGGGCACCAACTTCTACTGCCCCGGGAACGCCTCCAAGACCGAGGCCGGCCCGTTCAACATGTGGACCGGGTTCGGCAACTCGGTCAACACGTACTTCGTCCCACTCGAAGAGCAGATCGGCGCCGACAACGCGGTCGCGATGGCGAAGAACCTCGGCATCACGTTCAACGGCGACCCCAACAACCCCGGCTCCGACGCCTACCAGGCCCGGTACGCCGACCAGTGGGGTGCGTTCACCCTCGGCGTCGCCGACGCCACGCCGCTGGCCATGGCCAACGCCTACGCGACCGTCGCCGCCGACGGCACGTACTGCGAGCCGATTCCGGTACTGGAGATCCGCGACTTCAGCGGCAACAAGCTCGACGCCGCCAACCCGCGCTGCCGGGGGGCGGTCGATCCGGACGTCGCCCACGCGGCCCTCGACGCCGCCCGCTGCCCGGTCGGCGACCAGTCGTTCTACGGCGAGTGCCACGGCTCGACGGCCAGCGCGACCAGGGACATCGTCGGCAAGTACCCGGTCGCCGGCAAGACCGGTACCACCGACCACAACCGCACCGCCGCGCTGATCGTGATGACCAAACAGATCTCGGTCGCCGGCCTCATCGGCGATCCGGACAACAAGATCGGCCGGACGTTCGGCCACGACGAGGTGAACACCGCGGTACAGCGCACGGTGCACGACTTCATGGTCGGCAAACCGGCGGTCAACTTCACCAAGGAGACCGACAAGGTCGCCTACGGCCAGCGGGTCGGGGTACCGGCTGTCAAGTGCGCGGCCGTGGTCGACGCCACCAACACGCTCAAGCTCGCCGGCTTCAACGTGATCGTCGATCCCAAGCCGGTCGACTCGGAGTGCCCGCCGGGCACGGTGGCCAAGACGGCTCCATCCGGTACCGCCTCAAAGAGCTCGATCATCACGCTCTACATCAGCAAGGGCCCGGCGGCGGGTGATCCCGGAGCTGGCGGCGGTGGAGGTGGTGGCGGCGGCGGGCCGCCGACACCACAGCCTCCGCCCCCCACGACCAAACCGACCTGTAAACCGCCGTTCTGCCGGCTGCCCTAAAGACCGAGCTGACGGCGTACCTCAGCGGCGACCCGGCCGCCCTCGGCACGGCCCGCGACCGCCGCCTGCGCCGCCTTCATCGCCGGCCCCATCGCCCCCTTGCCGGTCGCCTCGACCCCGGCCAGCGCCTCGCGGACCACCGCCGCCAACTCCTCGTCCGTAAGCTGTGCCGGCAGGTACCGGCCGAGCACACCCTCCTCGGCACGCTCCCGGTCGGCCTGCTCCGCCCGCCCGGCGCCGGCGAACGCGCCGGCCGCCTCCCGCCGTTTTCTGGCCTCCGCCGTGACCACCGCGCGGACCTCGTCGTCGGAGAGCACGCGGGCCCGCTCCCCGCTGACCTCGGCGGTGCGCACCGCGGCCAGCGCCATCCGTAGCGTCGACGTGACCAGCTCGTCACGCGCCTTCATCGCGGCCCGCAGATCGGTTTCCAGGCGGCCCTTCAGCGTGCTCATGAAACGAAAATAGCGCCGCCGAGGGCGGCACTCCCCGTGAGGATCAGGGAACTACCCTGGGCCCCATGCGTCCGCGTACCGTACTCCGTCTCACCGGCGCCGGCGTCCTCCTGGGCGGGGTCGCCCTCGGCTACGCCAGCCTGGTTGAGCGCAACCTGTTCACGCTGCGCCGGTACGACCTGCCGGTACTCGCCCCGGACGCCGAACCACTGCGCGTCCTGCACATCTCCGACCTGCACCTGACGCCGGACCAGCGACGCAAGCGCGAGTGGGTGGCGGGGCTGGCCGCGACCGACCCCGACCTGGTCGTCAACACCGGCGACAACCTCGCCCACCCCGACGCGGTACCGGCGGTGCGGCAGGCCCTGGCGCCGCTGCTGGACCGGCCGGGCGCCTTCGTCTTCGGCTCCAACGACTACCGTGGCCCGGTCTTCAAGAACCCGTTCGGATACTTCGCCGACGACCGCCCGTACCGGCAGGGCGCCGAGCTGCCGACCGAGGAACTGCGGGCGGCGTTGACCGGGGCCGGCTGGCTCGACCTGAACAACGCCCGGGGCCTGGCGAAGGCCGGCGGCCGTACCGTCGAACTGGTCGGCGTCGACGATCCGCACGTCGCCCGGGACGACTACGCCGTCGTTTCCGGGCCGGCGTCGGCGGACGCCGACGTCCACCTCGGCCTCACCCACTCGCCCGAGCCCGAGATCCTGCACCGGATGGCGGCCGACGGCTTCGACCTCCTGCTCGCCGGCCACACCCACGGCGGCCAGGTCCGGGTACCCGGCATCGGCGCGCTGGTGACCAACTGCGGGCTGGACCGGCGAATGGCGCGGGGGCTGCACCGCTGGCCCGGCTCGCCGGCGTGGCTGCACGTGTCGGCCGGGTTGGGTACGCACCCGACGGCCCCGGTACGGTTCGCCTGCCGGCCGGAGGCGTCGCTACTGACGTTGATTCCCCACTGACTTGGCGATACCCGGGTGTGGCCGCCGGAACGGGTCAGCTAGTATTGCTCGGCACGCTCGGGGTGTGGCGCAGCTTGGTAGCGCGCTTCGTTCGGGACGAAGAGGTCGTCGGTTCAAATCCGGCCACCCCGACACAGGCAAAGGCCAGGCGAGACATGCTCTCACCTGGCCTTTCACTTCACTCGACATGATCTCACTCTTCGATCGCCTTCG
>JBKPCQ010000284.1:0-6398 GCA_046727455.1 Actinomycetota bacterium | reverse complement strand
AGTGCCTGACGTGCGG
The DNA here is from genome assembly GCA_046727455.1 of Actinomycetota bacterium. Classification (GTDB taxonomy): domain Bacteria; phylum Actinomycetota; class Actinomycetes; order Mycobacteriales; family Micromonosporaceae; genus AC-43. Next base: position 6,382 of record JBKPCQ010000284.1, on the reverse strand, counting down.
TAGGGACCCCGCCGGCGTCAGTCGTCGCCGCGCCGGGCCGCGGCCGCGGCGTCCGGGAAGTCGGTGACGATGGCGTCGATCCGCTGGGCGAAGAACCGGCGGTCCTCCGCGATGAAGTCGCCGTGGGCGAGCGGGTCGGTACCGATGCGGTAGTCGGCCGGCAGGAACATGTTCTCGTCGCAGAACCGCCACGCGTGCACCCGCAGTCCGGTGTGGTGCGCGTCCGGGACGAGCGTCGTGGGTGCGAGCAGGTGCGCCGTGGCGTCGCGCGGGATGATCAGGTTCTTGTTCACCGACACCACGTCGGCGTACCCGTGTACCCAGCGCAGCCCGTCCGGCGTGACCAGGTCCCGGTACCCCCGGGGGTCGCCGGACACGACGAAGTCGTAAGGCTTGCCGACCTCGTCGATCAGCTGGATGAGCGGCAGGTTGACCAGGTGGTTCATCCGCTGCAGGCAGCTCGGCTCGAACGACTGCGGGGACACCGCCACCTCGGCCCCCCGGTGGGCCAGCCCGTTGTGCCGCAGGAGCCGCGCGAGCCGCTCCTCCAGCGGCAGCCCGGCCGAGCGGAAGTAGCTGGGTCGCTTGATGTCGGGCGCGATGCCGACAGGGCGGCCGCGCCGGCGGCTCTCGGCCCGGGCCAGGTCGATGACCTCCTGGGTGGTCGGGATCGGGAACAGGCCGTTGAACCGGACGTTGCCTGGCCGGACGCTCGGGGCGCTCTCGACCGCGCGCAGCGTCCGGATCTCGGCGAGCGTGAAGTCCTCGACGAACCAGCCGGTCGTGGCGACCCCGTCGAGGGTCTTGGTGGTCTTCCGGGCGGCGAACTCCGGGTGGCTGGCCACGTCCGTCGAGCCGGACAGCTCCGGGGTGTTGCGGGCGACCAGCACACCGTCCCGGGTACACACCACGTCGGTCTTGATGATGTCGGCGCCGAGCCGGAAGCCGAGGCGGTACCCCTCCAGGGTGTGTTCGGGGCGGTACCCCCAGGCGCCCCGGTGCGCGATGATCAGCGGACGCGCGGGGCGCCGGTGCCCACCGGCGTCGGCGAACGCCGGAACTCCGCCGAACAGTGCGGTGGCGGCGCCACCGGCGAGGGCCGTGATCGCGGTACGGCGGTGCATGGTTCCTCCTCCGAAGGGCGTGGTTCGCACGCAGTTCGGCTTACCATGCACGCTCATCGATGTGCGACGGTCTTGTCCGCCCACCGCAAAGCGAATCCGGCGGACGGCTCGCGATCAGTGCAGGTGCCGGCGCCAGTCCGCCGGTACCCGGCCGGCCGGACCGGGTGCCCCCTGCGCCTCCGGATGGTGCGTGGGCGGCGCGAGTTCCGGGCCGTCGACGGCGTCCTGGGTGCGGTAGTTCCAGTACCAGTCCTCGCCGGGCTCGTACGACTGGATCAGCGGGTGGCCGGTGGCCCGCCAGTGCGCGGTGGCGTGTTGCGCCGGCGACGAGTCGCAGCAGCCGACGTGGCCGCAGGTCGCGCACCGCCGCAGGTGGAACCACCAGCCACCGACCGGCTCGCAGTCGGCACAGCCGGGGCCGCTGGGCGGTACCGAGACGTCGATCTTCGTGGCGTCGTCCATCACGCTCCAATCCTGCCAGGTACCCTCGGGGCGTGGACTTCCGGCTCTCCCCACCGGGCTCCCCGACCTCGATCGAGGGACTCCAGCTCGTGGTCACCGACCCGGACGGCAACCGCTGGGCCGTGCGGCAGATCCCACCCCGTGGGTAGCGTGGGGACGCTGGTTTCGGTCAACGTGGGCCTGCCGCGCGACGTCCCGTGGCGGGGCAGGACGGTGTACACCGGGGTGTGGAAGCAGCCGGTCAAGGGGCCGAGGATGGCGCGGCGGCTGAACATCGACGGTGACGGGCAGGGTGATCTCGCCGGGCACGGCGGCGAGCACCGGGCGGTACTGGCCTACCAGCTCGACTCGTACCGGTACTGGCAGCACCAGCTCGGCCGGGACGACTTCGGGTACGGGCAGTTCGGCGAGAACTTCACCGTCGACGGGTTGCCGGACGACGAGGTGTGCATCGGCGACCGGTACCGGATCGGCGCGGCGCTGTTCGAGGTGACCCAGCCCCGGGTCACCTGCTACCGGGTCGGCATCCGGCTCGCCGATCCCCGGATCCCCGCCCTCCTGGTGTCGCATCACCGGCCCGGGTTCTACCTGCGGGTACTCGAAGAGGGCGAGGTGGCGGCCGGGGACGAGATCGTCCAGGTCGCGTCCGGGCCGGAAGGGATGACGGTCGCGGAGATCGACGCGCTGCTGTACCTGCCGGGCCACCCCCGCCACGAGATCGCCCGCGCGCTACGGATCCCCGCGCTCAGCCCCGGCTGGCGGGCATCCTTCCAGGCCATGCTTGAGCAGGCGGACCGTCCCGGTACCACCGGAAATGCCGGCCTGACCACGACGGCGCCGCCGCCGGCGTGGCCCGGGTTCCACCCGCTCCGGGTCACCGCGATCCGGCCGGAGAGCCGGACGGTACTTTCCATGTCCCTGGCCACGCCGGACGGGACAGCCGTGCCCGCCGCCCTGCCGGGACAGTTCCTGACGCTGCGGCTGCCCGCCGACCCGCCGCTGCTGCGCAGCTACTCGTTGTCCGGGCCGCCGGGCGCGCCGGAGTACCGGATCAGCGTCAAGCGCGAGCCGCACGGCGCCGGCAGCGCATACCTGCACGCCACCGTGCGGGTCGGGGATGTGCTCGACGTCGCGGCGCCCCGGGGTACCTTCACGCTGCGGCCGGGACCGGCGCCGGTCCTGCTGGTCAGCGCCGGCGTCGGCGCGACCCCGGTCCTCGCCATGCTGCACGCGCTGGCCGCGGCCCGGTCCGACCGCGAGGTCTGGTGGCTGCACGGCGCGCGCAGCGGCGCGGAGCAGCCGTTCGCCGCCGAGTCCGTCGCACTGCTCGCGGCGCTGCCGAACGGGTACCGCCACATCTGCTACAGCCGCCCCGAGCCCGGTGACCGGCCGGGGCAGGACTACGACACGGCCGGGCGGCTGTCGGCGCCGGTGCTCGCCGGCCTCGACCTGCCCCGGCACGCCGAGGCGTACCTGTGCGGGCCGGCCGGCTTCCTCCAGGACGTCTCCGCCGCGCTCGTCGCCCGTGGTGTCGATCCGTCCCGCATCCATGTCGAGGTCTTCGGTGTCCAACCGTCGCTGACCCCGGGTATCGCCGCCACACCCGCGCGCCCGCCCCACCCACCTCCCGGCGCGCCGGGCGACGGCCCGGCGGTGGCGTTCGTCCGCAGCGGCCTCACCGTGCCCTGGCCCGCCGACTACGCGAACCTGCTCGAACTCGCCGAGGCGTGCGACGTGCCGACCCGGTGGTCCTGCCGTACCGGGGTGTGCCACACCTGCGAGACCGGCCTGCTGTCCGGCGCGGTGACCTATACCCCCGATCCCGTCGAACCGCCGGCCGTCGGCAGCGCCCTCATCTGCTCCGCCCGCCCGGCCGGCCCCGTCGCCCTCGACCTGTGACCAGCGTGGACGCGATCCAGCCGTGACCGGGGTTGTCCCGCTCCGGTGACCTGTGCGTACGGTAGGGCGGACGCCCGCGGCGGGAGTTCATCCGTGCGGACGGGGCACACCACCGATGAGTTCCGGGCGGAAGGCACCACACCACGAGCGCGGACCGAGGAGCATCGCCGTGACCACCAACGATTCGCCCGCCGACGTCCCGGGCACCGGACAGTACGCCGAGGTCAATGGCATCAACCTGTACCACGAGACGCACGGGGCCGGCCGGCCGCTGATCCTGCTGCACGGCGGGCTCGGGTCGGGCGAGATGTTCGGGCCGGTCCTTCCCGCGCTGGCCGAGCACCACCGGGTCATCGCCGTCGACCTGCAGGGGCACGGCCGGACCGCGGACATCGACCGACCGATCGACGTCCGGCTCATGGCCGACGACATCGCGGCGCTCATCGAGCACCTCGGGCTGGACCGCCCGGACGTCGTCGGCTACTCGCTCGGCGGCGGGGTGGCGCTGCACACGGCGGCGAAGTACCCGGCTCTGGTCGGCCGGCTCGTCGTGACCTCGGTGTACCTCCGGCCCGACGCGGTCTATCCGGAGATCCGCGTGCAGCAGGGCCAGGTGAGCGCCGCGGCGGCCGAGTTCATGAAGGACACCCCGATGTACCAGCTCTACCAGCGGGTCGCGCCGCGGCCCGAGGACTTCCCCCGGCTGCTGGACAAGATCGGTGAGTCGATGGCCAAGGACTTCGACTACGCCGGGGAGGTCCGTGGTCTGCAGGTGCCGACGCTGGTCGTCGCCGCCGACGCCGACATGGCGCCGCCGAGCCATTTCGTCGAGGTTTTCAAGCTGCTCGACGGCGGCCTGCGCGACGGCGGGTGGATGGGCGAGGGCCGGCCCAAGGGTGGTCACGCGCTCGCGATCCTGCCCGGCCTGACCCACTACAACGTCGTCGCCTCTCCGCTGTTCGCCGCGACCACCCTCGCCTTCCTCGACGAGCGGCCGGCGTGAGTCCGGTTGCGAGCGCGGTCAGCGGGACCGCGCTCGCAACCGGGGTCGGGCGAACGCGCTCCTACGCCGACGACGACCTGATGGTCGGCTCGGCTGACCCGTTCCAGCTGTTCCGCATCATGCACGAGATCGTGCGGGCCGACGCGCTGGCGCCCGAGGCCGGCATCGCGTTCATGCTCGACCAGTGCCACAACATCGAGCCCAAGATCCCGGCGATCATCCGCTCGGTGCTGAACGTGCAGGAGGCCACCGCGAAGGCGCTCCTCGTCGACGCGGACGCGCTCGCCGCCGCCCAGCGCGCCGGGGACGTCCTGACCGCGAACGGGGTGCTGATGGACGGGTACAACGCGGATGTCCGCCCGCTCCTGCGCGAGGTGCGGGAGGAGATGGGGCTGGACCCCGACCCGATCGCCGCCTACCAGCGGTCCGGGTACCCGGAGAAGATCCGTACCGAGCGCGCCGGCGGCCAGGCCGCCGGGTGGGGGGCCTGAGATGTCCACGGTGGACGAACTGGTCGGCCGGTCGAACCGGCTCGGCGGGCGGCCCGTGCTGGCCGGTCCGGTGGAGGCGACGGCGCTGGGCAACGTGCTGGTCCAGGCCCGCCGGGCTGGCGCGATCGGCGGCGGTCTCGCCGAGATGCGCGCGCTGCTGCGGGGGACGAGTGCGATCCGGCGGTACCCACCCGGCGGCGACGAGCGGGCCTGGGCTGAAGCGGAGGCGCGGGTGTAAACCGTTCAAGATCTCGGAAACCCACGGGGCCCATGGCACGATCAGTGCGATGACGGATCAGCCACCGCTGCTCGGCCGGGACGCGGAACGGGCGGCCATCGACCGCGTCCTCGCCGCCGCCGCGTCGGCGGGCAGCGGCGCGCTGCTGCTGCGCGGTGAGCCCGGCGTGGGCAAGACGGCGCTGCTCGGGTACGCCGCGGCCCGGTCGGACGGGTTGCGCGTGCTCGCGACCGAGGGGGTCGAGCCCGAGTCCGACCTGCCGTTCGCCGGGCTGCACCGGCTGCTGCGTCCGGTACTGGACCGGTTGGACGCGCTGCCCGAGGCGCAGGCCGGTGCGCTGCGGGCCGGGCTGGGCCTCGGTACCGGCACCGGCGACCGGTTCCTCGTCGGCGCCGGGGTGCTGTCCCTGCTCGCCGAGGTGGCCGGTGACGGCGGGGTGCTGTGCCTGGTCGACGATGCCCAGTGGCTCGACGAGGAGTCCACCGACGCGCTGACCTTCGCCGCCCGCCGGCTGGACGCCGAGGGGGTGGCCATCCTGTTCGCGGCCGAGGGCGATGACTTCGCCGCCCCGGGCATCCCGAGCCTGACGGTCGGCGGCCTGCCGGCCGGGCTCGCCGCCGAACTGATCGACAGCGAGCTGGCGCCGGCGGTACTCGACCGGGTGGTCGAGTTCAGCGGCGGCAACCCGCTGGTGCTGCTGGAGCTGCCGGCCGCGCTGTCGCCGGGCCAGCGCGCCGGGATCGAGCCGCTGCCCGAGTACCTGCCGGTGGCGCAGCGGATCCGCCAGATCCTGCTGGACCGGATCGCCCGGCTGCCCGAAGCGGCCCAGCTCCTGCTCCTCCTCGCCGCCGCCGAACCGCACGGCGACCTCGGCGTGCTCTCCCGCGCGGCGGCGGAGTTGAACGCGCCGGTCCACGGGCTGGACGCCGTCGAGCGGGCCGGGATGGTGACGGTCGGGCCGGGCGGGGTGCGGTTCCGCTCGCCGCTGCTGCGGTCGGCCGTCTACGAATCGGCACCGTACCTGCGCCGGCGCGCGGCACACGAGGCGCTGGCGCAGGCGTTGAGCGGGTCACAGCCGGACCGCTGGGCATGGCACCGCGCGGCGGTGGCCGACGGGGCGGATCCGGTACTGGCCGATGAACTGGAACGCTCCGCGGACCGGGCG
>JBKPCQ010000283.1:0-26054 GCA_046727455.1 Actinomycetota bacterium | reverse complement strand
GGGCGAGATTGCGCCCGGCCCGGGTCACGGTACGGCGGGCGGTGTCCATCACCAGGTCGCCCCGGGTGAGTACCGGCGACGCCGCCGGCAGCCGCCGGCCCAGCGTGCGGATCCGCGCGACGAGTTCGGCGAACGCGAACGGCTTCGGCAGGTAGTCGTCGGCACCGAGGGTGAGCCCGTCCACGCGGTCCTCGACCCCGCCGGCCGCGGTCAGCATGAGTACCCGGGTGGCGGCGCGCCGGGCCACGAGAGCCCGGCAGACGTAGTCCCCGTGCAGCACCGGCAGGTCGCGGTCCAGGACCACGACGTCGTACCCGACCACGTCGAGCTTTTCCAGCGCGGTACGCCCGTCGGCGGCCACGTCCACGGCGAGCCCTTCGTCGCGCAGCCCTTCCGCGATGCGCCGGGCGAGCGTGTCCTCGTCCTCCACGACCAGTACCCTCACACCGCCAGTCTGCGCGTCCCGCCCTGACATCGGGATAACCGTGTTAGCGGGATGTCAGGTGGGTCGGCGTACCTCTGCTCCCATGACGACAACCCGCATGACGAAGAGAGCACTGGCCGTCCCCGCCCTCCTGCTCGCCCTCGCCGGCTGCGCCCATGCCGCGCCGGCCACGAGCCACGGCGGCGGGGACCGCGCGGTGGCGCTGCACCGCGCCGCCGACTGCGTCCGGACGCACGGCGTCCCCGACTTCCACGACCCGACGGTCGGCGCCGACGGGCAGGTGTTCACCGACACCCGTCCGCTGGAGAACGCCTCCGACGCCACCATCGAGGCCGTCCGCCGCGCCTGCCAGAGCCTGGCCGACGCGGCGAACTGGAACCCCGAGCAACAGCCGCCGGCGCCGGCCGCCCTGGTCGCGGCGGGCGTCAAGGCGGCGCAGTGCCTGCGCCAGCACGGGCTGCCGAACGTGCACGACCCGACCGCGAACACCGAGTACACCCCGGGGCACGGCTTCGGGATGCAGGCATCGGACCTGCCGCCCGGCGCCGACAAGCGCACTCCGGTGGTACAGCAGGCGATGCAGGCGTGCCGCGCGGAGCTGGACGCCGAGATCGACGCCTCCACGCTCGACCACCTGGCGGGGCGATGAACCCGGTACGGCGCCGGGCCGTGGTGGCGGCGGTCGGCCTCCTGGCGGTCACCGCCGGCATGGGCGTCGCCTTCTCCCGCGGGAACGCCCGGACGGCGACCGCCGCGCCGGCGACCGCCACCACCCGGGTGACCCGCGCCGACCTGGCGACCACGCGGCAGTTCGCCGGCACGCTGGGCTACCCGGCGGCGGTCCCGGTGGTGGCGGCCACCGCCGGCCGGGTGTACACCCGCCTGCCCGCCCCGGGCGACGTGATCACCCAGGGCCAGGCGCTGTACGAGGTGGACGGCACGGCGGTACCGCTGCTGTACGGCGACCGGCCGGCGTGGCGCACCCTCGAACCCGGTACCCCGGCCGGCCCGGACGTGGCCCAGCTCAACACCGCGCTCGTCGGGCTCGGCCACGCCCACGGCGTGACCGGCAACCCGCACTTCACGAGCGAGACCGGGGCGGCCGTCCGGCGCTGGCAGCGGGCGCACGGCTGGCCGGTGACCGGGGTCGTCGAGCCCGGCGCGGCGGTGTTCGCGCCCGGCCCGCTGCGGGTACAGGCGGTGCACGCTTCGGTGGGTGCCCCGCCCCGGCCCGGCGAGCCGCTGCTCGACGCGACGGCGACCACGCACGTGGTCAACCTGCCGGTACCGGTCGACCAGGCGTACCTGATCCACCTGCACGACGCGGCCACGGTGACCCTGCCGGACGGGAAGACCACGACACCGGGCACCGTGTCGGCGATCTCGCCCGTCGCCGTGCAGCCGGTGGGCGCGACCGACCGGAGCCAGCCGAGCACGCCGGTCATCGACGTGACCGTCTCCCTTGCCGACCCGGCGGCCGCCGCCGCCTACACCTCGGCGCCGATCACCGTGGCGGTCACCACCGCCGAGGCGCGCGGCGTCCTCGCGGTACCGGTCACCGCGCTGCTCGCCCGGCCGGACGGGGGCTTCGCGGTGACGGTGGTCGACGGTGCGGGCCGGCACGAGGTACCGGTACGCGCCGGGCTGTTCGCGCAGACCCTCGTCGAGGTCTCCGGGTCCGGGATCGCCGAGGGAACCGCGGTGGAGGTACCGGCGTCATGACCGCACTCGAACTGCGCGGGGTCACCAAGGACTTCCCCGGCATCCGCGCCCTGGACAGCGTCGACCTGCGCGTCGAGGACGGCGAGTTCGTCGCCGTCATCGGCGCGTCGGGCTCGGGCAAGTCGACCCTGCTGCACATCGCCGGCACGCTCGACCGGCCGACCACCGGTACCGTCCACATCGGAGGGTCGGACACCGCCACGCTCGGCGACGCCGAGCTGTCCCGGCTGCGCGGCGAGCGGATCGGCTTCGTGTTCCAGCAGTTCTTCCTCGTGCCGTACCTCGACGCCGTCGCCAACGTGGCACTCGCGCTGCTGTCGCGCCGGATGCCGGCCGCCGGACGGCGCGCGGCGGCCGTCGCCGCGCTGGACCGCGTCGGCCTGGCCCACCGCCTGCACCACCGGCCCGGCCGGCTGTCCGGCGGCGAGTGCCAGCGGGTCGCCATCGCGCGGGCGCTCGTCGGTGGACCCACGGTGATCCTCGCCGACGAGCCCACCGGCAACCTCGACTCGGGCACCACCCGGGACATCCTCGCGCTCCTGCTTCACCTCAACCGGGAAGGGGCCACCATCGTGCTCATCACCCACGATCACGAGCTCGCCGCCGCGGCGCGGCGGCAGGTCGAGCTGCGCGACGGCGCGATCGTCCGGGACACCGGGGCCTCCCGGTGACGGCCGCCCGCGAGGCGCTGGCCGCACTTCGGTACCGGCCGCTGCGCGCGGCGCTGTGCGTACTGGGCATCGCGCTCGGGATAGGCTGCGTCATCGCCATCCTGGCGATCCCGGCCACCGCGCAGGCCGCCCTGCTCGACCGGCTCGGCCGCGACGGCAACCTGCTGACCGTGGCCTCCGGGCACACGTTCAACAACCGGCCCGTACCGCTGCCGGACACCGCCCCGGCCATGCTGGGGCGCATCCCCGGCGTCGACGCGGTCGCGCCGGTCGGGTCGCTCGCGGCGGCCACCATCCGGCGCACGGCCGCGATCCCGCCCGCCGACACCAACGGGCTCGCGCTGATGACGGCGACCCCCGCACTGGTACCGACGCTGAGCCTCGCCGTGACGTCCGGCCGCTTCCTCGACGCGGCCACCGGCCGGTACCCCGCCGTCGTCCTCGGCGCCGGCTCGGCCCGCGCCCTCGGCGTCGACCGGGTCACCCCGACCACGCAGGTCTTCCTCGGTACCGCCGACAGCCCGCACGGCCGGTACGCCAGCGTGCTCGGCATCCTCGCCCCGTCCGGGCTGGCCCCGGAGCTGGACACCGCCGTGCTCATCGGCGCGCCCGCCGCGACCGACCTGCTGGCCTTCGACGGCGCGCCCACCCGCGTGTACCTGCGCGCCGACCCCGACCGGGTACCGGCCGTGCAGGCCCTCCTGGCCCGCACCGCCAACCCGGCCGACCCCGGCGCGGTCAGCGTCGGCCACCCGTCCGACCTCCTCGTCGCCCGCGCCACCGCACGCGGCTCGCTGACCGCGCTCGCGCTCGGCCTGGGCGGCGTCGCCCTGCTCGTCGGCGGCGTGGGCGTGGCGAACGTGATGGTGCTGTCCGTCCTGGAGCGCCGGGGCGAGATCGGCCTGCGCCGCGCCCTCGGCGCCACCCGCCTCGCCGTCGGGCTGCTGTTCCTCGCCGAGTCGACGCTGCTGTGCCTGCTCGGCGCGGCCACCGGCGCGGCGCTCGGTACCGCCGCCACGCTCGGGTACGCGGCGGCTACCTCGGCGCCACCGGTCCTGCCGGGCGCGCCGATCGTCGGCGGGCTCGGGGCCGCGCTCGTGGTCGGTATCGTCGCCGGGCTGTACCCCGCGTCACGCGCGGCGCGCCTCGCCCCGACCGACGCGCTACGCGCGGTGTAACCGGCACAATGGTCCGGTGACCACGACAGGCCGGGTCGAGGCTTTCAGCGACGGGGTGTTGGCGATCGCCATCACGCTGCTGGTACTGGACCTACGGGTGCCCGTCCGGGACGAGCTGACCGGCTCGCTCGCGCACGCGCTCGCGCAGGAGTGGCCGTCCTACGCCGCCTACGTGACCAGCTTCCTGGTGATCGGCATCATCTGGCTCAACCACCACACGGTGTTCCAGTTCATCGGCCTGGTGGACCGGGTACTGCTGTTCCTCAACCTGATCCTGCTGATGTTCGTGGCGGCCATCCCGTTCACCACGTCGCTGCTGGCCGAGTACCTCACCGCCGGCCGCGACGCCCGTACCGCCGCCGTCGTCTACTCGGCCGTCATGTTCGCGATGGCCGTCGCGTTCGCCCTCCTGTTCGGGTGGGCCGCCATCCGGCCCGGACTCCTGCGGGAAGGGGTGGACCCGGCCGCCGCGCGGGCGGCGATCCCGCGCTTCAGCGGCGGTACCCTCATCTACCTCGTCACCGTCGTGGTGGCGCTGTTCAGCGCGCCGGTGTGCCTTGCGGTGCACTTCCTGCTCGCGGTGTACTACGCCTTCCAGCAGCTCAGCCTGCGCAGCATCGCACGCTGATACCTCGGCGCGGGCGCCGAGGTATCAGCGTGGCTTGCCGGTGTCGATCCAGCGCTTGAACACCGCGACCCGCTCATCCGGCCACGCGCCGTCGCAGGGCATGGAGCCGGCCGCCAGCCGATCGAGGATGTCGTCGGCGCGCGCGGCCACGTCGGCGTAGGACCACAGGTCGAACGCGAACTGCATGGAGCCCCGGTCCCGCTGGCGGAACAGCGGCTTGATGTGGGCGTCGAAGGACAGCTCTTCGTCGGGGTCGGGCATCTTGACCTCCGCGTCGTCGGGTTCGTCAGTGGCCAGGGCGGAGACGCGGGCCCACGGGTACGCGTCGCAGACCCACCACCACCTGGGTACCGGCATGTGCGGCGGCGGCTTGGCGCCGGGTGTCGAGTTCTCCACCGCCAGCCGGGAGCCCCATTCACGGTACGCGACGAACGCCGCCCGGAACTCCGGGTCCTTCGGTACCCCGACGTCGTCGGCGGCCCGGCACAGCAGCTGGAGCTTGATCTGCGACGCGCCGCAGCGGCACAGCGCCGACTGCGGCAGCGGGTCGAGCGTGACACCCAGCCAGTCGGTGACCTGCGGCACGTTGCTGACGAGGTACGGGCCGTCGGGCGCGGGCTGGATCGACGCCGGTACCGCGCCGCCCGAGCCGGCGCCGCTCGGCATCACCGCCGTGTGGCTCAAGGAGGGCGCGGGCCCCGCCGTCGAACGGTTCCTGGAGACCGCCGGTCAGCTCGCCGACGAGCAAGCCTGGACCTGAGCGGCCGCGAGATCCTGGACGCCTACGCCCCCCGGCGCGGCTGCGTACGCCCAAGATCTCCGGAGGCCGCCGGGGCCGCCGCCGCGACCGCGTCGTCGAGGTGGTCGCGCACGTGGGTGAGCACCCGCAGGAACGTCCGCAGATCCCGGTCACCCACACCGGCGAAGACCTCGCCCGCGAACGCCTGGTACACCTTGTCGATCTCCGCGCAGAACCGCTCGGCGGTCGGGGTCAGCTCCAGCAGGGTGGCGCGCCGGTCGGTGGGGTGCGGCCTGCGCACCACCCAGCCATCGGCTTCGAGCGCGTCGATCAGCCCGGTCAGGGTACGCGGGGTGACCCCCAGAGCCCCGGCGACCGCGCGCATCACCACCGGTCCCGACTCGCGCAGCGCCCACAGCACCCGACCGCGGGCGTACCCGAGGCCGTACTGCTGTGCGCCGTAGTCCATCAGGTCGGTCAGCCGGGGCGCGAGTCCGAAGAGCTTGCCGAGCGCGTCGGTCGCGAGGTCGGGTCCGGGCATGCTCACGAGTATACATTGTGGGGCTGCCGTACTATGTAGTACCCTCACAGAGTGAACGCGATCACCGTCACCGGCGTGACCAGATCCTTCGGCGCCCTCGTCGCACTCGCCGGCGTCGACCTGGACGTTGCCACCGGCAGCGTCACCGCGCTGCTGGGCCCGAACGGCGCGGGCAAGACGACCCTGGTCCGCATCCTCGCCACGCTGGACCGCCCGGACGCCGGCCGGGTCGAGGTCCTCGGCTTCGACCCGGTCCGCCAGTCGCGCGCCGTGCGCGCCCGGATCGGCCTCACCGGCCAGTACGCGGGCCTCGACGAGGGTCTGACCGGCCGGGACAACCTGGTGCTCATCGGCCGGCTGGCCGGGCTCGGCCGGCGGGCCGCCCAGGCGCGGGCCGCCGAGCTGGGCGAGCGGTTCGGCCTCACCGGCGCGCTCGACCGCCTGGTCCGCACGTACTCCGGCGGCATGCGCCGCCGCCTCGACCTGGCCGCCGGCCTGGTCCACGACCCCCGGCTGGTCATCCTCGACGAGCCCACCACCGGCCTCGACCCGGCCAGCCGGCTGCGGCTGTGGCAGGTGCTCGCCGAGCTGCGGGCCGGCGGCACCACCCTGCTGCTGACCACCCAGTACCTGGAGGAGGCCGACCGGCTCGCCGACGTGGTACACGTGCTGGACCACGGCAAGGTCGTCGCCTCCGGTACCCCGGCGGCGCTCAAGGCACGGGTCGGCGACCGGCTCGTCGAGCTGACCCTCGCCGACGGCCAGCCGGTCGCCGACGTCGCCCGGCGCCTCGCCGGCCTGGGCCTCGACGTGCACACGGACGGCGGCCGGCTCACCGTCGAGGCCCGCGACGGCATAGACACGCTGGTACGCGCGGCCGAAGCGGTACGGGACGCCGGCATCGAGGTGGCCGACATCGGGCTGCGCCGCCCGTCCCTCGACGAAACGTTCCTCGCGCTCATCGGAGGTACCTGATGAATGTGCTCCGGGACAGCCTGCTCATCGCCGGGCGCAACGGCCGCCGGATCCGCCGCGACCCCGGCCGGATCGTCTACCCCGTCGTCCAGCCGGTCGTCGTGCTCCTGTTGTTCCTGGCCGTCTTCGGCACCGTCGGGAGCCTGTCCGGCAACGCGGCCCGCCAGTTCCTCGTGCCCGGGATCATCATGGAGAACATCGCGCTGACCGCGCCGCTGACCGGTACCGGACTGGTGCAGGACGCGGTCAGCGGGCTCGCCGACCGGTTCCGGGCGCTGCCGATGGCCCCGGGCGCGGTGCTGTTCGGCCGGCTCGCCTGGGATGCCGTGATCTTCGCGGTCCAGGCGGTGATCCTCATGGCCGTGGGCGCGCTGTTCGGGTTCCGGATCCACGGCGGCGCGGCGGGCGCGGCCGGTATCGTGCTCGCCACGGTCGCGTTCGGCCTCATGGTGAGCATGGTCTGCGCGTGGATCGCGCTGCGGCTGCGTGACCCCGAGAAGGCGCAGCGGATGCTGTTCATCCCGATGGTGCCGGTGGCCTTCCTCAGCTCCGCCTTCGCCCCGGTCGACCGGCTGCCCGCGGGGCTGCGCCAGGTGGGGCAGGTCAGCCCGGTGACCGCGGCCACCGACGTGGCCCGGTCGCTGGCCGCGGGTGGCCCGCTGTCCGCGCCGGTGCTGCACCTGGCCGGCTGGGTGGTCGCGGTCACCACGGTCGCGGGGGTACTCGCGATCCGCGGCTGGCAGCGGTCGACCCCGTGACGGGTGCCGGCTCCGAAGGTGGGAAAAACCGGTCCGTCGGGCAGCGCAGGACGAGCAGGCTGTGGGCGGCCACCCGGAGCCGGCCGTCGGGAAGGGCGCCACGGCTGCGCCGGGCCGCCGTCGCCAGGAGCGGATCGGCGGTGTCCACCACGATGTCCCAGACCCGCCCGTACTCCGTGCCGGGCAGCGTGAAGGTCACCGCCTGGTGGGTGGCGTTGAACAGCAGCAGGAACGAGTCGTCGACGATCGGCTCACCGAGCGCGTCGCACTCCACGATGCCGCGCCCGTTGAGGTACACCGTGATGGTTCTGCCGACGCCCCAGTCCGCCTCGCGCATCGGCTGGCCGTCGGCGCGCAGCCAGGCGATGTCCTCGACGCCCGAGCCCGGTACCGGGCGGCCCTGGAAGAAGCGGCGGCGCCGGAACACCGGGTGCTCGGCGCGCAGCCGCGCGAGCTGGGCGGTGAAGTAGGTCAGCACGTCGTGGTTGCGGGCATCGCGCCAGTCCACCCAGCTCCGTTCGTTGTCCTGGCAGTACACGTTGTTGTTGCCCTGCTGGGTGCGGCCCACCTCGTCGCCGTGCGAAATCATCGGTACCCCCTGGGAGAGCAGCAACGTGGCCAGGAAGTTGCGCTTCTGCCGCTCCCGCAGGCGGACGATCGCCGGCGTGTTCGCCGGGCCTTCCACGCCGCAGTTCCAGGACCGGTTGTGGTTCTCCCCGTCCCGGTTGTCCTCGCCGTTGGCCTCGTTGTGCTTCTCGTTGTAGGACACCAGGTCGGTGAGGGTGAACCCGTCGTGGGCGGTGACGAAGTTGATGGAGGCGATCGGCCGGCGACCGTCGATCTCGTAGAGGTCCGCGGACCCGGTGAACCGGGACGCGAACTCGCCGAGTGCGGCCGGCTCGCCGCGCCAGAAGTCGCGTACCGTGTCCCGGTACTTGCCGTTCCACTCCGTCCACAGTGAAGGGAACCCGCCCACCTGGTATCCGCCCTCACCGACGTCCCACGGTTCGGCGATCAGCTTGACCTGGCTGACCACGGGATCCTGGTTGACCAGGTCGAAGAACGCGGCCAGCCGGTTGACCGCGTGGAACTCGCGGGCGAGCGCGGCGGCCAGGTCGAAACGGAACCCGTCGACGTGCATCTCGATGACCCAGTACCGCAGGGAGTCCATGATGAGTCGCAGCGACTCGTGGTGGCGGACGTTGAAACTGTTGCCGGTGCCGGTCGTGTCGTAGTAGTACCGCCGGTCCTCCTCGACCAGCCGGTAGTAGGCGCGGTTGTCGATTCCCCGGAACGACAGGGTCGGCCCGAGGTGGTTGCCCTCGGCGGTGTGGTTGTAGACGACGTCGAGGATGACCTCGATGCCCTCGCGGTGCAGCGCCTTGACCATCGCCTTGAACTCCTGCACCTGACCGCCCCGCCCGCCGAACGAGGCGTAGTCGTTGTGCGGCGCGAAGAACGCGATGGTGTTGTATCCCCAGTAGTTGGACAGCCCGCGCTCGACCAGCCCACCGTCGTTCACGAACTGGTGTACCGGCATCAGCTCGACCGCGGTGACCCCCAGGCGGTGGAAGTGCTCGATCATCACGGGGTGCGCCAGACCGGAGTAGCTGCCGCGCACGTCGGCCGGGACCCGCGGGTGCCGGACGGTCATGCCCTTCACGTGCGCCTCGTAGATGACCGTGCGGTGGTACGGGATGCGCAGCGGCGCGTCGTTCGCCCAGTCGAAGAACGGGTTGATGACGACCGACTTCATCGTGTACGGCGCCGAGTCGTCGCCGTTGGCCGAGTCCGGGTTGCCGAACCGGTACGCGAATAGCGCCTCGTTCCACCGGATCCGCCCGTCGATCGCCTTCGCGTACGGGTCCAGCAGCAGCTTGGCCGGGTTGCAGCGCAGCCCGGCCGGCGGGTCGTACGGCCCGTGCACCCGGTACCCGTAGCGCTGCCCGGGCATCAGCCGGGGCAGGTAACCGTGCCAGACCAGGGCCTCGCGCTCGGGCAGGTCGATCCGGGTCTCCCGGTCGTCGTCGTCGAACAGGCACAGCTCGACCCGCTCGGCGACCTCGGAGAAGATGGCGAAGTTGGTGCCGCCTCCGTCGTAGGTGGCGCCGAGCGGGTACGGGTTGCCGGGCCAGATCTTCATCACCGCTCCACGACGTACCGCGGCCCTACCCGGTGAGCAGGGTATGGCGTTCGGTCGCGATCTCGGCGAGCCGGGCCCACGCGTAGTCGTCCCGCTCGTCCAGCGCGCCCCGCAACCCGGCGACGAACTGCATGGACCGGGCCGCGTTCTGCCGAGCCTGCTTGATCCGCCGCCCGACCGCGAAGTCGGTGAGGAAGTTGTCGAACCACACGTCGACGAACCGGGTCAGGCCGCTCACCTCCAACTCCGCCGTGAGCGGTCCGTCCGGCACGTCGGCAAGCTCGGTGCGCAGGACGGCGAGGCAGCGGTCGGCGTGAGCCGCGGCCTGAGCCGCATCGTCCAGCCGGGAGTGCTTGACCGCGCTGCTGATCAGGCCGCCACCGAAGAAGGTGTCGTACGCCGACCAGCTCCCGGCGCTGTCGCACGCCGCGCGAGTCACCGCGCGCGGTCAGGTACCGCTCCTTGGCCAGCAGCGCGGCCGTGTACTCCACCTGCGCCGACGAGAGCCGGCCGAGCTGTTCGCCCGCGGCCGCGTGCTCGCGCCGCACCGCCGCGAGGCGCGCCTCGGCCTCGGCCAGCCGGTAGCGGGCGAGGTCGGCCTCGGCACGCTCGCGCTCAAGCACGGTGGCACGATCGCCGCGCAGGGCGGCGAACAGCCGGGCCAGCGATACCCCGTCCAGTCGGTCGACGTGCTTCTGCTCGTCGGCGTGCCGGTCGCTCAGCTCGTCGACATCGTCCTCCCCCATGCCATCCATTCGACCACGGCATGTCGAGCACGGTGACGGCACCGGCCCGCTGACCCGGAGCGGGTGACCGGTCAGCGTACCGTCGTTCCGTACATTTCGCCGAGGGGGTCGGCGATCAGCTCCAGCCGGGCCCCGTCGGGGTCGCGGAAGTAGATGGAGGTACCGCTCTCCAGCTGGTACGGCACGCCGGCCGCGTCGAGCTTCGCCTTGAGCCGTTCCCACGTGGCGGGTTCGACCGAGATGGCGATGTGGTGCAGCCCGCCCAGCACCTCCGCGTACGGCCCGAGGTCGAGCCCGGGGAAGTCGAAGAACGCGAGCAGGTTGCCGTTGCCGGTGTCGAAGAAGAAATGGTTGGAGCCCTTGTAGTCACGGTTCTCGAAGATCTCCGTGAGCGGGAACTCCAGCAGGTCCTGGTAGAAGCGGACGGTGCGCTCGACATCCGACGAGAGCAGCGCCACGTGATGCAGGCCGCGGGCGCTGCTCGCCGGGCGTTCGGCGCGCAGGTGCGCCTGGCGGATCCGCGAGCGCTCCTCCTCGATCCGCGCGTAGTCAACCATGGGTCACCCCGGCCGGATCAGATGCGGAAGAACAGGTTGAGGAACCGTTCGGCGACCGCGACGTCGCCGGAGATGGTGCCGGAGTTGCTGCGCCCGAACGCGGTCAGCACGAAGCTGCCCGGGTCGAAGTCGAGCACCGCCGGCAGGCCGTCGACCGGGCCGGCCGCGTAGGTCAGGCCGGACGGGTCGGCGCGCAGCCGCCAGGTACCGGCGTTGTGTCCGGAGCTGACCCGGACGCCGATCTCGCACGGCTCCATGTCCGGCAGACTGTCCACAGTGGACTGCCAGACGATGAGCATGAACGGTACCAGCAGATCCGCGGCGTCGCCGTCGAGGCCGTGCGCGCGGCCGGTGCCCTGACGGATATCCCAGGAGTGGACGCCGTAGTCCATGAGCTGGAAGGTCGGGTAGAAGAACGCCGGCAGCGGCCCCATGTACTTGTGCGACACCACCAGCCCGCTCCACTCGTCGGGGCCGAGCGCCTCGCACATCTCCATGAGCTTGGCGAAGTCACCGCGCAGCCGCTCGACCGCCTCGGCCTGCGCCAGCGGGCGGTGGCTGCGCGCGCCCTCGTCGAGCATCCGCTGCATGGCGCGGGTGCCCAGCGCCTCGGGGTGCTCCTTCCCGCCGCGGGCGGCGTCGAAGCCGACGAAGTAGCTCTCCGTCACGTCGATGAGATGGCCGACGAGGTCGCGCACCTGCCATTGCGGGCAGGCGGTCGGAGCCTCCCAGGCCGCTGGTACCTCGACCAGCGCGAAGAACCGTTCGGCCTCGCGCCGTACGACACGCAGCAGCGTGTCCTTCGCTGCGTAGTTGGTGGCGTCCCACTCGGACATGGCTGCCTCCGGACAAGGCCCGGGAGAAGAGGGCATTTACAGTGGCCACGGGCCTCGACTGCGACGCTACGACCACCCAGCGGACGGGTCAATCTGGCCGTTCGGGCGTTACCTCCCGCTGCTACCGGTTCTACCCTCAGCGAGGCTGATCACCGGACCGGGAGGAGTCTGCATGCAGTGCGCGGGATGTGGCACCGAGCTTGAGGTCGCCGACGCTCCCTGCCCGACCTGCACCGAGCCAGAGCCAGAGCCAGAACCCGAGCCCCCGGCCGCGGTACCGGTGACCGCGCCGGCCACCCGGCCACCGACCCGGCGGCAGCGGGCCTTCGCCGACCGGCCACCGGGCTACCCCAACCCGTTCGTATGGCTGCGCTCGGGCATCCTGCGCGACTGGCGCGGTCCGCTCGGCGCGCTGATCAGCACGTGGTTCTACCTGCCGGTCGCGATCGCCCTGGCTGTCTACGGCGCGGTGGCGCTCGGCATCGTCGGGTTCTTCGCCGGCGGGCTGGGCCTGCACGGCCTGGTACCGCAGCAACTGCACAGCGCCCCGCTGGTCGGCACCGCCATCGACGGCTTCCTGTCCCGCTCCGGCGGCATCCTGGTCGGGCTGCTCGGCATCGTGCTCGGCATGGTCGGCGGCTTCCTCGCCGGGCTTTTGCTCCCGTGGACGCAGACCGTCCACGACCCGGGTACCCTCGCCGGTTCGCTGCTCGGGATCCTCGTCTCGGCGGTGCTGCTCGGCATCGGGTACACGCTGTACCGGGTCATGCTCGAACGCTGGCTGTTGCGCCTGTCCGGCGCGCGCCGGCCGAGCTGGCGGGAGTCACAGCTCCTGCAACCGATCCTGCAGCAGTGCGCGCGGGACCTGGGGCTGCCCAACGTACCGCGCCTGCTGGTCGACGACAGCGGCGACGCGAACGCCTACGCGTACACCCGGCACATCGTCGTCAACAAGGGCCTGTTCGAGGAGTTCGACTACCACCGCGGGGCCATCGCGGCGGTGTTGTCGCACGAGCTGGTGCACTGGCGGAACGGGGACGCGGTCACCGCCGCGTTCGTCCGAGGCGTCGCGCTGCCGTTGTACCTGATCTACATGGTGCCCACCTGGGTCATGCGCAAGTACCCGCATCCGTTGGTGAAGCTCCTGATGATCTGGCTCTTCTGGCCGTTCCTGCTGACCGTCCGGTACGTGGTGATGCCGTTGCAGGCGATGGACACCCGCCGGGCCGAGCTGCGCGCGGACCAGGGGGCGGTACTGACCGGGCACCGGGCCGGGATGCGGCGGGTGCTGAGCCGGCACCGCTCGTTCGAGGGCGGCCGTACCGGCTGGGACGAGGCGGTCTGCGCCACCCACCCGTCCGCGGAGCTGCGCCTGGAGCAGCTCGAAGAGCCCGGCCGGGCGTACCCGCTCCCCGAGGACGCCGCGCTGCGCGAGCCGGCCGGGGACGAGCGGCCGGTACCGGAGGATCCGCGCCTCCTGCTCGCCACGCGTACCCTCGTCTTCGCGCCGGTCACCCGCGCCTCCCGCACCGGCTGGATCGCGATCGGCGCGACCACCGTGGTCTGCTTCCTTCTCCTCGGTGTCCTGGCCGCGGTCCAATGGGCGTTGTTCAGCCCGGAGAACGCGGTGTCCGAATACTTCGACGCGCTGGCCCGCCACGACGGCGTCGCCGCACAGCGCCTGGCGAGCGACACCGGGAGCGAGGTCTCCGCGCTGCCGCCCGAGGCGATCCGGGCGTCCGGCTACCAGCCGCCGTCCCAGGTGACGATCAGCAGCGTGACGGCAAAGGGGGACGACGCGGTAGCCGTCGTGACCTTCCGGCTCGGGGACCAGCCGGCATCGGCGCGGCTCACCCTCAAGCGCGACACCCGGGCCACCGACCTCGTCTTCCACGGCTGGCACCTGGTCGGCGGCGGGTCCGTCCTCGCCGTCACCGCGCCGGGCACGACCAGCGTACGGGTCAACGGGGTGGACGTCGCGACGCCGCGCGGCGAGGGGCTCTACCTGGCCGCGCCGCCGGGGCTGTACCAGGTCTCGGTCCCGGACAACCCGCTCACCGAGGCCCCGCCGGTCACCGTCGCGGTCGACCTGACCGGGCAGGGGCGTCTCGCACAGCTGTCGCCGGTGCTCAAGCCGGCCGCGAGCGACAAGATCAATCAGTCGGTCCGGCAGGTGCTGGACCGGTGCGCGGCACAGACGGTACTGGAGCCGGCCGGCTGCCCGTTCGGGTACAACCTGTACGGCGACCTGGTCGGGCCCGCGCACTGGACGATCACCACGTACCCGCAGCTCGACATCTCGCTGAACGGCCCGACGCAGGCGCGGGTCTCCACCCGGACCGAGGGCCAGGTCGTGGTCAGCGGGACGCGCAGCTACTTCGGCGGGACGGGGCCGTTCACGCAGGCGCTCACGTTCTCGGTCGGCGGAACGGCGACCACGGACGGCAACTCGATCACCTTCAACCCGCAGAACTGACCCGGAGACGTCATGACCGATCCCCGCGCGCCGGTCCGGCTGGTGCTGATCGCCCAGGCTCCCCGCGGCAGCCAGGCGCCGCCGCTCATCGACTGGATCCGCCGCTCCCCCGAGTACCGCGAGAAGGTCCGGCCCGGGTCGGGTGCCGGCGGCGGGTCCGGGCTGGGCGACGCGGCGATCGTCGCGGTCCTCGCCCAGGGTGCCCTGCTCGGCCTGTTCCGCCTGCTCAAGACGTGGGTCGAGGCACACCGGAGCAGCGCCACGGTACGCGTGCGGGTGAACGGCTCGGACGTCGAGATCAAGGTCGACGGCCGAGCCGACCCCGCCGTGCTGGTGACCGAGGCGATGCGGGTCGCCGCGCAGGCCACCCGCAGGGGGAAGGCCAGCGGATAGCTTGTACCCATGCGCGGACGCGAACAGGCAGACGAATCGACCCCCCGGATGTCCCGCCACGACTGGTGGGGCGTGGTGCTGGAGGCCCCTGAAGCCCCGGCGCTGGCGCGCTTCTACGCGACCCTGCTCGGTTGGAAGATCGCCTCGGAGAAGCCGGAGTACGCGACGGTCGGGCCACCCGACGGGGTGGCGTACCTGGGCTTCCAGACCTCGGAGGGGTACCGGCCCCCGGTCTGGCCGCCGGCCGACGGAGAGCAGCAGATGATGCTGCATCTCGACTTCGAGGTGAGCGACCTCGACGCCGCGGTGGCCCACGCACGCGAACTCGGCGCGCGCGAGGCCGGGTTCCAGCCGCAGGACAACGTCCGGGTCATGCTCGACCCCGCCGGGCACCCCTTCTGCCTCTACAAGGATCAGGGCGATGACTGAACAGCCACCCGTCCGCCAGCTCCGCCTGGCGGTCACCGCGACCGACTACGACGCGGCCCTGCGCTTCTACCGCGACGTCCTGGGCCTGCCCGAGCAGGAGTCCTACTCGTCACCCGACGGTGGGCGGGTCACCATCCTCGCGGCCGGTACGGCAACCCTGGAGCTGGCCGACCCCGGGTACGCCGCCTACATCGACGAGGTCGAGGTGGGCCGGCGGGTGGCCGGACACGTCCGGGTGGCCTTCGAGGTCGCCGACTCCCCGGCGGTGACCGGGCGCCTGGCCGAGGCCGGGGCCGAGGTCATCGCGCCGCCGACCCGTACCCCGTGGAACTCACTCAACGCCCGGCTGGCCGCTCCCGCCGGCCTCCAGATCACGATCTTCGCCGAGCTGGCTTAGTGCCGTCCCGCGACGTGGGATCGACCCCGTCCAAGATCTCGGCGCCGGAGACTGTCGGACCCCGGGGATACCGTCCGGGGATGGTGACGGTTGAGGAGATCCGGCGGGTGGCGCTGTCGCTGCCGCGCACCGAGGAGCATCTGATCCGGGACCGGATCAAGTTCCGCGTCGGCAGGATCGTCTACGTGGCGATCTCCCCGGACGAGACGACGATGGGCTTCGGCTTCCCGAAGGAGGAGCGCGCGGCCCTGGTGGCGGCCGAGCCGGACAAGTTCCTCCTGCCGATCCCGTCCGACATGCGGTACCACTGGGTCCGGGTCCGGCTGGCCGCGATCGACGCGGCGGAGATGCGGGAGCTGGTCGTGGAGGCATGGCGCATGTGCGTGCCCAAGCGGGTCAGCGCCGCGTACGACGACGTGATGGAAACAACCCGACAAAGTCGGCCGGAAAAGTAGACGAAGCCCCGACCGGGCCGGCAGACTCGACCGATGGACCTGGTGATGGCCCTCGCCGGCTTCGGGGTCGGCACGGTGGTGGGTCTGACCGGTATGGGCGGCGGCGCACTGATGACGCCGATCCTGGTGCTCCTGTTCGGGGTACCGCCGGTGGCCGCCGTCTCCAGCGACCTGGCGGCCAGCGCGGTGATGAAGCCGTTCGGCGGCTGGGTGCACGCCCGGCGCGGTACCGTCGACTGGCCGCTGGTGCGCTGGCTGTGCGTGGGCAGCGTACCCAGCGCGTTCTGCGGCGTGTTGCTGCTACGGCTGATCGGCCCGGACGCCACGGTCCAGCGCAGTGTCCAGCTCGCGCTGGCGGGCGCGCTGCTGCTCGCCGCCGCCGGGCTGGTCGTCAAGTCCTACCGCGGCCGGCGCGACGAGGGCTCGCAGAGCGGGCCGCCGGTGCGGGTACGGCCGCTGCCCACCGCCCTGCTCGGCGCGGCCGGCGGCCTCGTCGTCGGGCTGACCTCGGTCGGCTCCGGCTCACTGATCATCGTCGTGCTGCTGGCGCTGTACCCGGCGCTGCGGGCCAACAACCTGGTCGGCACCGACCTGGTGCAGGCGATCCCGCTGGTCGCCGCCGCCGCGCTGGGTCACGCGCTGTTCGGCGACCTACGGCTGGACATCGCGGGCGCGGTCCTGCTCGGCTCGGTACCGGGGGTGCTGCTCGGTGCGCGGATGTCCGCCCGCGCACCGGCCGCCGTGATCCGCGTCGCACTCGTGGTGGTGCTCCTGGCCAGCGCGCTGAAGCTGATCGGGCTGCCCAACGTGGTGGTCGCGACCGTGACCGGGCTGGTCGTCGTCGTGGCGGTCGCCGAGGCGCTGCGCCGCCATCCGCTGCGCCGCCATCCGCTGCGCCGCCGTCCACTGTGGACCGTCATGGTGAACCGGGCGAGAGTTTCCCACGTGGAACTCCTCGACGGGAGGGACTAAGGGTCGCGGAGCACTGCCCGAAACGCCAGTCGTACCGGGGTATCGGCGACGGGTATCTTCCTTTCGGGTGGGTGACCTCGGGTGCGCGAGGGGGGCCGGCATGCGGGATGTTCGCAATCCAGTGCGGGAGGACGCGGGCACGAGCGGGGCCACCGGTCCCGACGAGCTCTTACCCTTACCGGGAGGCCCGCTGCTTGTCTGGCCGGCCGCCGTCCTGCGCGGCGCCGGCTTCCCCATCGGTGAGCTGGTCGCGCTCGGCGATCCGGTATACGCCGCCGCCGTCGACGCGGACAGCGCGGATCCGGAGACGGTGGCGCGGGCCGAGGGTCGCCAGCATGACCGGCTGGTAGCCGTCGCCGCCCGGCCGGACCTGCAGACGGCGGTCGCCTGGCAGAACCCGGCCGTGCTGCGCGAGGCGGTCCGCCCGCTCGCGCGGGGCGACTCCGGGCGGCGCAACCAGTACGTGCGGCGCAAGGAGCGGGTCGTCACGCGGTACTGGGCGCGGTACTGCGCCAAGAACGACACGATCGGCTTCTTCGGCCCGGTGTGCTGGGCGGACCTGCGGCCGGACGGGCCGTTCGCGTCGGTGGCGCCCGGTTCGGCGCTCGTCGGGCGGCGCAGCGTCCACCTGGAACCATGGGCGGTGGACGAGCTGGCGGCGGTGTTCTCCGCCGATCCGGCCGTACGGCCGTGGATCGCGCCCCGCCGCAACCCGTCCGCCACCCTGGTCGAGCGGGAGTTCTGGGTCACCGAGGGGCCGCCGGTAGCGCTGACCGAACCGCAATGGCGGGTGCTGAGTCGCTGCGACGGCCTGCGGCCGGCCCGCGACCTGGTGGCCGAGCTGGTCGCCGGGGGCGCGTTCCCGGACGAGAGGGCCGCGTACCGGCAGCTCGGCGAGCTGGTCGAGGCCGGGTACGTGCGCTGGGACCTGGAGCCGCCGATGGTGCTGCACCCGGAGCTGGTCCTGCGCACCGCCGTGTCGGCCATCGGCGACGAGGCGGTACGGGCCGGCCTGGACAGCGCGCTCGACCGCCTGGAGTCCGGGGTCGCCGCCGTCGCGCGGGCCGCGGGCGTGGACGAGCTGGACGCCGCGCTGGCCGCGCTGGACGAGACGTTCGGCGCGCTGACCGCGAAGTCGCCGCGACGGCGGCCGGGCGAGACCTACGGCGGGCGCCGGCTGGTCTACCTGGAGGCCAGCCGGGAAGCGGAGGTCAGCTTCGGACCGCAGTTGCTGGGCCGGCTCGGTCCCCCGCTGTCCTTGCTGGCGTACAGCCTGCGGTGGCTGACCGGCGAGATCGCCGCACGGTACGAGGCGGCGTTCAACCGGGCGTACGACGTGTTCGTCGACTCCGGGACGGAGCGGGTCGCGCTGTCCTACGTCGTCGGAATGTGCGCGCAGGAGCTGTTCGTTCCGGGTTCGCAGCTTTTCCAGCCGGTACTGGGGACGTTCGCGCGGCAGTGGGGTGAACTGCTCGGCGTGGACCGGGACGTGGCCGAGGTACGGCACTCCAGCGCGGAGTTGTGGCCGGCGGTACGCGAGCTGTTCCCGTCGACCGGACCCGGCTGGATGCAGGCGTACCAGCACAGCGCCGACGTGCAGGTCGCCGCCCCGGACCCGGCCGCGCTGGCCCGGGGTGAGGGGCACCTGATCCTCGGCGAGCTGCACGCCGCGTGGAACACGATCGAGGCCGGCGCGTTCGTCGACCAGCACCCCGACCCGGCCCGGCTGTCCCGGATGCTCGCGCGCAGCATGCCCGGCAGCCGCGTGCTGCTGGTACCGGTCAAGCACTACCCCCGGGTGCTGGCCCGCACCATGCCCACCGTGCCGGACGACCGGCAGTGGTGGCTGGCGCTGAGCCACTACCCCGGCGGCGACCCGCGCCGACGGACCAACCTCGCGGAGCTGACCGTCGAGCGCGACGCCAGCGGGCTGTACTGCCGCACCCCCGACGGCCGGGGCCGGTTCCGGCCGATCGACGTGCTCGGCATGATCCTCGCGGCCGAGGTGCTCGACGCGTTCAAGCTGCCCGGCGGGGACCGGGCGCATCTGCCCCGGATCTGGGTGGACGACCTCGTGGTCACCCGGGAGTCGTGGACGGTGCCGCTGGCCGGGTTCGAGCTGCCCCGTCACCCGGCCACCGAGCTGGCCGGCTTCCAGATGATCCGGAGGGCGGCCGCCCGGCTGGGCCTGCCCCGGTTCGTGTTCGTCAAGCTACCCGGCGAGCTGAAGCCGTTCTACGTCGACCTGACCAGCTCGGCGCAGGCGGCGGCGCTGGTCTCCGCGATCCGCCGGGCGCGGGAGACCGAGGAGCAGGACAGCCGGGTCCGGTTCACCGAGATGCTTCCCGCGCCGGACCAGGTGTGGCTGCCGGGGCCGAACGGCGAGCGGTACACGAGCGAACTGAGGTTGCAGGTGGTGGATCCTGGTACCGATTGGTAGGGTCGCGTACCGGACTTCCCATTCATGTACATGTGTGTATTGTGGCCCTGCCGCGTTGGTCCATGTGGGGGGAAGCCATGGCATCGCCGGGCCTGCACGTCGCGCTCGATCGGGAAAGCGAGGGACGCCTCCTCGAAGCCGCCGAGTCCGGCGACTACGACGAGCTGGTCGACCTGCTCCTCGACTTCACGATCGGCGCGGAGGCACAGGAGACCGGTACGGCGTGGGGCGCCATCCACCGCTGCCTGACCGACGGCACGCTCACTCCCGGCAACGGCGAGTACCCGCTCAACCGCTGCGTCCTCGGCGGCCGCCAGCTCTATCCGGGCAGGGACTGGACGGTCAGCTTCGTACCCGCCGGTGAGGTCCGTGACCTCGCGGCCGAGCTGACGCCGATCGACGAGACCTGGCTGCGCACGCGGTACCGCGCCGTTCCATTGCCCGAAGTCGACTGGAAGGACACCTGGAGTCGCTTCGACGCCCTCCGTGCGTTCCTGCGCCGGACGGCGGCCGCCGGGCGCTCCGTGGTCTTCGTCGTGAGCCGGTAGATCACCGGGATCATGCAGTTGGCGCAACACGTCGGAAAGGTGACAGCGCGTAACGAGAGCACTCCCCTACAATCCCGCAGATGTCGGGCCGGTCGGTCACGCGTGTCCTGTTCGTCATCGCCCTGCTCGCCGGTGTACTCGTACCGGTGCGCGGCGCTCTCGCGGCCGGCGTGGTGCTGCCGGCGGGGTTCCAGGACCAGGTCGTCCTCGCCGGGCTCGTCGCGCCCACCAAGATGGTGCTCGCGCCGGACGGCCGGGTCTTCGTGGCGGAGAAGCGCGGGACCATCAAGGTCTACGACAACTTCGCCGACCCCACCCCGGACCTCTTCGCCGACCTGAGCACGCAGGTTCAGGACCTGGCCGACCGGGGCCTGATCGGCTTGGCGGTGCCCCCGGACTTCCCCACGGACCCGTGGGTGTACGTGCTGTACGCCTACGACGCGCCGCCCGGCCAGACCGCGCCGTACTGGCACGACGTGTGCCCCAACCCCAACAACGGCAACTGCCTGGTGACCGGGCGGCTGTCCCGCCTGCAGGCCAGCGGGAACCATATGACCGGCAGCGAGCAGGTGCTGGTCACCGGCTGGTGCCAGCAGTACCCGAGCCACTCCATGGACGACCTCCAGTTCGGCCCGGACGGCGCGCTCTACGCGAGTGCCGGAGACGGCGCGGCCTTCACGTTCGTCGACTGGGGAGCGACCGGTACGCCGCCCAACCCGTGCGGTGACCCGGCCGGGCAGGGCGGCGCGCTGCGCTCGCAGAACATCCGGTCCAGCGCCAACCCGACCGCGCTCAACGGTGCCCTGCTCCGGCTGGACCCGGCGACCGGCAACGCGCTCCCGGACAACCCGCTGGCCGCGAGCGGCGACCCGAACGCGCGGCGGATCGTCACGCACGGGCTGCGCAACCCGTTCCGGTACACGTTCCGGCCGGGTACCCACGAGGTGTGGATCGGGGACGTCGGCTGGAACGACTGGGAGGAGATCGACCGGGTCGTGGACCCGACCGGCCCGGTGCCCAACTTCGGCTGGCCGTGCTACGAGGGGCCGGGCCCGCAGCCGGGGTACCAGAGCGCCAACCTCGACCTGTGCACGAGCCTCTACGCCGGAGCCGGGCAGAGCCAGCCCTACTACACCTACAACCACGCCCAGAAGGTGGTGGCCGGCGAGTCCTGCCCGACGGGCGGCTCCTCGATCACCGGGACCGCGTTCTACCCGGCCAGCGGCGGCGAGTACCCGGCCGGGTACCGGGGTGCGCTGTTCTTCGCCGACTACGCCCGGCACTGCATCTGGGCGATGCTCCCCGGGTCGGACGGCCTACCGGACCGGAACAACATCCAGACGTTCCTCGTCGGTACCGCCACCAACAGCTCCCCGGTCGACCTGACGGTCGGCCCCGGCGGCGACCTGTACTACGTCGACATCGCCGGTGGAGCGGTGCACCGCATCCGGTACTTCCCGAACAACCAGCCGCCGACCGCGTCGCTGGTCGCGTCACCGACCTCGGGCAGCGCGCCGCTGGCGGTCAGCTTCGACGCGACCGGCTCCACCGACCCGGACCCGGCCGACCGGGGCGCGCTGACGTACGCCTGGGACTTCACCGACGACGGCACCGTCGACGCGACCACCGCGACGGCCAGCCACACCTACCCCGTCGGTACCTTCACCGCGCGGCTCACGGTCACCGACACCCTCGGCGTCTCCGACACCAGGACGGTGACCATCCAGGCCGGCAACGACGCCCCGGCCGCCGTCATCGACACCCCGTCGGCGTCACTGACCTGGGCGGTGGGCGACGTCATCGGCTTCTCCGGGCACGCCACCGACCGGCAGGACGGCAGCCTCCCGGCGTCGGCGTTCACCTGGCAGGTGGTGATGCACCACTGCATCACGCCGGACAACTGCCATGTCCACCCGCTCAACACCTTCACCGGGGTCACCAGCGGCACGGTCGTCGGGATCGACCACGGGTACCCGTCCTACCTGGAGATCCAGCTCACCGTCACCGACTCCGGCGGGCTGACGGGTACCACCAGCGTGGCGGTGCATCCCAAGCCGGTGGACCTGACGTTCACCACGAACCCCGGCGGGCTGTCCCTGACGGCCGGCTCGGACACCCGCACGACACCCTTCACGGTCACCGTCATCCAGGGCTCGACGAACTCGGTCAGCGCGCCGACGCCGCAGCTTTCCGGCGGTACCACCTATGGCTTCTGCTTCTGGTCCGACGGCGGGCCGCCGGCCCACACGCTGGTCGCCCCGGCGACGGCGACCACGCTGACCGCCACCTACCGGTCGACGCCCTGCCCGCCCACCCCCGGCACCCAGATAACCCTCCGGTCCCATGCCAACAACCTCCTCGTGACGGCGGAGAACGCCGGTGCCCTACCGTTGATCGCCAACCGGACGCAAGCCGACTTCTGGGAGAAGTTCGACGTGGTGGATGCCGGCGGCGGGTTCGTCGCGCTGCGGTCGCTGGCTGACGGGGCGTACGTGACCGCCGGCGCGTCGGCATTGATCGCCAGCGCGACCGGGATCGGGCCGGCCGAGACGTTCCAGATCGTCGACAACCCGGACGGCAGCGTGAGCCTCAAGGCTCTGGCGAACGGGAAGTACGTCTGCGCGGAGAACGCCGGCACCCAGCCGCTGATCGCCAACCGCACCGCGATCGGCGCCTGGGAGGAGTTCGACGCGACCGCGGTCCCGACCGCCCACTCGGTGTTCACCGCGCACGCCAACGGGCACCTCGTCACCGCCGAGAACGCCGGGACCGCGCCGCTGATCGCCAACCGTACCGTCGCGAGCTGGTGGGAGCGGTTCGACGTGCTGGACCTCGGTGGCGGGCTCGTCGCGCTGCGGTCCCTGGCCAACGGGAAGTACGTGACCGCGGAGAACGCCGGTACCCTGCCGCTGATCGCCAACCGCGGCGCGGTCGGCGCGTGGGAGACGTTCCAGCTCGTCCACAACCCCGACGGCAGCGTGAGCCTCAAGGCTCTGGCGAACGGGAAGTACGTCTGCGCGGAGAACGCCGGCACCCAGCCGCTCATCGCCAACCGCACGGCGATCGCCGCGTGGGAGGAGTTCGACCTCGGTACCGGTTGACCGGATCGCGTCACGGAGGTATCACGGCGTGCCGCCGGCCCCTCTGGCGGTCATGCCAAACACCATCCAGATGCCCTCCCGGAAGTGGTGGGCCACCCAGATCACCGCGCTGTGCGGTCTCGTCACCGCGTGGATCGTCGCAGGCGCCTGGAACCAGTCCCTGTCGATCGCCGCGGTCACCCTGTTCGGGCAGGCGGCCGTCGGGTACCTCGTGCCGAACGTCGCACCGCTGGATCCAGCCTCGGCGCCGGCCCCGGCGCCGGCCGTGCCGGAGCGGAAGCCGGTCGGCTAGTTCGACGCGGGCTCGGCCGTCGGCAGCCGGACCTGGAAACGGGTGTCACCCGGCACGGAGGTGAAGCTGATGTCGCCGCCGTGCGCGTTGACCACGATCCGGTACGAGATGTCCAGGCCGAGCCCGGTGCCCTCGCCGACAGGCTTGGTGGTGAAGAACGGCTCGAAGACCCGCTGTCGCAGCTCCGGCGGGATACCCGGTCCGGTGTCGCCGATCTCGACGAGTACCCGGTCGCCGTCGCGCGCGGTGCGCACGGTGAGGGTGCCTTCGCCCGCCATCGCGGCCGCGGCGTTGTCGATGAGGTTGGTCCAGACCTGGTTCAGCTCCGCCGGGTGGGCCGGGATCCGCGGAAGCGTACGGTCGAAGTCCTTGACCACCTCGATGCCGTGCAGCTTGTGGGTGAGCATGACCAGCGTGCTCTTCAGCCCCTCGTGCACGTCGATCCACTGGTGCGAGGCGCGGTCGAGCTGGGAGTACTGCTTCGCGGCGGCGACCAGCGAGGAGATCCGGTTGCCGGCGTCCTCGATGTCGGTCATCAACTGCTCGGTCTCCAGGGCGTACCCGATCCAGTGCAGCGCCTGGTCGAGCAGGCCGGGTGCGACGCTCGCGGCGACGTCCTCCAGGCAGGCGACGTCCAGACCGCCCGCGACGAACACCGGGGCCAGGTCCCAGCCGGTGGTGACCTGGTGCTCGTCCAGCCAGTCGCCCACCTCGTCCTCGCGGTCGCCGGCCTCCATCGGGCTCAGCTCCGGCGCCTTCGCGGCCCGTTCGATGATCGGGTCCACCAGGTGCGTCAGTGCCAGGAGCTGGTCGGCCGGAATCCGGCCGTCGGCGAGCATGCCCAGCTTCTTGCGCATTCCGGCGACCCGTTCGCGCAGCGCGGCGGTCGCGCGCACCGTCGCGGCGGCCGGGTTGTTCAGCTCGTGCATGAGACCCGACGCGAGCGAGCCGAGCGCGGCCAGCCGTTGCCGCTGCCCGATCGCCGCCTGGCTGTTGCGCATCCCGAAGAAGAGCCCCTCCAGAAGGTGCATCGCCATCGGGAACCACTCGCGGATCATCGTGCCGAAGTCCTCGGCGGACAGGACGAAGAAGCTGCAGTCGCTGATCGCCCGCATGGAGGCGAGGTAGGTCCCGGCCCGGAGAGTGTCATTGCGCAGGTATGCCTGGGTCGCGCCCATGTAGACGCCGCGCTGGTCGGTGCGGGCGGTCTCCACCTCGTCCTGCTGTACCCGCCGGGACAGCGCGAGCGTCCCGGACAGCAGCACGAAGAAGCTCTCCGCCGGGTCGCCCTCGGCGAACACCGTGCTGCCGGCGGGGAAATCCCGCACCGTGCCCTTCTCGGCCAGCCAATCGAGCTGCTCGTCGGTCAGCGCCTCGAACAGGAACAGGGTCTTGAGCTCTTCCGGTCTCATGCCGACTCCAGGTACCGGTGGACCAGCGTCACCGCCATCGCGCCCTCGCCGACGGCCGAGGCCACCCGCTTGACCGAGTTGGCCCGCACGTCGCCGGCCGCGAAGATGCCCGGCACGCTGCATTCGAGATAGAACGGGTCGCGGTCGCGGTCCCAGCCGGCCGGCCGCTGCCCGTCGGTCAGCAGGTCCGGTCCGGTGTACACGAAGCCGCGCGGGTCCCGCTGGACGGCGTCGTCGAGCCATTCGGTACGCGGCTCCGCGCCGATGAAGATGAACAGGTGCTCGGCCGATACCTTGGTCCGGCTGCTCCGCTTGCTGTCGCAGAGGGTGAGCGCCTCCAGGTGCTCGCCGCCGTGCGCCTCGATGACCTCGGTGCCGGTGCACACCTCGATGTTGTCGATCGCGGCGAGCTGCTGGATGAGGTAGTACGACATCGAGCGTTCCAGCGAGTCGCCGCGCACGACGAGGGTGACCTTGCGGGCGTGCCGGGCGAAGAACAGCGCCGCCTGGCCGGCCGAGTTGGCGCCGCCGACGATGTAGACGTCGGTACCGGCACACGCCGGCCCCTCGGTCGCGGCCGAGCCGTAGTAGACGCCGCGCCCGGTCAGGTCGGCGACCCCGGCGGCGGCCAGCGGCCGGTACGACACGCCGGTCGCGAGGATCACGGCGTGCGCCGACAGTTCGGTACCGTCGTCGAAGCGCACCACCCGGGCCGGGCCGCGCGCGTCCATCCCGACCACGTCGCGGGTGGTGAGCACCTCCGCCTCGAACTTGCTCGCCTGCCGGCGGGCCCGCTCGGTGAGCTGCGCCCCGGACACGCCGTCGGGGAAGCCCAGGTAGTTCTCGATCCGGGAGCTCTGCCCGGCCTGCCCGCCGATCGCCTTGCGCTCGACCAGGACGGTGTGCAGCCCCTCGGAGGCGCCGTAGACCGCCGCGCCCAGCCCGGCCGGCCCGCCGCCGATGATGATCAGGTCGTAGAAGTCGCGTACCGGAGCCGTCGACAGGCCCACCACGGCCGCGATCTCCGCCGGGGTCGGCGTGGAGAGCGCCCGCCCGTCAGGCGTGACCACCAGCGGGATCGCCTCCGGGCCGACCCCGGCCGCGTCGAGCAGCCGGCGCCCGTCCGGCTCGTCGGCCGCGAACCAGCGGTACGGCACCAGGTTGCGGGCGAGAAAGTCGCGGATCCGGTACGACGGGGCG
>JBKPCQ010000282.1:0-4566 GCA_046727455.1 Actinomycetota bacterium | reverse complement strand
GGGCACGCGGCCGTCCCGATCAGCCGCAGCTTCTCCTCCAGGAACCGCATCATGCCCGCCGGGTTCAGCAGCGCCTTGGTCTCCTGGTACAGGTACGACTTGTTGGCCGAGCCGCCGCCCTTGGCCATGAACAGGAACTCGTAGCTGTCCGGGTGGGCGTCCCCGGCATAGATCTCGATCTGCGCCGGCAGGTTGGTACCGGTGTTGCGCTCCTCCCACATGGTCAGCGGCGCCAGTTGCGAGTACCGCAGGTTCAGCGTCGTGTACGCGTCGAACACGCCGCGCGCGATGGCCGCCTCGTCCGTGCCGTCCGTGAGGACCTGGCGACCGCGCTTGCCCATCACGACGGCGGTACCGGTGTCCTGGCACATCGGCAGCACCCCGCCGGCCGCGATGTTGGCGTTGCGCAACAGGTCCAGCGCGACGAACCGGTCGTTCGGCGACGCGGCCGGATCGTCCACAATGGACCGGAGCTGGGTCAGGTGCGCGGCGCGCAGGTAGTGCGCGATGTCGTGCATGGCCTCGGCGGTCAGCCGGGTCAGCACCGCCGGCTCGACGGTGAGGAAGCGGCGGCCGCCCGGGCCGTCGACGACGCCGACGCCGTCGGTGGTGAGCAGCCGGTACCCGGTCCGGTCGGGTCCGAGCGGGAGCAACGGGGTGTACTGGAACGGCGGGAGGCCCATGGCCCGGATGCTACCGGCTGTATTTGACCAGCCCGACCTGCCGTCCGACGTTGACGAGCACGCCGTCGTCGGCGAACCCGAGTACCGTCGCCGCGCTCGCCACGTCGGCCAGCACCGCGCCCGTCGCCGAGACGGCGGTGAGCCGGCCGGCGGCCAGGTCGGTGAACGCCACCACCCCCGGACCGAGCGCGACCCCGGCGTCCCGGGCGACCGGCCGGCGCCACCGGGTCGCGCCGGTGCCGAGGTCCGCCGCGCGGACGGCCGCCTTGTCGGCGGTACGGACGAGGACGAGGCGGCCGTCGGTGTCGAGGATCTTCTCGCCGGTACCGGCGCGGAACGCCTCGCCGCCGTTTGCCGGGTCGAGCAGCACCTCGTGGCCGTCGGGGCTGCGGGCGGCGAGCAGCCCGGCCGCCCCCACCGGGTCGGTCCGCTCGTCGCAGCCGGCCGTGCTCGCGGTGTGCAGGTCGTACCCGGTCAACTGCCAGACCAGCCGGTCGCCGGCCGGGTCGCGTCCCTCGGCGCTCAGGGTGCACCGGCCGCGACGGGCGTCGCCCCGCGACACCACCACCCGGGTACCGGCGACCGAGACCCAGGCGGCCGGCGTGGAACGGTACGCCCGGGTCCGGGTACCGGTCGTGGTGTCCACCACCTGGACCCGGTCCTCGACGGGAAAGCCGAGCAGGGCCGGTACCGGCTGCGCGGAATGCTCCGCCCGGCCCAGCGGCCGCAGGCCGACCAGCGGCCGGTTCGCCCCGGCGAGCGGCCGGGCGTCGCCAGGCAAGGCCACCTCCCAGCGCACCGTGCCGCCCTGCGGGGCGCGCGCGGTCAGCACGCAGACCACCGCCTGCGGGCAGGAGACGCCGATCACGAGATCGGTGAATGTCCACGCGCCGATGGCGGCGGGATCCGACCAGCGAACCGCTCCGGAACCCGGGTCGAGCGCCTGGTACCCCCGGCGCTGCCCGACGACCACGACCGGGCCGGCCACCGCACCCCACGCCACCCGGTGCGTCCAGAGCTGGGTGCCGCCGCGGGCGTCGTAGCCGCTGACCTCGCCCCCGGTGCTGACCACGGCGACACCGCCGGCGACCACCGCCCACGACGGCTGGTCCCCGGTCCGCACCGTCCACGCGGGAGCCGGCTCGGCCAGCGTCTGGCTGCGGTCCAGCCAGCCCTGCACCGTCGGCATCGGGTTCCAGCCGGTGGTGATGCTGTACGTGACACCGAGCGCCACCAGCCCGACCACGCCCAGCGCGGCCTCGAACCGGCCGATGGCTCTCCCGTTGGCCATGGCGATCACCGTAGCGACGCAAGATCCGCGAAACCAGCCGCCACGGCCACGAGGGGCAGGACCCGGTAGGGGATCTGCTCGGCCAGGGCGATGATCGTCGACGCGCGGACGATGCCGTCGTACGCCACCACCTGGTCGATCACCCGCTGCAGGTCGGCGTTGGACCGGGCGACGATCCGGCAGAGCAGGTCGCCGGAGCCGGTGATCGTGTGTACCTCCAGGACCTCGGGGATGGTCGCCAGGTGCGCGGCGGCCGGGTCGTGCCCCCGGCTCTGCCGGATCTCCAGGGTGACGAACGCGGTCACCCCGTAACCCAGCGCGGCCGGCGCGATGTCCGGCCCGTACCCGCGCACCACCCCGCGCGCGGCCAGCCGGTCCAGCCGCGCCTGTACCGTGCCCCGCGCGACCCGCAGCCGGCGGGCGCACTCCAGCACGCCGATCCGGGGGTGCGCGACGAGCAGCGCGATGAGTCGGGCATCAAGACTGTCGATCGGATGTGTCATAGGACAGATTGTCCAGCCGTAGGCCCGATCCCGGCGACAAGATGTGCATCTTGACCAGCCTGGAACCTGACAGTTGCCCAGCGCGGACGGGCCGGCCGATGCTCGGCACATGACCCAGGCCGACTATGTCAACCTCGATGAGCTCGTCGGTGCCGTCGCGCACGACATCGCCACGGACCCGTTCCCGGTACGCGGCATCGACCATCTGTACTTCGTCGTCGGCAACGCCCGCCAGGCGGCGCACTACTACTCCACCGCGTTCGGGATGACCTGCGTCGCGTACCGGGGCCCGGAGCAGGGCCACCCGGACGCCGCCGAGTACGCGCTGACCGCCGGCTCGGTGCGGTTCGTGCTGGCCGGAACGGTCCGGGCCGGTACCCCGCTCGCCGCGCACCACGCCCGCCACGGCGACGGCATCCTCGACATCGCGCTGGAGGTACCGGACGTGGACGCCGGGTACGCGTACGCGACCCGGCAGGGTGCGACCGGCATCGAACCGCCGCACGACGAGACCGACGCCAACGGCACCGTCCGCGTGGCCGGCATCCGGGCGTACGGCGACACCCGGCACACGCTGGTCGACCGGTCCCGGTACGACGGGCCGTTCCGGCCCGGCTTCGTGCCCCGGGAGCCGATCGGGCCACGCGCGCCCAGGCGCCTCTTCCAGGCCGTCGACCACGTCGTGGGCAACGTCGAGCTGGGCCGGATGGACCAGTGGGTGCGGTTCTACCAGCGGGTCATGGGCTTCACGAACATGGCCGAGTTCGTCGGGGACGACATCGCCACGGACTACTCCGCGCTGATGAGCAAGGTGGTCGCGAACGGTACCCGGAAGGTGAAGTTCCCGCTCAACGAGCCGGCCGTTTCCCGGCGCAGATCGCAGATCGACGAGTACCTGGAGTTCTACGGCGGGCCGGGCGCCCAGCACGTCGCGCTGGCCACGGGCGACATCCTCGCCACCGTGGACGCGATGCGCGCGGCCGGGGTGGAGTTCCTCGACACCCCCGACTCGTACTACCACGACCCCGCGCTGCGCGCCCGCATCGGTACCGTCCGGGTACCGATCGAGGAGCTGGAGAAGCGGCGGATCCTCGTCGACCGGGACGAGGACGGGTACCTCTTGCAGATCTTTACGAAACCGGTACAGGACCGGCCCACGGTGTTCTTCGAGCTGATCGAGCGGCACGGCTCGCTGGGCTTCGGCAAGGGCAACTTCAAGGCGCTGTTCGAGGCGATAGAGCGGGAGCAGGCGCGTCGCGGGAACCTGTAACACTTACCGTGTGACGCAGCCACCCCCCGGCCTCCGGCCCCCGGAGTACCCGCCGGGCTACCCGCCACCCGGCTACCCGCCACCCGGCTACCCGCCGCCGGGCGGATACTCGGTGCCCTATCCGCAGCCGGGGTACCGGCCGCCCCCGCCCGGCTACCGGCCCCTGCCGGTCGCGCCCAACGGCGCGCCGCTCGCCGACTTCGGCCAGCGGCTCGCCGCCTACCTCCTCGACGCCCTGGTCGTGGCCGCCGTGGCGCTCGTCCCGATCATCATCGGCCTGGCCGTCGTCATCCCGATGATGGTGGACCAGCTCCAGCCGACGCCGACGGGCACTGTCCACGTCGGCGGGTTGATCCTGCTCGAACTGGTCTTCTTCGCCGTCCTACTGCCGATCCAGCTCCTGATCCAGTACCTCTACATGGTCGTGTACCAGGTCCGGAAGGGCCAGACCGTCGGCAAGCGCGTGATGAAGATCAAGATCGTCCGCCTGGCCGACGGCGCGCCGATGGACATGGAAGCCGCGAACAAGCGGTTCCTCGTGCAGATCGGCTGCGGGTTCCTCGGCCCGGTGGCCTACCTCGACGGGTTCTGGCAGCTCTGGGACCAGCCGTACCGGCAGTGCCTGCACGACAAGTGGCCGCGAACCGTCGTGGTAAGGGTACCGGCATGATCACCCCGGGCTGGTACAAGGATCCGGCCGAGCCGACCACCCAGCGGTACTGGGACGGCGAGGGCTGGGTCGGCGACCCCCTGCCCGCCGACGCGACGCCACCGGAGGGCGCGCCGCCGGCGAGTACCCCGACGCCGACGCAGGCTTCG
>JBKPCQ010000281.1:0-24126 GCA_046727455.1 Actinomycetota bacterium | reverse complement strand
GACAGGACAAGCTCAGCGAGCGAGGGCAGGGCGCCCAACAGACGCCGCCGGAGGTCGGCCAGCTCGGCCGGGGCGCCCGGGTCCCGGACCTCGCCGGCCGCCGCGACGAGTCGCAGCACACCGCCGCGTACCGGGTCGCGGTCCCGGCCCGCCTCGGCCACCACCGCGGCCACCTCGCGGACCTCGGCCAGCGCGCGGGCCACCAGCGCGACCCGCGGCGGATCCTCCAGAAGCAGCGCGAGCAGCCGCAGTACCCGCCGCGCCACCCGCGTGACCTCCGCGTAGCCGATCGGTTCCGGCGCGATCGGGCGGGCCGGCAACCGATCGAGCCAGGGCTCGATCGTGCTGCCCAGCCAGACCGGGCCGGAGGCCAGCTCGGCGTCGGGCTCTGGCATGCCGTGACTGCGCCGGCGCCGCCAGGCGGCCACGAGCTGCCGGGCGACGCCGAGGGCATCGGCGATCTCGGCGATGCCGTAGCAGGCGCGGCGTACCTCGGTCACAGTCGCGTGAGCGTACGTTCTGATGACGCTGGCGTCAACAGAGGCGACGCTACCGCGCCGGCCGCGCCGGATGACAATCGAAGGAGCCCCTTCGGCGGGCCTGTCGTGGGTACCGGGTGGTGGATGTGCGGAACGGGTGGCGGGACGCGGTGCGCCCGGCGTCGGTGTACCTGGTCGGCGGCGTGGCCGGGCTCACCGGAGGCGTGCTGTACGGTTCGTTTCCGGTCGCCGGCCTGATGGGCTCGCGACTGAGCCCGGCGGACTCGTTCGTCAGCGAGCTGGAGGTGCCCGGCCAGCCGGGCAGCGCGCTGCTCCGGCTGACCGGTGCGGTCTGCGGACTGCTCGTCGCGGTGTTCGCCATGGCGCTGTGGTACCGGCTGCCGCGTGACCGCCCAGCCACGCTGGGCTGCGTGTTCCTGGCCGTGTTCGGCCTGTGCGGCGTCGCCGATGCCCGGTACCCGATGCCGTGCACGCCGTCGACCGACCGGTCGTGCCAGCGGAGCATCGACCAGCTCTCGGTCCTTGTCCAACTGCACCGCCCACACGTCCTGTCCGGCGCCCTGGGCGTGTTCGCCGTCGTCATGGCGATGCTGCTGTTGAGCAGGGCGCGGGGGATCCGGGCGTGGTCCCCCCGGCTGGCCCGGGCCTGCCTGCTGAGCGCGCTGGTGCTGTCGGTGCTCGGCCTGCTGGAGCTGCCGCTCATCTACGCCGGTCATGGGGTGGGCGCGGCGGAGCGGGTGCACGTCCTGCTCATCTCGGCCTGGATCGCCGCGCCGGCCGGGTACCTGGCCCGCGACGGGCTGATCGCCGCCCCGCGCGCCGGGGTGCCCCACGGCGGGACACCGGTCGCCCACGAACGTTAGCCGCTCGCGTCGGGTCACCCAGGTGGCCGGCGTCGCGCGACCAGCTCGGAGACGGTCACCGCGGCGAGGCCCCGCCGGCCGAGTTCCGCCAGGACCCGGTCCGTTGTCGCCACCACCCCGCGCCGCGCGTCCGCGCCCTCGTGCAGGACGACGATCGAACCCGGCCGGATGGCACCGAGCAGGCTGCGCGCGATCCCCGCGTCGCCCGGCCCGCCGTTGTGCATCGCCACCACCGTGCCGAGCACGATCCGCAGGTCCTCCTCCGCCGCGGACCTGAGCATGCGGGGGGTGAACCAGCCGGACCCCGGACGGCACCAGCGGACCTGCCCGTACGGCGCGAGCAGCGCGTTCACCTGCGCCAGCTCGCGCCGGAACTGCGGGTCGGGAAGCAGTACCGAGCGCTGTTCGCTCATCAGGTGGTTGGCGACCTCATGCCCCTCGGCGGCGATCCGCGCCACGATCGGCTCGTTGCCGGCGATCCGCTCGCCGATCATGAAGAAGGTCGCCCTCGCCTCGTGCCTGGCCAACACGTCCAGCAACTGCGGCGTGGTCTGCCGGTGCGGCCCGTCGTCGAAGGTGAGCGCGAACGCGCCCGCGTCGCTGTCGACATAGCAGAGCACCTCGGCGGGCAGCAGGCGCGACAGGACGCGCACGGCCGGCTCGCCCCAGCGCAGTACCGGGTCGGTCACGTATCCAATCGTATCGACAGCGGACCGACGAGTTTTCGGCTCGCGCACGGTCTGTACAGGCGACGGCAGACTCATGAAGGAGCACCTCCGATGCGCCAGGTACAGATCCACAAGCAGCCGACGAGGACCACCCGGAGCACCTCCCGCGCCAACCGGTACGAGCTGGACCTGCGGACACCTTCGGGCCGTGTCCTCCCGTACTGAGCGCGCCCCGCTAACCTCGCGGCGCGAAGATCAGGATGGCGTCTCCGACCGGGCGCTCCCCCGTCGCGTCCGAGGGCCGGCCCAGCACCTGACCGTCGACCACCATCGTGGTCGAGCCGCCGCCGTCCAGGTTGACCGCCTGCGTCGAGCCCAGCGCGCCCATCAGCCGGGCCTCCTCGGCGAAGCTGAGGCCGACGCTGTACCCGGGCTGCCGGCCGTCGACGGTGACCAGCAGCAGATCGCCGTGGGCCGTCACGCCCGCCATGGTCCGCGGGTTGCGGGCGATGCCGAATGCGTAGTAGAAGCCCGGGTCGGCCGGGTGCTCGAACCCCTCGGTATAGGCGTCGACGTACCCGAGACCGTCCTTGACGAGGTACGGGCCGCCGCCGACCACATCGGTACCGGGGGTCAGCGGCACCGCCCCGCCGGCCTGGTCCACCAGCGACTCGTGCAGCCACAGCCGGGTGCCGGGGGTGGCGTGCACCCGTAGCCAGTCGGCGCCGGTACCGATGCCCTCGATGATCTGCCCACCGACCGGGATCGGCCCGCCCCGCGAATCCAGCAACCGCGTGACCGAACCGTGTTCGTCCAGTACCGCCTCGGCGCCCGTGCCGGGCTCGGCCGCCGGTCCGTAGGTGGCGTCGAAGGCGACCAGCTCGTTCGGATTGGTGCAGGTGACGTCCTGCTGGGGCAGGGTGGTCGGCAGGTCGCCGGGTTCACCGCAGTCGCGGATCACCCCGACCGACCGGTCCACCCCGTTCAGCGGCCGGTCGGCACCGTCCGAAGAGCGTACCGACAGGTGGCTGTCCACCCGGATGACCCGCGGAGCGGCCGCGCCGGGCAGCAGTACCAGCGCGGCCCTGCCGTTGGCCTCGCGTACCACGTGGCCGTCCAGCGCGCTGACCCCGGCCGGGCTGCCCGGTGTACCGTCCGCGGCGCCGATCACGAAGTACCCGCCGTTGACCCCCACCACCGCGCCGAGCCGGTTGACCATCGACGAGGTCGTCTCCCGGTCCTGTACCACGCCGTTGGACAGCTCGTCGGACACCGTACCGGCGAACCGGCGGTCGACGCGCAGGACCCGTACCACCCACGGGCCTGTGGTCGGGCCGCCGTTCAGCGCGCTGTTGGTCACCGCGAGACCGGTGAAGCCGGCGGCGGACAGCGACTGGGCCAGCGCGGTCGCCTCGGCCTGGCTGGCGAAATTCCCCACCCGTACCAGATAGCCGGCCGGGCCCTGGACCGGATCGTCGACGGGACGGCCGCCGATCTCCTCGATCACGGCCCTCTGCCCGACCGCGGCGAGCCGGGCGGCCAACGCCTGCGCGGCGTCCCGGGTGGCGACGAATCCGGCCCGCACGTACCAGAACTCCTGCGCGGAGGCGTACCCGCGCACGTACGTGGTCAGCGTGACGCCGGGCAGTACCTGCTGGACGGTCGCCGTCTGAGGCAGACCGGCCGGGCCCAGCGGCAGATCGGGGCCGGCGCCACTCGCCCGGTCGGGCGACAGGGCGGACGCGGCGAGCACGAGCGCGGCGCCGGCCAGCACGATCCGGCGAAGACGGGGACGAGGCATGCCGATGACCCCTTTCGGAAGTACCGGGCGCCGGTTGCCGGCCGTTACCCCAGCATCCACCCGGACGCGGGTGATCGCCCGGTGACGGCCGCCTGTCCGGACCGGGAACTCCACTCGAAGACGGTCAGCCGACCGCCTGCCGGACGGCGTTGGCGACCTTGCGTACCTCGTCGGTCCGGTCGGGTGGCGCGGTCGCCCGGAACACGACCTCGCGGTCCAGCGCCGCCTCCGGGGTGCTGTGCCAGAACGCGACGACGATCAGCGCGTACCGGGCGGCTCCGTCGAGTTGGCTGGTCTCCGCGTAGGTGATGAGGGAACCGCCGCGGATCCATGGCAGTCCCCATGCCTCTTCGGCGCCGCGCAGCTCGGCTCGCCGGCCCGCGTCGCACGGCTTGGGGCAGGCGCGGGTGAGCAGGTCGGCCTGGACGGCGCCGTCCGTGCAGGTGTACCGGGCGAATCCGGTCGCCCGCTGTTGCGCCGCGCACTGCCAGGCGGCCGGCAGTTTGGCGGTGAAACCCAGGCCGGGCAGCTTGGCGGTCTCCGTCTTGTCCGGGGCGGCGAACACCGGCCAGCTCGCCGGCCAGCCGCCGTCTCTGGGCGGTTCCAGCCCGGGCCGGGCCGGCTTCGGCGTGTCGAGCGGCGCCGGTGAGGCGGAGCGGCTGGCCGACGGTTCCGTGGAGACGGCCGGCGCGGGTGTGGCCGGGCGCATGGTGGCGGCGATGATGCCGCTGCCGGCAACCGGCAGGAGCAGGACGATCGCGGCGATCCCGAGCCAGCGCCCCGGGTGGCCGCCGGCCGCGGCGGGGACGGGCGCGAGGTCCGGCCGGGCCGGCGCCGGGTCACGGGGTGTGGAGGGCGCGCCGACCGGCGGGGGTACCGTCGCCACGGCCGTGACCGGCTGCGCCGGTGCCTCGCCGGCCGGCCGGTACTCCTGGCCGAGCGCGACGAAGATCTGCTCGGCACCCGGGCCGGGTCCCGCGGCGCAGGCCGCCCATGGCGGGTTGGCGGTGAAGTCGGCGCTGACCGGCCGGATGGTGCCGGCCCGGGCGAGCTTGTCGGCCTCCGCCTTGAACGCCTCCCGCCAGCGCGGATCGGAGGCCACCGCCGGATCGAGCACCGCGACGCTCAGCTCGGTGCCGGCGGCGTCGGTACCGGCCCAGACGGTACCGATCGGGCAGCCACCGAGGATCCTGAGCAGTTGCGCCGGCATCCACTACCTCCCGGGTCAGGCGGTCGGTTCGACGTAGGCCAGTTGCACCAGCGTGGGCCGCCGGTTCTTGCGGATCAGGTAGCCGCGACCCGGTGGCTGTACCGACAGGTACGCCTGGGGCCACAGCTGCCCTTCCTGCCGTTCCCCGGACATGAGCAGGCCGGCGCAGCCCAGCTCGCGCATCCGCTGGAGTACCGGCTCGTAGATCGCCCGGCCGGCGCCGCCGCTGCGCCGGACCACCACGAGGTGGAACCCGACGTCGCGGGACTGGGACAGGTACTCCAGGAACGGTCCGAGCACCCCGGGCGCGCCGCCGGGCAGCAGGTCGTAGTCGTCGACCAGGACGACGACCTCCGGTCCTTTCCACCAGGACCGGTCGCGTAGCTGCTGCACGGTCACGTCGTCGGGGGCGACCCGCTTGCGCAGCTCCCCGGCCACGCCGCCGGCGAGTCCGGCGGCCGAGTTGGGCGTGCCGGCGTACGCGCCGAGGTACGGCTCGGGGACGACGTCGAGCAGCGTGCGCCGGATGTCGATGACCGCGAAGACCACCTCGTCGTCGGTGTACCGGCTGGTCAGGTCGTGTACCAGCAGCCGCAGCAGGGAGGTCTTCCCGCTCGCCGCGTCGCCGAACGCCAGCATGTGCTGCTCGGCGCCGAACAGGTCGAGCAGCACCGGGCGCAGCTCGGTCTCGTCCACCCCGAGCCGGATGCGGGTCTCGTCGCCGGTGACCTGCTTGGTGACCTCCTTGTAGGTGACCAGGGTCGGCAGCATCCGGATCGCCGGCGCCCGGTTGCCCTCCCAGGCCCCGGCCACCTTCAGGACGAGGTCGTCCAGCCCGGCCTGCAGCGTGCCTGGGTCCGCCGTGCCGTCGACGCGCGGCAGCGCGACGTGCGCGAACAGCTCGCCGGTGGTCAGGCAGCGCCCCGGGGGTGTCCGCGCGCAGGGTCTCCGCGGCCTTGCGTTTGATGATGGAGTCGAGCGGGTCGTTGAGCCGCAGCTCGATCTTGCTGCCGATGACCGCCTGCAACCGCATGTTCAGGTCGGCCCACCGGCCGGAGGTCAGCACCAGGTGCACCCCGTACCCCAGGCCGCGCGACCCGATGTCCTGCACCACCTCGACGAGGTCCTCGAAGTCGCTCTTGAGTACCGGGTAGTTGTCGACGACCAGGACGATGTCGGCGGTGGCGAGTTCGGGCAGCCGCCCCTCGCGGTGCATCCGGCGCATCAGGTCGGTCGAGTCGATGCCCTGCTCGGCGAACAGCCGCTCGCGCTCGCCCAGCAGCACGCTGATCTCGGCGATCGTCCGGCGTACCCGCTCCGCGTCCAGCCGGCCGGCCACGCCGCCGACGTGCGGCAGGCCGGCCAGCGACGCCAGCGCGCCGCCGCCGAAGTCGACGCAGATGCCAACCTCAACAAGGTCGGCACGAACCGGCCTGACATTCAAGCGTCCCTGGATGGTCAGCGGGTCCATTTCGAGTACGATCGGCCACCCGGCGACCGAGTGGACCGCCATGTCGATGACATACTGAACAACGATCCGAGCAGCGTGGCCATTACCGTTCCCAAGAAATGAGCGAGGCGACAGCGATGTTCCCATGCCTCGGCGGACTACGGTACTGGCCACTGACCGGTATGGTCGGCGTGTTCCGAGCGCCGTTCGAGGCTGTCGTGGCCAAGGCGGCGCCATGGAACCGACGCGGCAAGACTGTCCGCTACGGCTCTTTCGACGAGGCGCTAGTGGCCAGAGGTCCATTCGGGTTCGCGGTGGATCAGACCGTGTTCGCGCTGTCGGCTGGCGAGGGGATCTGGACGGTAGTGCTGGATTCCGCATTTCCGAGCGGCGACGTCAGAGTGTTCATGGAAGCGCGCGCTCATTACGACCTGGCGTGCGAATTCGCCGCGGCGGAATGGACGCCCGAGAGTACCGTACAGTCCGCGTCGGCGGCGTTCCTGCACTACCGTCCCTCGCCGCGCCGGTCGCTGTTTCGGGACAGGTCGCCAGGCGACCGACGATTGGTCCAGACCAGCGAGGAGGATGGGCGGTGGGAGTTCGACGACGTCGGGGAGCAGCGGGACTTCGAGGAACCCGATCACTATCGAGCTCGGCGCAAGGCCGACCGGCTGAGCCGACCGCTGCTGGGCCGTTACCTGGCCGGCGTGGGCGTACCGGTGGATGACCCGGGGTGGTGGGACGGCCCGACCGCGGCGGCAGACTTGTCACCCGCCCGGGATGTTGACGTGCGCTGGTCTACCGTGAAAGAACTACGCACGCTCTGTGGGTACCCGGACGACCAC
This sequence comes from Actinomycetota bacterium, assembly GCA_046727455.1. Classification (GTDB taxonomy): domain Bacteria; phylum Actinomycetota; class Actinomycetes; order Mycobacteriales; family Micromonosporaceae; genus AC-43. The sequence continues at coordinate 16,789 of JBKPCQ010000281.1, read as the reverse complement.
ATTCCGACCGATCTGGTGAGGCCGTCGTGATTCTTGAAGGTGCCGTGGGCGTCGGGGACGGCTGGTGGCTGATGCTGCCCGAGCCCTACGAAGGCGGTGTGACCGACGACGGGGCGACGGTCATGACCCGCCCCCTGATCGCCATCATGCCCAGCTCCACCTCATACGATCCGGACAGCATCACGACGAGCGAGTCTGAGGTGCTGGCCGGGATCGTCAGCGACATGGCCGCCGAGGGAGCGGTCACGGACCTCGGTCCGATCAGCGGGACCGGCTGGGCCGGACACCTGTTCCGAGAAACGCTGAACCCGGACGGCGCGGAGTACCAACTGTTGGCGATCATGTCGGCGGGCGGCACCTTGCTCAACCTCGCAGTCCGGTTCCTCGGTGTGGACACGGAGAACGACGCTCGCCTGATCATCGAGCAGGTGATCCACGACCCGGACTCCGCGGACGCGATGAACGCTCAACTCCGTGAACAGATGGAGATCGAGAAGGGGTAGCGACATCGTGGGAAGAGGTCATGCTCCCCGGCCCAGGGTCCAGCGTTTCATGGCTCTTTACCGAACTGACCGGGAAACCGCTCGCCGACGAGTTTCGTGCGAGCGATCGAGGGTTCAGCCCGTAGCATACGTCGGACCGCCGGGATTCCGCGGATGTGGGCGAGGCCAACATCCGGACGTTTCCGATTGAGCACCTGAGGGCCTCGGCCTACCCGAGAGCACCCGCGAGCCCGCTCTGACGGGTCAGGGCACGATGTGCCGCCGCACCGGCTAGGTTGGTGCCAGGTTCGCGTGCTGGGGAGCATCGTGGTCGATCCGGTCGTCGTCACCCTGCTGAGCGTCGTTGGCGCCGTCATGCAGGAGGTGGTCGCGCACATCCTGGTTGCGCTGGGCCTGCGGCTGCGCCCGGGAAAGAGCCGGGAGTTGGCGTCCGGCCAGGTGAGGAAGCTGGTCACCGACACCGCCAGCAGGCTGGCCGAGTTGCGCCACGGCGAACTCGCCGGGGTACCGGAGCCGGAATGGCTGGCCGCGGCGCAGGCGGTGATGGATTCGCTCCGGCGGGTCGCCCCGGTGGACGCGGGGCTGGCGCTGGATGCCGCGCTGGATCCCCGGCGGTTGGCCGCCAAGGTGGCCGCGGAAAGCGCTGACATCGTCGAGGCGGCCGGTCTTGGTGAGGGCGGCCAGGTCGCGTACCGGCGCATGCTGCTGGCCTGCTGCGAACAGATCATCACGTTCGCCCGTTCCCTGCCTGACTTCACCGAGCGGGTACAGGAGGCCGCCCTGCTGCGCCTGGACGAGGTACGGCAGGACGTCGCCCGGCTGCTGGAGGCCGCCAACCGCACCCGGGACGAGGCGCAGCGGTACGAGGAGCGCTATCTCGACCAGGTCGTCGGCGAGCTGGGCCACTTCGAGCTGTTCGGGGTCGTCCGCGGCGGGGCGCCCCGGCAGCACAGCTTCGACAAGTACGTGAGCCTGGCCGTGGCGCGCAGCGCGTACGGCAACGGCGACGAGGATGACGAGGCGCTGACCGGGGTCGGCGTGGACGTGGCCAACGCGCTGGTCGACCACCACCGGGTGCTCATCCGGGGCGGTGCCGGGGCGGGCAAGACGACGCTGCTGCAGTGGCTGGCGGTCAACGCCGCCCGGGGCACCCTGCCCGGTGAGGCGGCCGGCTGGGGTCCGCTGGTCCCGTTCTACGTGTCGCTGCGCCGGTTCGCCGGGCGGGAGCTGCCGCAGACGCACGAGCTGCCGGACGCGGTCGCCGACGTGATCGCCGAGGAGATGCCGCCGGGATGGGTCAACGGCCGGCTCGCCTCGGGCCGGGCCGTGCTGCTCGTGGACGGCGTGGACGAGCTGACCGGCGAGCTGCGCACCCGTACCAGGACCTGGATCCGGCGCCTGGTCGCGGCGTACCCGCAGACCAGGTACGTGGTCACCACCCGGCCCTCGGCCGTAGGCGAGGACTGGCTGGCCGACTACGGGTTCGTCACCTTCGATCTGCTGCCGATGAGCACCACGGGGGTCCGCGACTTCCTCACCCGCTGGCACGACGCGGCCCGCGAGGAGTACGACCCCGATCCGCAGGTACGCGCCTGGCTCGACCGGTGCGAGCGGGGGCTGGCCGAGCTGCTGTCCACCCGGCCGGAGCTGCGCCGGCTGGCCGGTACGCCGTTGCTGTGCGGGCTGATCTGCGCGCTGTACCAGGACCGCAACACCCACCTGCCGCGCGACCGCAAGAGCCTCTACGACGCGGCGCTGGAGCTGCTGCTGGTCCGCTGGGACGAGCAGCGGGGCATCCGGCCGGACGAGGGCACGTCGCTGAGCAAGGAGGAGCAGACCGTCCTGTTGCAGCGGTTCGCCTATTCGCTGGTGAAGAACCAGGACATCCTGCTGCCGCGCGACGAGGCGGTGCAGCGCTTCGGCCACGCGATGCGCGGGCTGCGGCCGCACCACGCCGAACCGGCGCTTGTCCTGCAGCACACCCTGGAACGCACCGGGCTGCTGCGCGAGCCGCACCCGGACCAGGTGCAGTTCGTCCACCGGACCTTCCGTGACTACCTGGCCGCGAAGGAGGTCGTCGACGCCGGCGACCTCAACCACCTGATCGAGCACGCCCACCTCGACCACTGGCACGACGTGGTCGTCATGGCCGTGGCGCACGCCCGGCCGCGCGAGCGCGAGCGGATCCTGGGCGACCTGCTGCGCGGCAACGCCGAAGCCCGCCAGTACCCTCGGGTACGCGACCGGCTGCACCTGGTCGCCGCCGCGTGCCTGGAACAGGCCGACGTGATGCAGACCGACGAGATCCGCCGCCAGGTCCAGGAGGCGGCCGCGCGGCTGATCCCGCCCGGCAGCCTGGACGACGCCGAACTGCTGGCCAAGGCCGGACCGTTCGTCCTGGACCTGCTGCCCGGACCGGACGGGCTGGCCGAACACGAGGCGGCGTGCGTGATCCGTACCGCCGCGATGATCGGCGGCGAGGGAGCCCGCGAGAAGATCGCCGAATTCACCTCGATCGACCAGTCGATCGTGATCGACGAGCTGCTGCGGGCCTGGCGGCACTCCGACGACCCGGAGACCTACGCCCGTACCGTACTGGCCCAGGTGGACTTCGGCGACCGGCGGCTGCCGGTACAGCGCTGGTCGCGGATCCAGCATCTCAGGTACCTGACCCGGTTGACCAACGTCTCCTGCCGGGGCGACCTGTCCCCGCTGGACCCGCTGGCCGCCGTACCCAACCTGCGCAGCCTCGAACTCCTCCAGAACACCGTGCTGCGCAGCCTGGCCCCGCTGACCCGGTGCGCGTCGCTGCGCAGCCTGCACCTGGCCGGCTGCCCCCTGTTACGTGACCTGTCCCCGCTGGCCGACACGGCGGTCGACACGCTCGGGCTGCACCTGATGAACACCACGCTGAGCACGCTGCGCGGCAGCCGGATCCGTAACCTGAGCATCCGCGACCGGGCCATCGATGACGGCCTGTACCCGTTACCGGCCGAGCTGCCGCTGCACGAGCTGACCGTGGACAACCGGCCACCACAACGCAGCCTGCGCGGCATCGGCCGGTGGCCGGAACTGGAACGGGTGGGGTTCTTCGACGTACCCGGCGCGGATGACGTACGGGAGCTGGCCACGCTGCCCCGGCTGCGTCACCTCGAACTGAACAGCCCGACATCGGTCGGGGCCCTGGCCGACCTGCCCGGCATCGGCAGCCTGCGCCGGCTCGACCTGCGGGACATCGCCCCATCGGCGCGCGGCGAGATCCTGCCGGTCCTGCTGCGCCTGGAACCGATCGAGGTCTACGTCGACGAGCGCCCGCTCCAAGAGATCCTGGAGGCCGCCGGGCCCTGACGGTACGCGGGAAGGAGTGGCTGGCGTACTAAGGTCGCCACTATGACAGGGCTCGTCCTCTCCATAACCTCCGCCACGGTGGCGCCGGAACTCGCTGCCGACCTCGTCGAGGCGTACCGAGACGTGACCGCCAAACTGCCGCACAGCGTCCTGCAGACCGTCCTCGTCAAGGGAGACGCTGACGACTGGCGAATCATCACCCTCTGGCGCAGCCGCGAACAGATGGCCGAGTACCGGCGCAAGGTCGGCACTTCGGCCGCTATCAAGATCTTCCGTGACCGCAAGGCTGAGCCGACGGTCGCCGAGTTCGACGTCGCCCACCGGGCAGCGACCGACTGACCCGGGGCCTCGGGGCGCCTCGGGACGCGGTTGAGCCGAGCCGCCCGCCCGGTCGGCCGACCCGGGCGGACGGCATGACGGCGGTACCGCCGCTACCGGTCGTTGGCGTTGCCGGGCACGATCCGGGGGCTGAACTCGAACAGGTTGGGGTCTCGCGGGTCGATGGTCGCGGCCACCCAGTGGGTGTTCGCGGCGCCGAACGTCTCGACGCGGGTGAACTTCGTGACCACCTGGCCGTTGTCGTAGTTGAGCGGCTTGTCGACCTTGAAGTAGTGGCTGTCGCCGTGGATCAGCGCCGACTGGCCCGGGAACGCGATGACCTGCGCGCGCAGGGCGGGGATGATCTCGGCGAAGCCGTCGTACTGTTCCGGCAGCAGGTGCTGCTCGTTGTTGACGTTCGGGTCGGCCTGCCAGTCGACCAGGACGCCGTTGAGGCCGAGCTGCTTCGCCTGCGCGTACGACTCCTGGAGCCAGTGGATGTTGGCCCGCTCCCGCTGCTGGTGTTCGGCGGCCATCCGGGCGATCTCGTCGGCCGGCCGGGTCTCGCCGTCGACTCCGGCGTGCGGGAGGTTGTCGTTCGAGCCCTGCACGTTGAGGCCGATGTACATCACCACGCCGGACACCCAGCGCACGTTCTCCCGGTACGGCTCGTAGCCGGGCTCGCTGCTCTCCCGCTGGACGGTCATCGTGTGCCGGCCGAGGCTCTGGTCGGTCGGGTAGAACACCTGCCGCTCATGGTCGAGCCGCTCCAGCGGGTCGAACCCACCGGTACCCGGGCCGTACCGGCCCCAGCAGTCGGTCCAGTCGTTGTCACCGGGCACCACCACGAGCGGCCGGTCCAGCGAGTTGAACCAGTCCTTCGACTGGGTGTAGAGCGCGTCGGTGCAGGCGCCGTCGCCGCCCGCCTTCAGGTCGCCGTCGAAGATCGAGAACCTGACGTGCGCGGCGTTGACGTCGGCCAGCAGGCGGGGATACTCGATCCGGCCGGCGGCCCCGTACGGCATGTCGCCGAACAGCGCGATCGTGTACGCGTCCCGGCCGGGATGGTGGTCGGCGACGTCCGGCGCCTGGTGGCCGAGGGATGAGCCGGTACTGAAAGCGGCGAGCACGAATACGGCCGCCGCGGCAAGCTGTCTGGTCCGGTACATTGCGCCACCCTAGGCTCCCCTTGGTAGACAGCCGGAGGACAACCAGGTTCCGGCCAGGTGGCCATCTGGCAAACAGCTCCGATGACAGCGACACCCTCGCATGGTGACGCGGTCAGCGGGGTCGCCGATCACTGCCTACGCTGACAACGCCCGGTGCCGGTACGTCCGAGGGGAGCGACATCCGGATGAGCGTGGACGACATCGACGGAGTCATCGAGCGGCTGACCGGCATCGTCGGCCAGGCACAGGCCGAGGCCGACCGCGTCGGTTACTTCGCCGCACTGTACCGGCAGGTCACCGTCGAGGTACGAGCGGCGATCCGGGCCGGGCGGTTCGACGACGGTCAACGCATGAGCCGGTTCGACGCCATCTTCGGCAACCGCTACTTCGACGCGCTGGACGCCTGGCGGCGGGACCGGACCGGCCCCCGGTGCTGGCGGGTCACGTTCGAGCTGACCCAACGGGCCGACGCGCTTATCGTCCAGCATCTCCTGCTGGGCGTGAGCGCCCACATCAACCTGGACCTCGCGGTCGCCGCCGCGCAGATGTCGCCCGGCGGATCGATCGGCGAGCTGAGGCGGGACTTCCTGCTGACCAACGAGATCCTGGTGGACGTACTCGTCCGGGTCCAGCACGCCGTCGACGAGGTCTCGCCGTACATGTGGCTGCTCGACACGTTCGGCGGTCGCGACGAGGAACGGATCCTCGACTTCAGTATCCGGGCGGCCCGCGAGGAGGCCTGGCAGAATGCGGTACTGCTGGCGCACCAGACCGGCGTGGAGCGGGAGCAGACCATTGCGCGCCTCGACAGGCGTACCACGCTGCTGGCCCGGCTGCTGAGCCGCCCGGGCGGCCTGATCCGCCCGGTGGTCGAGCTGATCCGGTCGGGCGAGAACACCCCGGTACCCGACGTCATCGCCCGGCTGGACCGCGCGACCCAGGCGTGGCAACGCGAATGACAGCGGCCGGCGGAACGATCCTCAGCCGCGGGCACCCTGCCGCGTCAGGGAGTTCAGGTACTCCTTGCGGTGTCGCGGGTCGGCCGTGGTGCGTGCGCGGGTCGGTGGGTCGCCGGGGACCGGCCGGTAGCCGTCGAATGTGGATTCGAGGACGCCCTCGCCCGCGGTCAGCTCAGGGAGCTGCCGTTGCAGATGGGGTACCCGCGCCGCCGGTACGACGGTCTCGATCGTGGTCAGGTCGCCGCGCACCGACTGGTGCCGCACCGCCGCACCGAGGCGGCCCAGGGCTGTGCTCACGGCGCTGATCGCCCACGCCGGGATTTCCAGGCTGACCCTGAGCGTCGGTTCGCAGACCACCGTTCCGGCCCGGTCGAGCGCCCGCATGAGCACGATCGGCGTGAGGTTACGGAAGTCCGCCGGGGTACTGAGCGGACCCCGCTTCGACGGCGGCCCGTCCGCCACGCTGTAACCGCAGTCGATCATCGTGACGACACAGTCGCTCACCTGCCAGCCGAACCGGCCCTCGCGCAGGGTCCGCCGCACGTACCGACCCATGTAGTCGGTGAAGGTGCCGGCGCTCTTGTAGACGTACATCGGCATCGCCTGCGGCTCCACCCGCATCCGGAACTCGATCCCGGAGTCGACCGGACCCGGCTCGACGCGGAGGCCGATCGTGGCCTGGAACGGGTTGGCGTCGGTGTTGAGAACCTCGACGGCCTCGCCGCGGCCGGCCGGACGCTCGATGCAGATGGTCGTCGTCTCGCGGAACGTGACGTCGATGCCGAACTCCGTCGCCAGCGTCGCCTGGATGACCTCCTTCTGGACCTCGCCGTACAGACAGACGGAGATCTCCCGGCCGGTGTCGTCGACCCGGACGTTGATGAGCGGATCCTGTTCGGCCAGCCGCGCCAGCGCACCGCGCAGGGCCGTGTCGTCACCCGGGCGTACGGGAGTGACGATGGTCTCCATCGTCGGTGGCGCGAAGTGCCACGTTGTTCGACTCGCAAGCTCGCCGAATTGCCACGTTGTTCGGCTCGCAAGCTCGCCGAACTGCCACGTTGTCCGGTGCCGGGCCGCTCGTGCAAGCGGCTGACCGATCGTGTCGCCGATGCGGACCTCGCCCAGCCCCCACAGCTTGCCGATCTCGCCCGCGACGAGTTCGGGGCGCGTCACCCACCGGCCCCCGTCCGAGACGCTGATGGTCGTCGCCTTCGCCTCGGCATCGCCGCTCGCCGTCTGGATACGCAACCGCTGCCGGACATGTACCGTGCCCGCGAACATCCGGACGTAGGCGATCTTCTCGCCGGCCCGCCCTCGATCGATCTTGAAGACGCGGCCCGACACCGCCGCCTCCGCGTTGCCGGCCTCGGCCGGCAACAGCTCGACGAGGCCGGCCCGTAGCGCCTCCACGCCCGCCCCGGTGATCGCCGATCCGAGGAAGACCGGGTGGACCAGCGACCGCCGGATCTGGGTGGCCAACGCCTGGCGCAGGCGTCGATCCTCGATCGCGTGCTCGTTCTCGACGTACTCGGCCAGCAACGACTCGTCCCGGTCAGCCAGCGCCTCGGTCAGCGCCGCGCGGAAGGCCGGGTCGCCGAAACCGTACGGTACGAACCGCGCCACCCTGGTGCCCGGTCCGTCGACCGTACCCATCGGAATGACCTGCGCCCCGAGTCGCGCCGAGATCGCCTCCAGCACCCGCCCCACATCGGCGCCAGGGCGGTCGATCTTGTTGACGAACAGCAGCGTCGGGATGCGCAACCGCCGCAACGCGCGCATCAGGACACGGGTCTGCGGCTGGACGCCCTCGACCGCCGAGATCACCAGCACGGCGCCGTCGAGCAGGCTCAACACCCGCTCCACCTCGGCGATGAAGTCCGGGTGGCCCGGCGTGTCGATCAGGTTGACCGCCACTCCGGCGATCTCGAACGATACGACCGCGGACTTGATGGTTATCCCGCGCTGGCGCTCCAGCGCCAGCGTGTCGGTCTGCGTCGTACCGGCATCCACGCTGCCGAGCGCGTCGATGACCCCGGCCGAGTACAGCAGCCGTTCGGTCAGCGTCGTCTTACCCGCGTCGACATGTGCCAGGATTCCCAGGTTCAGCGTTCTCCGCGGCAACCGTCACACCCCTCGAAGAGATCGAAACTCCCATTTCGATGGAGGTGACCGCTCGCATCTCGTCTCCTTGACCAACCGACGGCTGAACCTTGTGGACCGAGTCAACCACGACTCACCTCAGCCCACGACCGAGTTACTAATGGCTCCACCGGCACCGACGAGCGGTGACCGGGGTCGTCCCATCACAGCGGCGGGGTTCCGACGTCACCGACCAGCTCGGCGAGCAGTCCGGCAAAGGTGACGGCGGTGTCGTCCTCGAACAGGGGTCCGATGATCTGCACGCCGACGGGCAGACCGCCGGCCGTCCGGCCGATCGGTGCCACGGCGGCGGGCAGGCCGGGCAGGGCGGCGTGCGAGACCCAGAACGCCTGATCGCGGTAGGGCCGGTCGCCCTCCGGGGTCGCGATCGTGCGCGCTTCGAACGGGCTCAGGTCATGAGGGAAGGCCGGCGTGAAGTTCGCCGGGCACACGAACACGTCGACGCCTTCGAAGTAGCGGTTCCAGGCCGCACGCGCGGACATGCGCCGGTTCTCGTGCTCGATGAACGCGGACAACTCCGGGAAGGGCTCGTCCGGCTGTTGAGAAGCGAAGAACAGGCGTACGTGGTACCCGAATGACTCGTAGTGCCGGACCGGGTCCACACCCTCGGGCCACCCTTCGCGTTCCAGTTCCCGTACGCCATGCCGGCCCTCCCCGTCGCTCCGCTCAGGCAGCGCCACCCTACCGTCATGCGGGCAGGTCGGTGGGGCCCGTGGCCCGCCTAGGGCGGCTCCACGAGTGAGCGGGTGAGGTACACCAGCGTCACGAACGTGCCGAACAGCCGCAGCGGGTCCTCGTCGGTGACCGTGACCGTCCGGTTGTCCACCCTGGCCACCCCCCGCAGCCAGGTAGCCTGCTCGGCCATGTCGGGGTTGGCGAGGTCGACCTCCAGTGTCGCGGGCAACGCGATGTCCGGTGGCCGAAGTTCCTCCACAATGGACAGTGCATCGTGGACGGCCACGCCGATCGCCTCCCGGGCCTCGTCCGGGTGCAGGTGGCGAGCGGCGTAGCGGCTCACCGACTCCTTGACCGGCACGTGCACGAGCCCGGGGCAGAACGGTGCCGCCTCGGGTCCCACGTACTGGTCGCCGGTGATGACCGCGACCGGCACCGCGAAGTGCTGCGCGACCAGCGCGTTGAGTCCGGCCTCGCCGGTGGTGATGCCGTTGAGCCGGGCTCCGGCGATCGCCCGCGGATTGTAGGTGTGCGACAGCACGCCGGGCGTCGCCATCGCGGCGTGGTACCCGAGGAACAGGCAGGCGTCGAACGACGCGTCGAGGCCCTGCATCATGTAGCGCGGCTTGAACCGCCCGGACAGGTACCGCACCCGGCCGTGCAGCGCGCCGGGCGGCAGGTTGCGCATCACCGAATGCGAGTCGTTGACGAGGATCTCGGCGGCACCCGCGGCCAGCGCCCCGTCGATCGCGGCGTTCACCTCGCCCAGCAGCAGTTCCCGGCCCAGCGCGTAATCGTCGCCGCCGGCGAGGCACTGCGCCCAGTCGACGATGCCGGCCACGCCTTCCATGTCCACCGACACATACACCTTCACGCCCGCTATTCTGGCCCGCCTGGCGGGTTCTGGTGGGAAAAGGTGAGGCATGTTCATTGACTGCCTTCGTTGACCTCTGGTTAGGTTTCTTAACAGAAAGCGCTCTCGGGGAGGTGCGGTCATGCGTCGCGGTGGACGGCTCGCTGGTGCGGTTGCGGGAGCGGCGCTCCTCGTTGGAGCGCTCACGACAGTCCCGGCGGACGCCGCGGGTCCGCCCTACCTGGACCCGAGCCAGCCGGTGCCGGTACGCGTCGCCGACCTGCTGGGCCGGATGAGCCTCGACGAGAAGATCGGCCAGATGACGCAGGCCGAGCGCCTGGCGGTCAGCGGCTCGGACATCACCGACAACCGACTCGGCTCCCTGCTGTCCGGGGGCGGCTCGGCACCCAGCCCGAACACGCCCACCGCCTGGGCCGACATGTACGACAACTTCCAGCGCGCGGCACTGGCCACCCCGTTGAAGATCCCGCTGATCTACGGGGTGGACGCGGTGCACGGGCACAACAACGTGTTCGGGGCCACGATCTACCCGCACAACATCGGGCTCGGCGCGACCCGCGATCCCGCCCTGCTGCAGCGGATCGGCCGGGCCACGGCCGAGGAGGTCGCCGGCACCGGACCCGACTGGGACTTCGCGCCGTGCCTGTGCGTGGTGCGCAACGACCGGTGGGGGCGCACGTACGAGTCGTACGGCGAGGACCCGGCGATCGGCAGCGCGCTGACCACGTACGTGACGGGGCTGCAGGCCGGGCCGCCGTCGATCCTGGCCACCGCCAAGCACTACCTCGGCGACGGCGGTACCACCGGCGGCGTCGACCAGGGCAACACGGAGCTGTCCGAGGCGGACCTGCGGGCGATCCACCTACCGCCGTTCCGGGCGGCGATCCAGCGTGGCGTCGGCTCGGTGATGATCTCCTACAGCAGCTGGAACGGGCTCAAGATGCACGCCAACCAGTACCTCATCACCACGGTTCTCAAGGGGGAGCTGGGGTTCTCCGGGTTCGTGGTCTCCGACTGGAACGCCATCGACCAGATCGACGGCCAGCCCGGCTTCACGGCGACCGAGGTCCGTACCGCCATCAACGCCGGGCTCGACATGATCATGGTGCCGAACGACTGGCGGCGGTTCATCGATCTGCTGAGGACGGAGGTACAGGCCGGCCGGGTACCGATGTCGCGGATCGACGACGCCAACCGGCGGATCCTGACCAAGAAGTTCGAGCTGGGCCTGTTCGAGCACCCGTTCACCGACCGGACCTGGACCTCGTCGGTCGGCAGCGCGGCGCACCGGGACCTGGCGCGGCAGGCGGTACGCGAGTCGCAGGTACTGCTGAAGAACAAGTGGGGCGTCCTCCCGCTGCCGAAGACGGCGCCGAAGATCTTCGTGGCCGGCAAGAACGCCGATGACATCGGTAACCAGAGCGGCGGCTGGACCATCTCGTGGCAGGGTTCGTCCGGCGCGACCACGCCGGGAACGACGATCCTGCAAGGCATCCGCGCGACCGTGTCACCGGGTACGACGGTGACGTACAACCGGGACGGCTTCGGCATCGACGGAAGCTACAAGGCCGCGGTCGCGGTGGTCGGCGAGACGCCGTACGCCGAGGGAGCCGGCGACCGGCCCGGATCGATGGGCCTGGACAGCACCGATCTGACTGTCCTGTCCCGGCTGAAGGCCGCCGGGGTACCGGTCGTCGTCGTGCTGGTCTCCGGGCGACCGCTGGACATCGCGGCCCAGCTCGGCGACTGGGACGCCCTGGTCGCCGCCTGGCTTCCCGGTACCGAGGGGCGGGGCGTGGCCGACGTGCTGTTCGGCGACCACGACCCGACCGGGACGCTGCCGGTCACCTGGATGAACAGCGCGAGCCAGGAGCCGATCAACGCCGGCGACGGCAAGGTGCCGCTCTTCCCGCTCGGCGCGGGCCAGGCATTCCCGGCGACCCAGGACCCGTACAGCATCATCGGTGCGGCCTACTACGACGGACAGCTCGGGACCCTGCTGGAGCGCTGCACCGACGGCGGCTGCGGCCAGGACGTCGGCTGGATCGCGACCGGCGACTACCTGTACTACGACGGTGTCGACTTCGGCGCGACGCCACCGGCCCGGGTGCTGACCCGGATCGCGTCCGGCGCGAGCACCGGCGGCACGATCCGGTACCGCCTGGACAGCCCGACCGGTCCGGTGATCGCCACGGTCACCGTCAACCCCACCGGCGGCTGGCAGAACTGGACCAGCCTCACCGTACCGGCCGGCGGGGCGACCGGCGTCCACCGGCTGTACCTCACCTTCACCGGCAACACCTCAGCCGACTTCGTCAACGTCAACTGGTTCCAGTTCTCCCGGTGACGCCGAGGTGCCGCGCCGGCCGGCGTCGTAGGGTGAGCCGGTGGTCCGCAAGAGGGTCCTGGTGTCCGGCGAGGTACAGGGCGTCTTCTTCCGCGACACGTGCCGCCGGATCGCGGGGCAGCAGGGTGTCGCCGGCTGGGTGCGCAACCTGCCGGACGGTCGGGTCGAGGCGGTCTTCGAGGGCGATGCGGACCGCGTCGAACGGCTGGTGACCTGGGCGCACCGCGGTCCGTCCCGGGCCAGGGTCACGGCGGTCGCCGTCCAGGATGAGCCGGTACAGGGGCTGACCGCCTTCGAGATCCGGTGATGCCGACTAAGATCCGATGTATTCGGTTGGCTTCGCGGGATTCTTCCGCGCCTACTGCCGCACTCGTTCCGCCTCGCTGAAGACATCCTATGATTCCTTGACGATCATCAGTGGACATACCAAGCTGTCGATACGATCCCGAGTGACGAGTCGAGGTGACGGTGTGTCCCGTCCGCACGCGTACGCCCGCGTGGCCATCGCCGTCGCGGGCCTGGGCCTGGCCGCGGTGGCGGTCGTCCCCACGGCCCTGGCCGCGACGCAGACCACCTTCTTCGTCTCTCCGTCCGGCAACGACGCCAACGCCGGTACCTCCTCGTCCAGCCCGGTACGCACGCTCGCCCGCGGCCAGGCGCTCGTCCGGTCGGTGAACCAGAACATGACCGGCGACGTGAAGGTCCAGCTCGCCGGCGGCACGTACCGCCTGGCCGCGCCGCTCGCGCTGGACGCGCGCGACTCCGGTACCAACGGGCACAACGTCATCTGGACCGCCGCGTCCGGTGCCCGCCCGGTGCTCTCCGGCGCGGTCCGGGTGACCGGCTGGACCCAGGTCGACGCGGGCCGCAACATCTGGTCGGCGCCGGCACCGGCCGGCCTCAACACCCGCCAGCTCTACGTCAACGGCAAGCGGGCCGCCCGCGCGAGCGGCTCGGCGCCGGTCACGCTGACCTGGACGACCACCGGGTACACCGCGTCGGGTGGCGCGATGAGCACCTGGCGCAACGTCGGCGACATCGAGTTCGTGTACCGGGGCGGGCTGGGCGCCTGGACGGAGATCCGCTGCTCGGTCGGGCGGATCGCGGGCGACGGCACCATCACGATGGGCCAGCCGTGCTGGAACAACTCCAACGAGCGGTACATCAAGCCGGAGTGGAACCGCACCGCCAACCTGGTCGGACCGGGACGGCTCGGCAACCCCGGTCCGGAGCCGGGCGGCGCGGGGATCCCGCCGACCTCCGTGGAGAACGCCTTCGAGCTGCTCGACCAGCCCGGCGAGTGGTACCTCGACCGCACCCGCGGCACCGTGTACTACATCCCGCGCGCGGGCGAGACGATGTCCAGCGCGAAGGTCGAGGCACCGGTGCTCCAGAAGCTGGTGACCGGGGCCGGTACGGCGACCGCGCCGGTGCAGCACATCGTGTTCAACGGGCTGCAGTTCTCGTACGCCACCTGGCTCACCCCGAGCAGCGACACCGGCTTCTCCGAGATCCAGGCCGGGTACACCATCACCGGCTCGAACGGGTACGCGGTCCAGGGGCTGTGCACGTTCGCGCCCGGTGGCACCTGCCCGTACGGGGCGTGGACCAAGGAGCCGGGCAACGTCTCGTTCGCCTACGCCCGCAACGTCCGGTTCACCAACAACGGCTTCGTCCACCTCGGCGCGGCCGGGCTCGACCTCGGCAACGGCAGCGCCAACAACCTGGTGAAAGGCAACGTCTTCACCGACATCTCGGGCAACGGCATCGAGTTGGGCGCCGTGGACAAGCCGCTCGCCACCGGCGCGGACCGCACCACCGCCAACACCATCGCGGACAACCACATCTTCGCCGCGGCCGTCGAGTACCACGGCGGGGTCGGCATCCTCGTCGGGTACGCCGAGCGCACCCTCATCACGCACAACCAGATCGACACATTGACCTACACAGCCGTCTCGATCGGCTGGGGCGGCTGGCCGGACAAGAAGGGCCTGCCGGCACAGCCCAACTTCTGCAACCACAACACCATCTCGAACAACCTGATCTTCACCTACATGACGATGCTGAACGACGGCGGCGGCATCTACACCCAGGGCCGTACCGGCTCCTCGTTCGACACCGGGGAGCGGATCACCGGCAACGTCCTGCACGACCAGAAGAACCCGAAGGGCGGGCACGTCGTCTACACCGACAACGGGGCCGCCTACATCGGCATCCTCGGCAACGCCATGTACAACAGCCTGGTCAGCTCCGAGGGACACGACCACAACGACACCACCTCGGGCGTCGGCAAGGACCCGCTGGACATCGAGGGCAACTACTGGACGAAGGGCCGGTCCGACACCACGTCCGGCGGCGTGATCGTCAAGAACAACCACCCGATCACCAGCCCCAGCGAGATCCCGTCGTCGCTCGTCGCGAACGCCGGCCTGGAGCCCGCGTACCAGGGACTGCTGACCTGGCAGCCCGCCTGACCCGTAGGAGCGCTTCGATGACTCGTACCCGCTTACTCGTCGGCGGCGCGGTGGTCCTCGCCCTGGCCGCCGCGACCGTACCGGCGCTCACCGCCCAGGCGGTCACCACCCCGAAGACCGTCATCCTGGACGGCTCGAAGCTGGTCTCCATCCGGACGCAGGTCACCACCGCCCCGACGTCCGGCCAGACGAAGGCGCTGGCCCTCCTGACCAAGAAGGCCGACGCGGCGCTGACCGCCGGACCGTGGTCGGTGATGGACAAGACGACCACGGTCAGCAGGGACAAGCACGACTACTACAGCCTCGCCACGTACTACTGGCCCAACCCGGACACCGCGGACGGCTGCCCGTACATCCACAAGGACGGGCGGTGGGGGCCGACCGTCACCACGACCGGCGACCTGACGGCGTGGGCCAACACCTGGCAGTCGTTCAGCTACCTGACGCTGGCGTGGTGGTACACCGGCAGGTCGGCGTACGCCGACCGGGCCGAACTGCTCATCCGCACCTGGTTCCTCAACTCCACCACGAAGATGAACCCGAACATGAACTACGGCCAGGTGGTGCCTTGCACCACCTCCGGGCGCAAGGAGGGCATCCTGGAGATGTCCCAGGCGCTGACCCAGGTGATGGACGGGCTGCGCATCCTCGACGCCGGTGCGCCCGGCTGGACCACGGCCGACCGGGACGGCATGAAGACCTGGTTCACCGCGTACCTGACGTGGAGCACCACGAGCAGCCTCGGCATCGGCGAGACCAAGGCGACCAACAACCACGGTACGTGGAAGGACCTCCAGGACGCCGCGCTCAGGTACTACCTCGGCCAGACGTCGGCGGCCACGACGCTCGTCAACAGCGTGAAGGCGAACCGGATCAACAAGCAGATCGACTCGTCCGGCAAGCAGCCGATGGAACTCAGCCGCACCCGGCCCTGGCACTACGTCAACTACAACCTGCAGGGGCTGGTCCGCCTCGCCGAGCTGGGCCGGAAGCTGAGCGTGAACCTGTGGTCGTACACCGGCTCGAACGGCGGCTCGATGGTCAAGGCGGTCGACTTCCTGATCCCGTACGGGACCAACGCCAAGGCGTGGCCGTACCCGGACCTCGACGTCTTCCACGCGAGCGACTTCCGGGACAAGGCGCACGCGGCCGCGAAGGAGGCCGGGGACACCAAGGCCAACACCGCGATCTCGTCGATCCCGTCGCCACCCGGCGGCGACCTGTGGTACCTGGAGCCGGTCGCCTGGGAGATCCTCTCCGACCCGCCGCAGCAGAAGTAGCGCGGCCAGGGCGGGCGCGTCACGCGCGTTGCGCGGCGGCGATGACGCCGTAGACGGCGTCGCGGACGCGGTCGGCGGCGCGGTCGGCGTCCGGTTGGCCGGCGTCCAGCCAGGCGGTGACGGCCGCGATGGCGACGGTGGGTACGAGTTGCGCGGCCCAGGCGGCCCAGTCCGGGTCGGGGATCTGGGCGGCGAGGTACTTGTGGGCCACCCGGGTCATGTCGGTCTGGAACTGGTCCATGGCCTGGCGGAACTCGGGTTCGCGGGCGGCGTGCTGGAACAGCAGCCGGAATCCGGCCGGGTCCTCGGCGGCGGCCCGCAGGAGCCCGGCGATGCTGGTCTCGGTGAACTGGTCGCCACCGGTGGCGACCAGGAGCCGGCCGCAGGCGTTGTCGAGGACCGCCTGGTAGAGGTCGGTCTTGGAGTCGAAGTGCCGGTACAGGATGGCGCGGCTGATGCCCGCCTCGGCGGCGATGTCGTCGAGGTTGGTGGCCGCGAAGCCGGCCCGGGCGAACGCGCGGGTGGCGGCGGCGATGATCTGCTCCCGGCGCTGGCCGCGGGGTAGCCGCCGCGCGGATGGGGGTACGCCGCCGGCCACCGCTGTACTCCCTCCACATCTCCGGTGCCAGCAGTTTACAACCCAGGATGTACACGCTAGCGTATACATCCTGGAGTCGACATG
>JBKPCQ010000280.1:0-13080 GCA_046727455.1 Actinomycetota bacterium | reverse complement strand
GGCTCGGACCGCTCCGCCAGCGGCTCGGACCGGTCCTCGGCGTCGGCGTCCGGCGCGGGCGGTCGCGGCGGCTCCGCCCCGTCCGGGCGCGGCTGCGACTCCTGGCCGCGTGGCGGCTCGGGTTCCCGTCGGCGCGGCGGCTCGGGTTCCCGGCGGCGTGGCGGCTCGGGCTCCCGGCCGACCGGCTCGGGCTCGGGCGGCGTGTCGGCCATCGCCACGTGGCGGTCCAGCGCCACGTCGGGATCCAGCGCGATGTCCGGATCGTAGGAGATCGAGGACGAGTACCCGGGACCCTCGTCGGCCGGCTCGCTGCGGAACAGGTTGGGGTCCATCACGTCCAGCTCGATGACCCGCGCGTCGGGGTCGAGACCGGCGATCGACGCCTCGTCGTACTCCTCGTCGAGCAGGTCGCCCAGGTAGGACTCGTCGGTGCTGCCGGGGTGGTACTCCTGCTCCCGGCCCTCGGCCACCTCGCCGTGGCTGCGCACGCTGTCCCACAACACCCGGACCCGGCGCGGGTCGCCGACGGCCACCAGGATCGGCAGGGTCGCCCCGGCGTCCGGCCACTTGGACACCGGTACCCCGGCGTCGCGGATCTTCACCGCCACGTCGTCCAGGCCGGGGGCGTGGATGACCAGGTGCATTTCGCAGCGGCCCTGCGAGGCCGAGGCGGGCGGCGGCGAGCAGCTCACCACGTGGGCGGTGCCGGGCACGTAGGCGAACTCGCGGCTGTTGAGCGCCGCGACGACGTAGAACGCGCCCGCGGCGACGAGTACCGCCGCACCGAGCGCGGCCAGCACCCAGCTTCCGGCGCCGAGGCTGACGAAGACCAGGAACACCGCCACGACGCCGAGCACGGTGCTGACCACGGTGCGACCGGCCGACACCGACCAACGACGGGCACTGGCCACGTAACAACCTCCCGAGGGCTGTCCGTCAGGCTAGGCCCGATTCGCCCGGTGCGGAAGGGGGCCGACGAGCCAGGCCCGCGCCGCGGAATCGACCGGGGTGTCGATAGGCTCCGGCGAGACGACCGAACGGAAAGGGCCTGCCGTGACCGAGCGCACGCTGGTACTGATCAAGCCGGACGCGGTACGCCGGGGACTGGTCGGGGAGATTCTCAGCCGGTTCGAGCGCAAGCTCCTCGCGATCGACGCGATGGTGTACCGCAGGATGGACCCCGCGCTCGCCGACCTGCACTACACCGAACACGTGGAGAAGGCGTTCTACCCGCCGCTCAAGGAGTTCATGACCGGCGGGCCGCTGATCGCGGCCATCCTGTCCGGCGATGACGCCATCGAGGTCGTCCGCAAGCTCGTCGGCGCGACGGACGGCCGCAAGGCGGCGGCGGGTACCATTCGCGGGGACTTCTCACTGTCCAACCGGGAGAACCTGGTGCACGCGTCGGATTCGCCCGACAGCGCGAAGCGCGAGATCGCGTTGTGGTTCCCCGACCACGCGGACTGAGCCGACCTTGGGGAGGGGCCGGTGGGGCTGACCGGGCTGCCGTTGCTCGTCATCAGCATCATCGTGTCCCTGAGCGCGGTCGCCGGTACCGTCTGGTTCTGGCGGGGTGGCGAATGGTGGCGCCCGGTCGCCCGTACCGTCGCGATCCTGGTCTGTGAAGCGCTGGTCCTGTTCACCACGGGCCTCGCGGTCAACCGCGCGCTGGACATCTTCCCCTCCTGGTCGACCCTGTTCCACCAGCACCGCGCGGCGCCGCCGCCCACGGCCGTGGCCGACCCGGCCACCCGGCTCGACGACTGGCTGCGCGGCCGCACGCTGGAGGGAGCCCGCAACGGCCTGGTGTTCGAGTGGCGGCCGGGCGGCGCCGCTACCTGGCACCTGTCCACCGCGCCATTCGTCTACGTGCCCCCCCGCTACTTCACCGCGAAGGCGGCGCGCTTCCCGGTGGTCCTCCTGGTCGCCCCGGCCCAGGCCGGCCCGGCGCAGGGCGGCTGGGACCCGCACAAGGTCAGCGTGCTCGTCCGGCGGGCCGACCGCGACGTCGACCCCGCCGTGCTGGTCTTCCTGCGCACCGACCACCCGGACGACATGCTGATCCGGAAGCTGCCCGAGCAGCTCGACGAGGACCTGCGGACGTCGGCGCGCGGCTGGGCGGTGGTCGGCGTGGGGCCGGCCGCTCCGCTCGCGTTCGACGCTCTGCCCCGGGACCCGCTGCGGTTCTGGGCGGCGGTCGCGGTCTCGGAGACCCCCGGCGGGCTACCGAAGGGCCTCGCCACCATCCGCGCCGACCTGGACGGGCAGGACACGCTGACCATCGTGGGCGGACCGCCGTCCGCGGCCCGGTCGGGGGTCGACGTGGTCGCGCGGCCCGAGGACCGCGTCCCCCATGCGCTCCAGTGGGCGTACCGGCACATGCCGGCCCCGCTCGCCGCACCGATCACCCAGCCGATCGACCCGGCCGCACCGAGGTAGCGGCGTGAGCGAGCGAAGCGAGGTGATGGCGTGAGTCCCAACAGCCTGGCCGGGCAGCTCGCCGCGATCGTCCTCGCGGTGGTGATCGCCGTCGACACCGCCCTCGTGTGGAGCCGGGTCCGGGAGTGGTGGGGCTGGCTGGTCCGGGGAACCGCGGTCGTCCTGTGCGCGGCGACCGCGCTGGCCGCCGCGCTGATCTGGGTGAACCGCCAGATGAACCTGTTCACCACCTGGTCGGAGGTTGCCGGGCACCGGCCGGTCGCGCCGGCCACCGGGCAGACCTCGATCGACCAGGAGCTGCCGAGCGGGAGCCGGATCGTCTCGTTCAACGTGCCCGGCCCGGAGAGCGGGATCAGCCTGGCGGCCAAGGCGTACCTCCCGCCGGGGTACGACTCGCCGCAGGGCCGGCGGACGAAGTACCCGGTCATCGAGGCGCTCGCCGGCTTCCCCGGCACCCCGAACCTGTGGGTGGTGAGCCTGGGCGCCGGTAAGGTCCTCGACCAGGAGATCGCGGCCGGCCGGATGGCGCCGGCGGTGGTGGTCTTCCCGCTCCAGGACTTCGACCAGACGACCGACAGCGAGTGCGTGGACGCGGTCGGTGGCGCGCGGTTCGACACGTTCCTGACAAAGGACGTGCACGCCGCCGTGGTCGCGCAGTTCCGGGTCCGGTCGGACCGGCCGGGGTGGGGGATCATGGGCGCGTCGACCGGCGGATTCTGCGCGACCAACCTGGCGATGCGCCACCCCGACATGTACGCCGCCGTGGCGAGCCTGTCCGGGTACTTCACCGCGATCACCGACCGGACGACCGGCGACCTGTACAAGGGCGACCAGCACGCGAAAGACGAGAACAGCCCGCTGTGGCGGCTCACCAACCTGCCGGTACCGGCCCTGCCGATCTTCCTCAGCGTGGCCGCCGACGACAAGAACGGGTACCGGCAGCTCCAGACCTTCAGCGCGGCGATCCGGCCGCCGATGCGGCCGACCACGGTCATCGTGCAGTCCGGCGGGCACTCCGGAGTCGTCTGGCGGACCGTCCTGCCGGCGGTCTTCGACTGGTTCGCCGGCTGGCTGGCCGCCCCGCAGGTGAGCCCGGAGCCGGGACCGGTCAAGCCGATCCCGACGCACGGGCCGGTGAAGGCGGGCCTGCTGCCCAACTGCGAGCCGCTTGCGGCCTGCGACCCGAAACCCTCGCGAGTCTTCCCCCAGCCATCGGGTAGCCTGGAGGCACAACGGCGTTGACCCGGCCATCACCGGTGAGCCTCCGGAAGAACGGGCCGGATCTCCGGCCTCAGTAGAACCGGACGGGTTCGGCCCGTCACAGCCGACCAACGAGCGGGTGGCCGCCAGGCCATCAAGCGAGGTGGTACCGCGGGCGCTGCGGCGCTCGTCCTCGCGCGAACGGTGACAGACGTAGCGCGAGGAGAGACGGGTGTATCCGAAGAACGCTCCCGAACGGGGGGTACCGGCCAGTCCGGACCTGCCCGCCGTCGAACGCGGCGTGCTCGACTTCTGGGCGGCGGACAAGACGTTCCCGGCGAGCGTGGAGCAGCGGGCGGCCGGCGACAACGAGTACGTCTTCTACGACGGCCCGCCGTTCGCCAACGGGCTGCCGCACTACGGGCACCTGCTGACCGGGTACGTGAAGGACGTCGTGCCGCGCTACCAGACGATGCGCGGTCGCCGGGTGGAGCGCCGGTTCGGCTGGGACTGCCACGGCCTGCCCGCCGAGGTGGAGGCGGAGAAGCAGCTCGGCATCTCGACGAAGGCGGAGATCGTCGAACTCGGCGTGGACCGGTTCAACGAGGCGTGCCGCACGTCGGTGCTGCGGTACACCCAGGACTGGGAGCGGTACGTCACCCGGCAGGCCCGCTGGGTGGACTTCGCCAACGACTACAAGACGCTCGACCTGGACTACATGGAGAGCGTCATGTGGGCCTTCCGGACCCTGTACGACAAGGGCCTGGTGTACGAGGGCTTCCGGGTGCTGGCGTACTGCTGGCGGTGCGAGACGCCGCTGTCCAACACCGAGACCCGGATGGACGACGTGTACCGGGACCGGCAGGACCCGGCGCTGACCGTGGCCTTCACGCTGGAGACCGGCGAGAAGCTGTGGGTGTGGACGACCACGCCCTGGACGCTGCCGTCCAACCTGGCCCTCGCGGTCGGGCCGGACATCGGGTACGCGGTCTTCGCGCGGGGCTCCGAGCGGGTGATCCTCGGCGCGGCCCGGGTCCCGGCGTACGAGCGGGAGCTTTCCGGCTACCAGCGCGTCGGCACGATGCCCGGCAGCGAGCTGGTGGGGCGGAAGTACCAGCCGCTGTTCCCGTACCTGGCCGACACGCCCAACGCCTTCCAGGTGCTGGCCGGTGACTTCGTGTCCACAGAGGACGGTACCGGCGTCGTGCACATGGCCCCCGCGTTCGGCGAGGACGACCAGAACGCCTCCACCGCCGCCGGGATCCCGACGGTGGTGACCGTCGACGAGCACACCAGGTTCACCGCGCTCGTCCCCGACTACGAGGGCCTGCAGGTCTTCGAGGCCAACAAGCCGATCACCCGCGACCTCAAGGCGCGCGGGGTGGTGGTCCGCCACGACACCTACACCCACTCGTACCCGCACTGCTGGCGGTGCGACACGCCGCTGGTGTACAAGGCGGTGTCGTCCTGGTTCGTGGCCGTGACGAGGTTCCGCGACCGGATGGTGGAGCTGAACCAGGAGATCTCCTGGACGCCCGCGCACGTCAAGGACGGCTCGTTCGGAAAGTGGCTGGCCAACGCGCGGGACTGGTCGATCAGCCGGAACCGGTTCTGGGGCTCGCCGATCCCGGTCTGGAAGTCCGACGACCCGGCGTACCCGCGCGTGGACGTGTACGGTTCGCTGGCCGAGCTGGAGCGGGACTTCGGGGAGCTCGCGACCCGAAGCGGCCAGCACGGCGGTGTGGCGGTGGCCGACCTGCACCGGCCCGGGATCGACAACCTGACCCGGCCCAACCCGGACGACCCGACCGGGAGGTCCGTCATGCGCCGGGTGCCCGAAGTGCTGGACTGCTGGTTCGAGTCCGGCTCGATGCCGTTCGCCCAGGTGCACTACCCGTTCGAGAACCAGGACTGGTTCGAGACGCACTACCCGGGCGACTTCATCGTGGAGTACGTCCCGCAGGTGCGCGGCTGGTTCTACACCCTGCACGTGCTCGCCACGGCGCTGTTCGACCGGCCGGCGTTCCGCAACTGCGTGGTACACGGCATCGTGCTCGGCTCGGACGGCCGCAAGATGTCCAAGAGCCTGCGCAACTACCCGGACGTGTACGAGATGTTCGACGCGTACGGGGCGGACGCGATGCGCTGGATGCTGATGTCCTCGCCGATCCTGCGCGGCGGCGACGTCCTCGTCAGCGAGGGCACGATCCGGGACTCGGTGCGCCAGGTGCTGCTGCCGCTGTGGAACGTCTGGTACTTCTTCTCGCTGTACGCCAACGCGGAGTCGTACGACGCCGTGCGCCGCACCGACTCGGCGCACCTGCTCGACCGGTACGTGCTCGCCAAAACCGGGGAGCTGGTCGAGACGGTGACGGCCGCGATGGACGGGTACGACATCAGCGGGGCGTGCGGTTCCGTCCGCGGATACCTGGACGCGCTGACCAACTGGTACGTGCGGCGGTCGCGCAACCGGTTCTGGTCGGGCGACCGGGACGCGTTCGACACCCTGTACACCGTGCTGGAGACGCTGTGCCGGGTGGTCGCCCCGCTCACGCCGATGGTGGCCGAGGAGATCTGGCGCGGCCTGACCGGCGGCCGGTCGGTGCACCTGACCGACTGGCCGCGGGCCGAGGAGTTCCCGCGCGACCGGGAGCTGGTGGCGGACATGGACGCGGTACGGGAGGTGTGCTCGGCGGCGCTGTCCCTGCGCAAGGCGCGCGGGCTGCGGGTCCGGCTGCCGCTCGCCCGGCTGACCGTGGCCACCCCGGACGCCGACCGGCTGCGCCCGTACGCCGACCTGGTCGCCGACGAGGTGAACGTGAAGTCGGTCGAGTTCACCGCCGACCTCGCCGGGTACTCCGAGCGGGTGCTGACCGTGGTGCCCCGGCTGCTCGGCCCCCGGCTGGGCGGCCAGGTGCAGCAGGTGATCCGGGCGGTGAAGGCGGGCGACTGGTCGGTTTCCGACGGGAGGGTCACCGCCGCCGGGGTCGCGCTGGAGGAGGGCGAGTACGAGCTGAAGCTGGTCGCCGCCGACGCCGACCGGTCCGCGCCGCTGCCGGGTGGCGAGGGGGTCGTGCTGCTCGACACCACGGTCACCGCCGAACTGGCCGCCGAGGGGCTGGCCCGGGACGTGGTACGGGTGGTACAGCAGGCCCGCCGCGAGGCCGGGCTGGACGTCGCCGACCGGATCGGGGTGACCGTCGAGGCCGGCCCCGAGGTCGCCGCCGCCGTCGAGGCGCACCGCGACTTCGTGGTGGCCGAGACCCTCGCGGTGTCCGTGGCGTTCGGTGAAGCCGGACCGGCCGGCTTCACCGGCGAGGCCGGCGATGCCGAGGCGGTACGGGTGGCGGTCAGCCGCGCACGGTGACCCGCGCCGTGGCGGAGCACCGGCCACCGGTACCGTCCGACGCGGTCACGGTGATCCGGTGCTCACCCGGCCGCAGCGGTACCGCGACCTGAGCGCCGTACCCGAGCGGACCGTCCACATCGGACTCCCACGCCAGCTCATCCGGTGGGCACGGCCCGAAGTCGGGGGAGTACGCCGAGGCGGCGAGCGGCACCGGGTCGCGGGCGGGCAGCGTGGCGCCCTCGACGGGCGAGACGATCGCGACGGCGCGGGGGGTCACCGGTACCGCGAAGGGTGGTGACACCACTTCGGCGGCGGCCAGCTCCGCGCTCGCGATCACGCGCAGCCGGCAGCGCGGGCCGCCCGGTACCGTGTCGGTCGGCAGCTCGACCTCCCCGTCGGTACCACCGGCGAAGGCCACCGGCTGCCAGGTCGCGCCGTCGTCGGCCGAGTAGAGCACCACGACGTGTGGCCGCACCCGGGGATGGCGGGTGACCCATACGGCGTGGATGGCCCGCGACCGCACGCGGGGCTCGGACAGGTCGACCTCGGGGGCCTCGCCCACCGCCATCTGGGCCAGCGGCTCGCCGCCGGTGTGGAAGGCCAGCCCGGCGGCCGGCCCGTCCCACTCGACCGCGTCGGCCAGGTCACGCCACGCGGCCCGGTCCTCGGGCTCGCCGGCCGCGTCCCGGAAGTGGTGGGTGCACAGGACGGTACCGGCGGCGTCGACCACGTCCACGGACAGCGGCGAGCGGCCGGACACGCGGGGCGCCGGACCGGGCGCGTTGACCGGGATCGCGGTGCGGACCTCGACCGTCCCGTTCCGGCGCAGCCGCACGCCGAGGACCAGCAGCCGCCGGGTCGCCGGTGGCGCCGGGCCTTCCCGCAGCGCGTCCAGGATCCCGCTGTAGGTGTACGGGGATATCCACCTGCGGCTGCCGGCGGACATCAGGTCGGACGAGCCGCCCGGCCGGTACACGGTGCGGGTGGCGATGTCGACGCCGACCTCGCCGACCGAGTCCGCGCGGCCGCCCAGGTACGTGGGGTAGCCGGGGTCGTCTGCCACGTGCCGGCGGCCGAACCGGTGGCCCAGCTCCTGGGCGAGGTCGACGGCGTGATCGAACACGATATCTCCGAGCCCGAGAAGCCCGGTGAAGATCCGCGCCAGAGCCAGGTCGCCAAGGTGCGGGCCGAGGATCCGGTACGGCAGGGACGGTACCGGGAGCATCCGCTCGGCAGCCGCGACCGTCGCGGCCACGCCGGCCGGGTCGGTGCCCACGACGTTGACGGTGGGGACGTGGACCTCCACGAAGGACGCCTTGCCCAGCCAGGGCGTCGGCTCGCCCGCGAGGTCCAGGACCAGCTGGACGGTACCGGCGGGGCAGTGCCAGCCGGGGATCACGAACTCCAGCGGTGGGATCGAGCGCACCTGCATGAACTGCTCGGACAGCCCGTCGCCGACGGTCGTCCAGTAGATCTCCTCGTGGTCGAACAGCTCGCGGTCCAGCTCCCCGGGGTATCCCAGCAGGACGCCGGCCGGGTTGGTCGGGCCGGTCCGGTAGATCCCGGTACCGTTGCGGCGCACCCGCAGCCCGGCGGTGATCCGCTCCCCGTCGCGGGGCGGCACCGCCTTACCGGCCCGCACGAGCTGCTCGTCCACCGCGCAGAACGCGCGGACCAGCGTGGTCTTGCGCGCGACCAGCGGTACCGCACCCGGCGCGCCCCACCGTGTGCCGTCCATCCCGGCGTACTGGGTCGACTGGGTCAGCTCCACCCCGGTGACGGTGATCCGGCCGGCCGGCGCCGGCAGCACCAGGCCCTGGTCGACGACGACGCCCGGTCGGAACGATCCCGCCGGTAGCGCCGGTTCCCGGTCGGCGTCCACGGTCAGCGTGGTGGTCTGTACGTCCGGCATTCCCGAGCCCCCTTGGCTTGTCACGGCTCCACGGGCAGGAGGTCTCAGTCGGCTTCCCGATACATCGCCGGGGTCGGCTGGCGTGATTTCGCGATCTTCACCCGGTACCGGAGGCTTAAGGCTCGCTCAGCTAGCCAGATCGAGCAGCATGGCCTCATACAGGGGCGCGTCCGGGAGCGGCTGCAGCTCGCCAATCTGGTACCAACCCCACGCAAGGTAGGCGGTGTGGGCCGGAATGTTGTCAGGCAAGACGAGGAGGGCAGCGCGCTGCTCGGATCGCCCGAGCCCTGCTCACCAGCACGCCCGAGGGCAGTACCGCCTACATCGACGCCGACGTGCATGACCCGGCCACCATCCTGGCCCAAGCCCAGCGGACGCTGGACTTCTCGCAGCCGGTGGCGGTGACCCTCATCGCCATATTGCACTTGTTCCCGAACGACGCTGAGGTCCGGCACATCCTCGACCAGCTCATGGCGCCACTATCTCCGGGCAGCGCTCTGGCGGTGTCGGTAGTGACGGGTGACTCGGACCCGGAACGGGCCGAGGTCGCGCAGACCGTGGCCCAGGAACACGGGCTGTCGGTGACCCTGCGCACGAAGGCCGGGGCCGAGGCACTGCTCACCGGCCTGGAACTCGTGGAGCCCGGGGTAACCCTGGTGCACCGCTGGCGACCGGACCCGACCGACCCCGAGCTGGCCGATCACGACGTACATGTCTGGGGCGGGGTGGCGATGAAGCGGGGTGGGCTGGCAATGCCGCCACGACCGCCCGGCGCCAGGACGGCCTGACAGCAGTTACTCCGCGAGCGGGAGCGGACGGGGCAATCCGGGTAGGCTGGGTCCTCATGCAGAGCGTGTGGCCCCGGCTGGAGCCGCTGCTGCCGCTGGTCGGCAAGCCGATCCAGTACGTCGGCGGCGAGCTGGGCGCGGTGGTCAAGGACTGGGACGCGGCGGCCGTCCGGTGGGCGCTGATGTACCCCGACGCGTACGAGGTCGGCCTGCCCAACCAGGGCGTCCAGATCCTCTACGAGGTCCTCAACGAGCGCCCCGACGTGCTCGCCGAGCGCACCTACGCGGTCTGGCCCGACCTGGAGAAGCTGATGCGGGCGCACGGCGTCCCGCAGTTCACCGTCGAGGCGCACCGGCCGGTCCGGGCGTTCGACCTGCTCGGCGTGTCGTTCGCCACCGAGCTGGGGTACACGAACCTGCTCACCGCGCTAGACCTGGCCGGGATTCCCCTGGAAAGCCGCGACCGGACCGGCGACGACCCGGTCGTGATCGCGGGTGGGCACGCCGCGTTCAACCCGGAGCCGATCGCGGACTTCCTCGACGCCGCCGTGCTCGGCGACGGGGAGGAGGCGGTACTGGAGATCACCGCGATCGTCCGGGACTGGAAGGCTTCGGGCGAGCCGGGCGGCCGGGACGGGCTGCTGCTGCGGCTCGCGAGGACGGAGAGCGTGTACGTCCCACGCTTCTACGACGTCGACTACCTGCCCGACGGGCGGATCCACCGGGTGGTACCGAACCGGCCGGACGTACCGTTCCGGGTCCGCAAGCGCACCACCATGGACCTCGACGCCTGGCCGTACCCGAAGAAACCCCTGGTACCCCTGGCGGAGACGGTTCACGAGCGGTATGCGGTGGAGATCTTCCGCGGGTGCACCCGGGGCTGCCGGTTCTGCCAGGCCGGAATGATCACCCGGCCGGTACGGGAGCGGTCGATCACGACGATCGGCCGGATGGTGGCCGACGGGCTGGAGTTCTCCGGGTTCACCGAGGTCGGGCTGCTCTCGCTGTCCAGCGCGGACCACTCCGAGATCGGCGACATCTGCTCGGGCCTGGCCGACCGGTACGAGGGGACGAACGTCTCGCTCTCGCTCCCGTCGACCCGCGTCGACGCGTTCAACATCACGCTGGCCGAGGAGCTGTCCCGCAACGGCCGGCGCACCGGCCTGACCTTCGCGCCCGAGGGCGGCTCCGAGCGGATCCGGCGTGTGATCAACAAGATGGTCTCCGAGGAGGACCTGATCCGTACCGTCGTGACCGCGTATTCCACCGGCTGGCGGCAGGTGAAGCTGTACTTCATGTGCGGCCTGCCCACCGAGACCGATGACGACGTGGTGCAGATCGCCCGGCTCGCGCACGAGGTCATCAAGGCCGGCCGGGCCGCGACCGGCTCCCGGGACATCCGCTGCACGGTGTCGATCGGCGGCTTCGTGCCCAAGCCCCACACGCCGTTCCAGTGGGCCGCGATGGCCTCGCCGGAGACCATCGACCACCGCCTGAAGCTGCTGCGACAAGCGATCAACTCGGAAAGGTCCCTCGGTCGTGCCGTCGGCCTGCGGTACCACGACGGGCAGCCCTCGCTCATCGAAGGCTTGCTGTCGCGGGGTGACCGCCGGGTCGGCGCGGTGATCCGCCGGGTGTGGGAGCTGGGCGGGCGCTTCGACGGCTGGTCGGAGCACTTCTCCTTCGCCCGGTGGACCCAGGCGTGCGCCGACGTCGGCGTGGACCTGGACTGGTACACCACCCGGGAGCGCGGCCAGACCGAGGTGCTGCCCTGGGACCATCTGGACTCCGGGCTGGACAAGGACTGGCTCTGGTCGGACTGGCAGGACGCGCTGAGCGGGTACGAGCAGGACGACTGCCGCTGGACGCCGTGCTTCGACTGCGGGGTCTGCCCGAGCATGGACACCGAGATCCAGATCGGCCCGACCGGCCGGAAGCTGCTGCCTCTCACCCCGGTCGGGCGGTAGTGGCGCGCACCCAGCCGACGTCCCGTCAGGATCCGGTGGTCCAGCGGATCCGGATCCGGTACGCCAAGCGGGGGCCGCTGCGCTTCACCTCCCACCGGGACTTCGCGCGGGCGTTCGAGCGGGCGATCCACCGGGCCGGGGTACCGATCGCGTACTCGCAGGGCTTCACCCCGCACCCGAAGGTCTCCTACGCCAGCGCCGCGCCGACCGGCGTGGCGAGCGAGGCCGAGTATCTGGAGATCGGCCTGCGGGCACGGGTCGACCCGGACGGGGTGGCGCGGTCCCTGGACACCGCCCTGTCGCCGGGGCTGGACGTGCTGGAGGCGGTCGAGGCGGGGTCGGGCAGCCTGGCCGACCGGATCGACGCCTCGCTGTGGCGGATCGAGCTGGCCGGGGTGTCGCCGGAGGATCTCCGACACGCGGCGGTCGCGTTCCAGGCGGCCGCCGAGGTACCCGTCCAGCGGCTCACCAAGCAGGGCTGGCGGACCTTTGACGCGCGGGGGCCGGTGGTCCGGATCGAGGTGGCGGAGCCACCCTCCGGGGTCAGCGACCTGCCGTGTGCGATACTCGACCTAGTCATACGGCAGGTCATCCCGTCCGTACGACCCGATGACGTCCTGTCCGGCCTGCGCGTGGTGGTCGGCCTGGAGCCGCCGGTACCCCCTCGGGCGACCCGGCTGGCTCAGGGTTCGCTGACCCCGCGGGGGGAGATCACCGATCCCCTTCTGCCGGATCGGACCGGGGCCGTCACCGGAGCCCCGCCGGGGTAGGTGGGGCTGGCAGACTTCGGCACCGCGCCGCAACCCGCGCGGTACCGGCGACGAGAACGACGCGCCGCACCCCCGGGTGTGGCACGTACAAGCATGGGCATCCCCGCGTGGCAGCGTTCTACGCGCCCGGGGAGCCAGAACTGGAGAACGTCCGGATGCTCGAGACCGAGCCAACGGGGGAGGATCGGAACGGCGCGGCGCCGACCGACGACAACGTCCCCACCACACCGACCCGCCGCACCCGCACCACCCGGCGCCGCACCGCGGACACCGAAGCCCGGACCGCGTCGGGGGATACCGAAGCCCCGGCGGCGTCGGCCGACGCCGGAGCCCGGACCGCCTCGGCGGACGCCGGGACTTCGCCCGCCGAGGCGGGTACCGGCGAAGCGGCGCCCGCACGCCGCAGCCGTACCAGACGAAAGCCGGCAGAAGCCACTGAAACCGGCGAGTCATCCGCAGAGCCGGCAGAAGCCCCGGCGCCGCGTACCCGCCGCAGGAAAGCCGCGACCCCCGCGGCGGAGGAACCGCCCCCGGCGGCCGAGGAGCCGCCGGCGCCCGCTGCCACCCGCCGCCGGGCGTCTGCGGCGGCGACCGTCCTGTTCGTGGCGCCCGAGGCGCCGACGAGCCCGGCCGCTCCCGCCGAGGAGGCCTCGGC
>JBKPCQ010000279.1:0-3841 GCA_046727455.1 Actinomycetota bacterium | reverse complement strand
GCTCGTAGGTCGGCGGCGCGGGGTGGTACGGGGGTTGCGGCGCCGGCTGGTACGTGGGCGGCTCGTAGCTGGGCGGGGGCTGGTGCGGCGGCGTCGGGGGCTGGTGCGGCGGGTGGGGCGATCCGCCGCCGGGTGGCGTCTGCCAGGGATTGCCGGCGTCTGCGGGTGGAGGCTGCGCCCCCGGTGGTTGCGTCATCGTTCCCCTGTCAGCGAGTGCCGGCGTACGCCAGGGTAGTCCTTGACCGGGCTGTCGGTGGGGCGCGCTAGGGTGCCGGCATGCAGCCGAGTCAGCCAACCCGCTGGGAGTACGCCACCGTGCCGCTGCTGGTCCACGCGACCAAGCAGATCCTCGACAACTGGGGCGAGGACGGCTGGGAGCTGGTCGCGGTGATCCCCGGTCCCAATCCCGAGCAGTTGGTCGCCTACCTCAAACGCCCGAAGGGCCGGCCGTGACCGGGCCGGCCGCCCGGCTCGCCGAGCTGGGGCTGGAGCTGCCGAAGCCGGTCGCGCCGCTGGGCGCCTACGTCCCCGCCGTCCGGTCGGGGCAGCACGTGTACGTCTCCGGCCAGCTTCCGCTGGTCGACGGCGAGCTGCAGACCACCGGCAAGGTCGGCGCCGAGGTCTCCCCGGAGGACGCCCGCGAGCTGGCGGCCCGCTGCGCGCTGAACGCGCTCGCCGCGATCGACGCGCTCGTCGGGTTGGACAATGTGGTCAAGGTGGTCAAGGTGACCGGGTTCGTCGCGTCCGCGGAGGGGTTCATCGGGCAGCCGGGGGTACTGAACGGAGCCTCGGACCTGTTCGGTGCGCTCTTCGGCGAGGCCGGCCGGCATGCGCGCAGCGCGGTCGGGGTGGCCGAGCTGCCGCTGGGCGCGCCCGTCGAGGTCGAGGTCGTCGTCGAGGTCTCCTAGCAGTTCCCAGCGATCGGAGTGGCGCATGACGGGGCCCGTGGTGGTGGCGCCGGCGGAGGAGCTGCCGGCCTGGATCACGCTGGTCCGCGCCGGGAACCCCGGACCGATGACCCTCGACGGGACGAACTCCTGGGTCCTGGCCGCGCCGGGCGGCAGTACCGTGATCGTCGATCCCGGCCCGGCCGACGAGGAGCACCTGACGAAGCTGGCCGGCTACCGTCCGAGCCTGATCCTCGTCACGCACAGCCATCCCGACCACGTCGACGGCCTGCCCCACCTGCTGGAGCTGCTCGGCGAGCCCCGGGTACCGGTCTGGGACCGGGTCGAGGAGCGCCGCTCCCTCGACGGGCTGGACCTCGCCCTGATCGCCACACCCGGGCATACCGACGACTCGGTGTGCTTCCGAGTTGAGGCGGAGGGGGAGCGGGCGGTGCTGACCGGCGACACGATCCTGGGCCGCGGCACCACCATGCTCGACGGCTCGCTCGCCCACTACCTGGCCAGCCTGGAGCGGTTGGCAGGGCTCGGGCCGGTGCCGGTACTCCCGGGTCATGGTCCGGCCCTGGCCGACTGCGGCGCGGCGGCGCACGCCTACCTGGGGCACCGGCGGGCCCGGCTGGCCGAGGTCCGGGGTGCGCTCGCGCGGGGCGCCCGCACCCCGCGCGAGGTTGTCGAGATCGTCTACGCCGATGTGGACCGGTCGCTGTGGCCCGCCGCCGAAATGAGCGTGCGGGCCCAGTTGGCGTACCTGGAATCTTCCGACCCGGGTGTGCGTTGGGACACACCGTGACCCGTCTCACATTCCAAGGCCCCCGATGACGTGCCCGGTGTGCGGGACCGTCGCCGTACCTGGCGCCCGGTTCTGCCACAACTGCGGCGCCGCCCTTCCGGCAGCCGCGCTACTGCCCGCGACCGAGCGGCGCGTCGTGACCGTGCTGTTCGGGGACCTTTCCGACTTCACCGCCTGGGCCGAGGACCTCGACCCGGAGCGGGTCGGCGCGGTGATCGACCGGGTGATGGCCGCGCTCGCGGGTGCGGTCAAGACCTTCGGCGGGCACGTCGACAAGCTCACCGGCGACGGCATCATGGCGGTGTTCGGGGCACCGGTCGCGCACGAGGACGACGCCGAGCGGGCGGTGCGGGCGGCGCTGTCGATGCAGCGGGCGGTGCGCCGGGTTCTCGACGACGAGCGGGGCGGCGGGGCGCCGCTCGGGCTGCGGGTCGGCCTGAATACCGGCGAGGTGGTGGCCGGGGTACAGGCGGCGCTGGAGTACACGGTCATCGGCGACACGGTGAACACCGCGGCCCGGCTGGCCGACGCGGCCGCGATCGGCGGCGTGTACGCGGGCGAGCGCACGAGCGTGGCGACCCGGCATCTCGCCTCGTGGCGGCATCTGCGACCGCTGCGCCTGAAGGGCAAGCGGGAACCGGTCGAGGCCTACGAGCTGCTCGGGCTGCTCGACGCCCCCGGTACCCGGTCGGGGCTCGGCGACGAGGCGCCGTTCGTCGGGCGGGAGACCGAGCTGGCGCGGGTGGCCAGCCGGCTCGCCGAGGTGGTCGACCGGGGCGAACCGCGGGTACTGGTCGTGACCGGCGAGGCCGGGCTGGGCAAGACCCGGCTCGCGGCCGAGATCGAGCGCTTCGTCGCCCGGTACGACGTCGGGCCGCGCCAGCCACGGGTGTTCCCGGTCCGCTGCGCGGCGTTCGGGGATCCGCGCCGGTTGGCACCGCTGGCGGATCTGGTACGCATCGCGATCGGGTTGCCCGACGACCTGTCCGCCGCCCGGCCGGCACACGTGACGGGGCGCGCGTCGCACGCCGAGCGCTCGTTCGTGGAGGAGCGGCTGCGGCGGCTCGCCGGACGGCTGCAGCCGGAGGTACCCCGGCCCGACATCGACATGCTCATGACCCTGCTCGGGTACGGGGAGCGCGGTGGTGCGCTGGAGCGGCCGGGCGGCACGAGCGGGCCCGCACTGGCCGGCGAGGAGCCCGAGCAGCTGGATCTGGAGGCGATCCCGGCCGCGGTCGCGAGGTTGTTCACCGGCCTGGCCGCGGAGGCGCCGGTCGTACTCATGGTCGACGATCTGCACGACGCCACCCCGGAGACGATGGACGCGCTCGGGGCCACGCTGTCGCGGCTGTCCGGCCCGGTGCTGGTACTGCTGTTCGGCCGGCCCGAGCTGGTGCGTACAGCCGGGGTACTGACCCGGATCGCCGACGCTGAGGTCACCGCGCTGCCCGCGCTGCGGGGTGCCGACGCGGCCCGGCTGCTCGGCGCGTACCTCGGCGGCGGCCGGCTGCCCCAGCAGCCCGAGGACCAGCTCCTGGCCACCGCCCAGGGCAACCCGTTCTACCTGGCCGAGCTGGTGACCCTGCTCATGGAGCGGGGCGCGCTGGTGGCCGGGGCGCGCGGCGCCTGGACCCTGACGCCGGGATCCCTGGACGGCCGGCTGCTGTCGCGGGACCTCGCCGCGGTGCTCGCCGCGCGTATCGACGCGCTGCCGGCGGAGGCGCGCTCCGTGCTGCGGGCGGCCGCCGTGATCGGCGACACGGTACCGGCCGATGCGCTCGCGGCGCTGCGCGACCGGGACGGCCGCCCGCCGGCGGTGGCCGCGCTCGATCTCGAACGCGCCCTGGAGGAGCTGCTCCAGCGGCGCATGCTGCACCGCATCCGGGGCGGGTACGCCTTTGCGACGCCGCTGCTGCGCGAGGCGGCGTACGCCGGAATCGGCAAGGCGGATCTGGCGGACCGGCACGCCCGCCTGGCCCGGTGGGCGGCGGCCGGTCCGGAGTTCGCGGCGTCGGCCGAGACCGCGGACGCCTTCATCGCCGAGCACGTGGAGCGGGCCGCCGCACTCGCCGACGCGGTCGGGCTGCGCCCCGAGGCCGAGCCACGGGCGGTGACCCCGCTCGGCGTGGCCGCCCTCGGCCGC
>JBKPCQ010000278.1:0-31497 GCA_046727455.1 Actinomycetota bacterium | reverse complement strand
GCGCTGGCCTGCGCCGCGCGGGCCGGGCAGGTGGCGGCCGGCGACCCGGCGGTGCTCGGCCGGGTGGCCGCGCTGCGCGGCCAGGTCCAGCTCCGCGCCGGGATGCTCAGCGAATCGGTCGGTACCCTGTGCGACGGCGCCGATCTCGTCGCCGGTACCGATCCGGGGGCGGCGCTGGAGATGCTCTACGGTGCCGCCGAGGCGGCCGGGTACGCCGGCGCCATGCCGGCCGTCGCCGGCGTCGCCGAGCGCGCCCGCCGGACCGCCCCTCAGACGGAGCCGTCCCGGATCGTGCGCGAGTGGCTGATCGGCATCGCCGACATCCTGTCCGGCGACGTGCAGGGCGGCGGTGTACGGCTGCGTGACACGCTGGCCGACCGCGCCGGCCAGACCAGCCCACGCTGGCTGATGTGGGCCGCCTACGCGGCCACTTACCAGGGGGACGTCGCGCGGAGCGTCGACCTGTTCGAGGCGGCCGCGCGGCGGGCCCGGGCCATCGGCGCGCTGGACGACCTGCCGCTGGCTCTGCACGGCGTGTCGGTCGCCGAGACGGTCCGGGGCCGGTTCCCCGAGGCCGGTGCGGCGGCCGACGAGGGCCTGCGGCTGGCCCGGGAGACCAGGCAGGAGACCGCCGAGTGCCTCAACCTGGCCGCGCTCGCCGTCGTGACGGCGCTGCGGGGCGACGAGGACCAGTGCCGGGGGTACGCGGAAGACGCGCTCGCGCTCGGTATCCCGCGCGGGTTCGGGCTGGCCGTCGCGCGGACCACCTGGGGCCTGGCAGCGCTCGACCTGGGCGCCGGGCGACCGGAGGAGGCGCTGGCCCGGCTCCGCGCGCTGATGCAGGCCGGCCCGGGTGCCGGTCACTTCCTGATCTCGCTGTACGCCACGCCGGACCTGGTCGAGGCGGCGGTGCGCGGTGGCGACACCGAGACAGCGGACCAGGCCATCGCCGGATTGGAGCTGCTCGTCGCCAACTCACCGGCGCCGTCGTCCGGCGCCTGGCTGGCGCGCTGCCGGGGCCTGCTGGCCGAGCCGCTGAAGGCGGTCAAGCACCTGCGGGAGGCGCTGCGCCTGTACGACCTGAGCGAGGAGCGGTTCGAGCGGGCCCGTACCGAACTGCTGCTCGGCGAGGCGCTGCGCCGCGCCAGGCGCCGGACCGAGGCCCGGGACGCGCTCCGCTCCGCCCTCACGTCCCTCGACGCGCTCGGGGCCCGGGCCTGGGCCGAGCGCGCCCGGCGTGAGCTGCGCGCGCTCGGCGAGGCGCCGGCCACGGCGGAACCGGACGGCCTCGCCGGGCTGACGCCCCAGGAGTTGCAGATCGCCAAGCTGGTCAGCGGCGGAGCGTCCAACCGCGAGATCGCCGCCCAGCTGTTCCTCAGTCCGCGGACCGTGGAGTACCACCTCTACAAGGTCTTCCCCAAGCTCGGCGTGGCCTCGCGTACCGAGCTGGCCCGGCTCGTCCTCACCGATGGAAGATCTTGACGAGCGTAGCGAGCGCCAGCCGGCTCAACCGGTGCGGGTCAGCGTCCACGAGCCGCTGAAGTTGCCACCCGTCGTGGTGGTGACCAGCGTGTCGCCGGTACACCGCCAGCTGCCGGACACGATCGGCTTGCCGTCCACCGCGCCGCCCGCACCGCCGAGCTGGCCGGCGAGCTGGCTCACGTTGAGCGGGCCGACGGTGGTGGCGAACGGGCTGGTGACGTGGACCGTGGCGGTGAGCGCCCCCACGTTCGGGTTCTTGACCCCGAGCGAGTCGCCGGACGTCACCGATGCGGGTGGCAGCACCAGGGTCTCGGTGATCGTGCCGCCGTAGGTGAAATTACCGGCGACGTGGGTGGAGCCGGTCTGGAAGGTGAACGTGACCGGGGCCATGCCGTCGAACGTCAGGGTCAGGTGCCCCTGCGGGTCGATCTGCAGCCGGACCCCGGCGCCGCCCTGCTCCTCGAGCTGCGCGGTGTGGGCTTCGAGGCTGGTCGTCCGCCACTGGCCGACCAGACACGGGCGGGACGGCTTGCGGCAGAAGTCGGCCAGGCTCTGCCCGACCAGGGTCACGGTGCCGGCCTTGGGGCCGCCGGTCAGCCCGACGTACTGCTGGCCGCTGGTCATCGCGTCGAAATGGGTACCCTCGCCCGGGCTGCCGGCCGGGCAGGCGCAGCCGGCCACCGTGCAGTACGGGCCGCCGGCGCCGAGAACGGCGTCCCGGCCGCCGCCGAGCGTCATCCGCCCGGTGGTACCGGCACCCGGCGCGACGGTGACGACCTGCGCGTCGACGTCGAGCTGCTGGCCGGTCGCGCCGAACTCCTTGGCGGTCAACGTCAGCGGGGTCCCGTCCCGCAGCCGCGCACTCGGTAGGGCCGGCTGGTACCGGGGCAGGTTCGGCCCTGTCGAGGTCCACGCGGGGCCCGGGTACCGGCCCTGCACGAAGCCGCCGCCCCAGGAGTCGAGGAACGCCGGTGTCACCCCGGCCGCGCTCCAGCCGGCCCGGGTCTCCGCGATCGGGCCGTTGGCGGCGAGGGGCTGCATCGCCGCGCCGATCGCGCCGATCGCCTTCCACGCGTCGGTACCGGTCTCCGCGAGGTGGACGAAGAAGCCCAGCCCGCTGTAGGTGCGCCGGTACAGCTCCCACTCCTGGGTGTCGAGGTAGTCCTTCCAGATGCCGCCGAGCCGGAAGCTGCTCGTACCCAGCGCGGCCATCACCCAGGTCGGCGCGCCCTCGACGTACCACTGCGGCATCGCGTCGTACGCCGTCCCGAACCGGCCGTTCAGGTAGCAGTGGGTCATCTCGTGGACGAGGAAGCTGTGCACCTCGGTGTCGGTGAAGCCACCGTTCACCGTCCTCGGGTTGACGTGGATGGTGCAGCCGGTGTACGTGCCCTTGGCGGTCTTCCCGCAGGGCCAGGTGTACATCAGCGACGTTCCTTCGAGGTCGCGCGTGTTCACCGACAGGACCACGGTCTTCGGGAACGGGAACGGCGGGCCGAGACGGGTCGCCAGTTCGGACTCGATGCCGGCCACCTGGGCGCGGTAGGGTTCCGCGCCGGCCGAGTCGGCGGGCAGGCAGGCGAGGTTCGGGTTGGCGGACGCCGCGGGGCCGCGCGAGGGAGCCCGCAGGACCAGCCCGGCCGGCGCGGTCGTGGCGGCCGACGCGCCCAGGCCGGCGAGTACCGCCGCCCGCTGCTCCGCGCTCAACTCCGTCCAGTGGCCGAGGATCCACCTCACCGCGATGGTGCCGGACGGGATCGCCGCGGCCGGCCCCGGTACCGGCGTCCCACCCGGTACCGGACCGATCGCCAGGGCGAACGCCGACAGCGCGGTGGCCAGGTCGACCTGCCCGTCGGGACCGACCCGTCGCTGCGTCAGATCCCACGCCGACGGACCGGCCGGCGCGGCAGGCCCGGCGCTTCCGTGCCGGCCTGACGTGCACGCGCCCACCCCCCCGGTGAGCGCGATCACCAGTACCGCGACAAGCACGCGACGCGTCCGCATCGGTCCCCCCTCGACGTCCGGTTGTCGACCGTACGGAGGGACCCCGGTACCGGCCCAGGCGTAACCGGCGGAAACACCGGCGGAAACACCGGCGGAATCCGCGGATGTGGCCGTGCGGCATTGTCCGGCCCGGCCCGGCGGTGCTTCAATTCGGATCCATTCCGGGATGGCTAAGGAGCGGGCCGGCACGATGGCGACGATGGTGCCCTTCACCAACAACTACAGCGACCGCTCGACCCGCGAGGGGTACCAGTTCGAGTTCTACTGCATGCGCTGCGGCAACGGGTACGCGTCCTCGTTCCAGCACTCGGTCACCGGGTTCGGCGGCCGGCTGCTCAAGCTCGGCGGTGACCTGGTCGGCGGCGAGGTCGGTGCGAAGGCGTCACAGTTCGGCTGGGACGCCGAGTGGCTACGCGACGGTACCCGCGGCCGCACCCGGGACAGGGCGCTGGCCAAGGCCGTCGACGAGATGGCCGCGCACTTCGAGCAGTGCCACCGGTGCGGCCAATGGGTGTGCGAGCCGATCTGCTGGAACGGCGAGCGCGGCCTGTGTACCACCTGCGCGCCGAAGCTGGACCAGGAGATCGCCGGCATGCAGGCGTCGGCCCAGATCAACCAGCTCAACCAGAAGATCCAGGAGGTTGACTGGACGAAGGACGTGAACTACCGCGACCCGGGCGTGGCCCGCTGCCCGGCCTGCCAGGGAGAGACCGGCGGCGGGAAGTTCTGCCAGCACTGCGGTACCGCCCTCACCGCGGCCCCGGGAGCGGCGCGCAAGTTCTGCGGCAACTGCGGCACCGCACTCGGCCCGACCGCCCTGTTCTGCGCGGAGTGCGGTACGGCCGCGGCCTGAAGTCGGTCGATCCCCGGCGGGGTATGGTAAGCCCCGTTCGCTTTCCCTTGCCGGGGGGAGACCGGGGTGGCCTTCGCCGATCTGTTGATCGAGCTGCGCACTGCCCGCGGAATGTCCCAGGAGGAACTGGCCGAGAGCGCGGCGGTCAGCGTACGGGCGATCAGCGACCTGGAGCGCGGGATCACCCGGCGGCCACACCGCCAGACCGTCAAGGCTCTCGCCGACGGGCTCGGCATCACCGGCTGGGAGCGGGCGTCGTTCGAGGAGGTTGCCGAACAGGCGAAGGCGTCCACCCTCCGCAGGCGCGCGCCGCAGGTCGGGCTGCCGGCGCCGACCAGTTCGATCATCGGGCGGGAGGCCGACGTCACGGCCGTGGGCCGGTTGCTGCGCGGATCGGCGACCCGCCTGGTCACCGTCACCGGGCCGGGCGGGGTGGGCAAGACCCGGCTGGCCACGGAGGTGGCCTGGCGGGTCGCCGCCGGGTTCGAGCGGGTCGACGGCCTGGACCTCAGCCCGCTCGGTACCCCCGACGACGTGCCCGGTGCCCTGGCCGCCGCGCTCGGCTGCGCCTCCGCGGCCGCCGACCCGGTACAGGCGGTCGCGCTGCTCGTCGGGGACCGGCCGTGGCTGCTGGTTCTCGACAGCTTCGAGCACGTCGCCGAGGCCGCCCTGGGCCTGGCCGGGCTGCTCGGCCGCTGCCCGCGACTGCGGCTGCTGGTCACCAGCCGGGCCCCGCTGCGGCTGCGCGGTGAACACCTGTGGCCGCTGTCCCCGCTGCCGGTGCCGGCCGAGAGCGAGCGCGACGTCGCCGCGCTGGGCACGGTCCCGGCCATGACCCTGCTGGTCGAGCGGGCGCGCGCGGTCCGGCCCGGGTTCGTGCTGGCCGGCGCGAACGCAGCGGTACTGGCGCGGCTGTGCCGGCGCCTGGACGGGCTCCCGCTGGCCATCGAGCTGGCCGCCGCCCAGCTGCGCACGCTCGACCCGGCCGACCTGACGGCGCAGCTCGACGGGCAGCTGTCCATCCTGCGCGCCGAGGCCATCGACGTACCCGACCGGCAGCACACCCTGCAGTCCACCGTCGCGTGGAGCGTCGAGCGGCTGGGTGCCGAGCCGCGGCGGATGCTGACGGTACTCGCCGTCTTCGCGGGTGGTGCCGCGCCGGCCCTGGCCCGCGCGGTACTCGACCGGGCCGGCCTGGACCCCGCCGCGCTGGACCGCTCGGTTTCCGTGCTCGCGGCCACCAGCCTCGTCACCATCGAGGAGCGCGCCGGTACCCCGCGGATCACGATGCTCGACACGATCCGCGAGGTGGCCGCCGGCATGCCGGCCGACTCCGGTACCGCGACCGGGATCCGGAGCGCGCACGCGGCGACCGTGCTCGACCTCCTCCGCCAGGACCTCGACGGGGTCGACGCCGAACTGGACAACGTGCGCGCCGGCCTGGGCTGGGCGGTCGGGCACGAGCCGGGCCTCCTCGACGGAGCTGCGGTCGAGGCGTTCAGCCGGTACTGCCTGATGCGCAGCCGCTTCGGCGAGCTGTACCGGATACTGTCCGCGATCGCGGACGCCGCGGCGGACCCGGCCACCCGGGCGGCGGCACTGCGCGGAGCCGGCATGGGCGCCAACGAGACCGGCGACCACCAGGTGGCGATCGCCTTCGCCCAGCAGGCGGCCGAGCTGTTCGAGAAGCTCGCCGACGTACCGGGCCGGTGTGCCGCCCTCACCTTGCTGGGCAACGCCCACAAGGCGCTCGGCAGCTACGACCCCGCGCAGGCGGCGTACCGGACCTGCCTCGACCTCGCCCGCTCGGCGGACTACCCGCGGGGCGTCACCATCGCGCTGAACAACCTCGGCACCCTCGCGCACGACCGGGCGGACCACGAGCTGGCCCGCCGGTACTACCGGGAGAGCCTGGAGGTGAAGCACCGCCTGGGCGACGAGCACGGCATCGCGGTGACCCTGATGAACCTGGGCGCGGTGGCCAACGACCTGGGCCGGTACGCGGAGGCCCGGGTCGACCTGCGCCGCGCGGTCGCCACCCTGCGCGCCCACGGCGAGCAGCACCGGCTGGCGTTCGGCCTGGTCCTGCTGGCCGAGGCGGAGTGCGGGCTCGGCGAGTACGCGGCCGCCCGGGCGGCCGCGACCGAAGGTCTGGCGATCAGCCGCGAGGTGTCCCACGAACCGACCGTCGGGCTCGCGCTGACCAGGCTCGGCGACATCGCGGTGGCGACCGGCGACGACCGTGGGGCCGAGTCGCTGTACCGGGAGGCGCTTCCCCGCGCCAGCGGCCCGCCCGAGGTGGCCCGCGTCCTGGAGCGCCTCGCGGCGGTACGCGCGCGCACCTCTCCCGACGAGGCGCGGGAACTGCTCGGCAGCGCCGACGCGATGCGCCGCGCGCACGGCGCCCCACCGCCCCCCGCCGACCGCGGCCTCCTCGAACGCACCCGCGGCCTCACCGGTGGCGGTTGACCGGCTCTCGACGACCCCGTGGGCGTCAGGAGCTCTCCACCAGCCGCTTGAGGTTGGCCAGGACCATCGGCAGGTACGGCTCCCACATCTCGGCCAGTTGGCCCGCCATGGCCGGGTCGAGCGCGACGAAGCTGGACTCCCAGACGACCCGCGCCTGCCCGTCGGCGTCCTCGATGCTGAACGTGCCGGTGTTGTCGCGGACCGGCAGCGGCGCCCCGTTGATGACGTACCGGTAGGAGTGGGTCTGTGGCGAGTAGTCGAGGATCTGCTCGTCCTGGACGCGTCCGTCGTCGAAGGTGCACATCCGGCCGGTGTCGGTGCGGGTCACCGCGGTCACCCCGGGGATCCACCGGTCAACCGAGGTGAGGTCGCCGAGGACGTGCCAGACCTGCTCGGGGGTGGCGGCGATGTCGATGGTGTGGCGGAACGAGGGCATCTCGGTCTCCGTACGGTCGTTGTTTCGCGGCAGACCGGAGCCTATATACAAGCGATTGCTTGTGCAAGGGTCCGCTTGTAAAACCGATTGAACCGCGGCATGATGTCGGGGATGTCGATCGACGCCGCCCTCAAGGCCCTCGCCGAGCCGCACCGGCGGGCGATCCTGCGCCTGGTCCGCGACCAACCCCGGTCGGTGACCGAGATCGCCGAACACTTCGACGTCACCCAGCAGGCCGTCTCGCTGCACCTCAAGGTGCTGCGCGAGGCCGGGCTGGTCGGTGTGCGCCGCGCTGGGCAGCGGCGGCTCTACCTGGTCGATCCGGACGGCATGGCGTCGCTGCAGGAATTCCTGGCCGACCTGTGGCCGGCCGGCCTGGAGCGGCTCAAACGGGCGGTGGAATCCGACCGCGAGGCGGGCCGGTGACCGCCGCGCCGCTCCGGACGTCGGTCGACATCGCGGCCCCACCCGAGGCCGTGTACCCCTACCTCACCCGGCCCGAGGCGATCGTGTCGTGGATGGGCGACTACGCCGTCCTCGACGCCGTACCCGGCGGCGTGTTCCACCTCGACATCAACGGCGTACCGGTACGGGGGCGGTACCTCGAACTCGACCCGCCGCACCGGCTGCTGATCTCCTGGGGACACGCCGGCTCCGAGCGGCTCCCACCGGGCAGCAGCACCGTCGAGATCACCCTGACCGCGACCCGGGACGGCACCCGCGTCACCGTCGAGCACCGCGACCTGCCGCCCGACGAGGCCACCCGGCACGCCGTCGGCTGGCCGCACTTCCTCGCTCGGCTCACCGCCGCCGCGACGGGGCGTGATCCAGGCCCCGACCCCTTCGCGCAAACCACCGCCTGACCCGGGGACCCGCCGCGTATTGACGCTGTTTGCGCGGGGACGGGCTGCCGGTCTCGGCATAGTGGCGTAGATCGTCGGCGAGGTACCTGCCGGTGCGCGCCGCCTCGGCGAGGATCGCCCACCGGCCGAGCCGACCGAGTAGGCCGCGCGTGACGAAGCGCGCCCGCACCGTGACGCGACAGCTCTGCTCGTCAAGTGGGGTCACCGTCCAGGTGCTGCGGGCGGTCGTCACGAACGCCGGCATGCCGCCGGCCTCGTAGGTCAGCGTTCGGTCGGCGTCGTCGTAGAAGACCAGCGTCTCGGTCACCCGAGGCACGAGTCGTACCCCGGTGGTGCAGGCCCGGCCGGCGACCGGGGCGCCACGGATCTGCTGGCCGGCTGAGCGTGGGAGGGCGGTGGAGGCCGGAATCGCGGTGGCCCACTCGCCGATGCGGTCGAAGCGCCGGCCGATGACCTCCCAGACGACATCGGCGGGCGCCGAAACGACAAACTCCGTGGACAGGTCGGGCATGTGCGTCATCGTCGCGTGCCACGGCCCGGGAGGCGATTCCCGGCGTGGGAATCGCCTCCCCGGCCGGTCTGAGAGAAACTGCCGGTCATGAGCGACGAGCCGGTGGCGCCGGTCAGCCCGTTCGGGGTCCGGCTGCGGCAGTGGCGCCGGCACCGCGGCCTGAGCCAGCTCGGCCTCGCCGGGCAGGCCGGCTCGACCGCGCGGCACATCTCCTTCCTGGAGACCGGCCGGTCCCGGCCCAGCCGGCAGATGGTGCTGCGCCTCGCCGACGCGCTCGACGTGGGAGCGCGGGAGTTCAACGAACTGCTGCACGCCGCCGGCCTCCCCGGCAGCTACCCGCACGCCGCCCTCGACGACCCGGACCTGGCGCCGTACCGGGCTGCCATCGACCGCATGCTCGACGCCCACGACCCGTACCCGGCGATGGTCATCGACCGCCACTGGAACGTCATCCTCGCCAACCCGTCCTGTTCGCGGCTGTTCGGCCCCCAGGTCGTCGGCGGCAACTTCGTCCGCGACTCGCTCGCCAACCCGGCCGCCGCACAGGCCATCGTCAACTGGCCGGAGGTCGCCTGGGCCGGGCTGGACCGGCTGCGCCACCACCTCCGCCGCTGGCCGTTCGACCAGGAGCTGCGCCGCCTCGTCACGCTCGCCGAGAGCGCCCTGGCCGGTGTCCCCCGTCCCGCACCGGCCGAACCGGCGCTCACCGTGTGTCCCTGGTTCCGCGTCGGCGACCGGGTCGTCCGCACCATCGCGATGGTCGCCCGGTTCGACCCGGTCGCCGAGGTGACCCTCGACGAGCTGCGCGTCGAGCTGATGTACCCCCTCGACGAGGCCGCCGAGCGCTTCTTCCGCGAAGCGCGCCGGAGGCTACGGTAGGTCGGTGCATGACTTTCGCGCGCGGCTCGACCTGGCGCGGCAGGCGTCGACCCGGCTGCGCTGGGGCGGACTGGTCGTCCCGCCGGGTGCCGACCTCCGTTACCTGACCGGATATGCCGCGCCGGAACTGGAAAGGCTGACCTGCCTGGTGCTGTCCGTCGACGGCGAGCCGACCCTGGTGGTCCCCCGATTGGAGCGGCCCGCCGCCCAGGACAGCCCGGCCGAGGACGCCGGGGTGCGGATCGTGGACTACCCCGACGGCGCGGACCCGTACCCACTGGTGGCCGAGATCTTCGGCACGGCGGAGGCGACGGTCGGGATCGGGGAGCGGGCGTGGGCCAGCCATCTGCTGGCGCTACAGAGGGCCCTTCCCCGGATCCGGTGGCGCCCGGCCGGCGAGGTCGTCGGACCGCTGCGGGCCCGCAAGACGGCGGCCGAGGTGGCCGCGCTGGCCGAGGCGGGCGCGGCGATCGACGCGGTCCACCAGCGGATGGGCCGGTGGCTGCGCCCGGGGCGTACCGAGACCGAGGTGGCCGCGAACATCGCGACCGCCATCCGCGAGGTCGGTCACGCGACGGTCGACTTCGTCATCGTGGCCGCCGGACCGAACGCGGCCAGCCCGCACCACGCCACCGGTACCCGGACCATCGAGCCCGGCGACCCGGTCGTCGTCGACATCGGCGGCACCATGCCGTCGGGGTACTGCTCGGACTGCACCCGCACCTACCTGGCCGGCGGCCGCGCCCCGGCCGGCTTCCTGGAGTACTACCAGGTGCTGTGGGAGGCCCAGCGGGCCGCGGTCGCCGCCGTCGCGCCGGGGGTGAGCGCCGAGGCGGTCGACGCCGCCGCCCGCACGCCGATCACCGGCGCCGGGTACGGGGCGGCGTTCCTGCACCGCACCGGCCACGGCATCGGCCTGGACACCCACGAGCCGCCGTACATCGTCGCCGGCAACACCGAACCGCTGGCCGAAGGCATGACCTTCTCCGTCGAACCCGGCATCTACCTCGCCGGACAGCACGGCGCCCGGATCGAGGACATCGTGGCCTGTACCCCCGGCGGAGTCCAGCGGCTGAACACCACCCCGACCGACCTCATCCAGCTCTGACAGCCCATTCGGCCCTCCGGACCCGCGCCGCGGCGTTAGTCAGCGGA
This sequence comes from Actinomycetota bacterium, assembly GCA_046727455.1. Lineage (GTDB taxonomy): Bacteria > Actinomycetota > Actinomycetes > Mycobacteriales > Micromonosporaceae > AC-43. Next base: position 20,845 of record JBKPCQ010000278.1, on the reverse strand, counting down.
CTCCGGCGCCGACCGGTTCGCGGGCGGGCGGTACCTCCAGGGTCGGCTCGTCGGCCGGCTCGACGGCCAGGTGCGGCAGCCACCGGTCGATCCACCGCGGCAGCCACCAGTTCGCCCGACCCATCATGTGCATCAGCGCGGGTACCAGCACGGTGCGCAGCACGAAAGCGTCGATGAACACGGCGGTCGCCAGGCCGACGCCGAACTCCGCGACGGCCCGCTGACCACCGAACACGAAGGCCAGGAAGACGCAGACCATGATGGTCGACGCCGCCGTGATCACGCGGCCGGTGGACGCCTGCCCGAGGGTCACCGCCCGACGGTTGTCGCGGGTGTGCACCCACTCCTCGTGCATCCGGCTGACCAGGAACACCTGGTAGTCCATGGACAGCCCGAACAGGATGGCGATCATCATCACCGGGAGGAACGCCTCGATGGGACCGGCCTTGCCCAGGCCGAGGGCGTCGGAGCCCCAGCCCCACTGGAAGAAGGCGACCACCACGCCGAAGGCGGCGCCCGCGGCGAGCAGGTTCATGAACGCCGCGGTCAGCGGTACCACCAGGCTACGGAAGGCGACGAGCAGCAGCAGGAAGCTCAGGCCGACGATCACCCCGAGGAACAGCGGGAGCTTTCCGGTGATCACGCTCGCGAAGTCGTCGAAGATGGCGGTCTGGCCGCCGACGTACACCCTCAGCGTGTTGCCCCGTTCGGCGGCCGGGATGACGTCGTGCCGCAGCGTCTGGATCAGGTCGCTGGTCCGCTTGTCCTGCGGCGCGGTCGCCGGGACCACCTGGATGAGGCCGACGGTGCTCCCCGGCCGCACGGGCACCGGGACGACCGCGGCGACCCCCGGCGTCCGGCCGACGCTCTGTCCGAGAGCGGCCAGGGCCTGGGCGTCCCCGGGTGACCGCAGCTCGCCGACCAGTTGCAGCGGGCCGTTGAAGCCCGGCCCGAAGCCGTCGACAAGCATGTCGTACGCCTTCCGCGTGGTCGTTCCGGCCGGATCGTTGCCCTGGTCGGAGCTGCCCAGCCGGATGGAGAACACCGGGATGGCGAGGACCACCATGACGATCAGCGCGACGGGCGCCAGCGCACCCGGGCGGCGCTCGACGAAGCCCGCCCAGCGCGCCCAGAAGCCCTGCGCGTGCACGTCGTACGGTCCCTCCGCGGCCAGCCGCCGCCGCTCCCGCCGGCTGAGCACCCGGTTGCCCAGGAGCCCGAGCATCGCCGGCAGCAGCGTGGTCGCCGCGAGGACGCTGAACCCCACCATCACCGCGGCCGCGACGCCGACCCCGGTGAGGAACGACAGCCGCAGGACAAGCATGCCCAGCATGGCGATGCACACGGTCAGGCCGGCGAAGATCACCGCGCGGCCCGATGTGTTCAATGCGCGGACCGCCGACTCCTCGGGGGATAGGCCGGCCTTCAGGCCGTTGCGGTGCCGGGTGACGATGAACAGCGCGTAGTCGATGGCGACCCCGAGGCCGATGAGCGCGGCGACGGTCGGCGCGATATCGGCCGTGGTGACCCCGTGGCTCACCAGCCCGATGGTCATGACCGCCGCGATCAGCGAGACGATCGCGGTGATCAGCGGCAGCAGCATGGACAGCAACGAGCCGAACGCGATCAGCAGCACGATCGCCGCGCCGAACACGCCGATGAACTCGGAGGCCGAGGTGGACACCCCGTTCACCGCCTGGATGGCCTGGCCGCCCAGTTCCACCCGCAGGCCGGTGGTACGGGCGCCCTGGCCGAGGTCGATCACCTGCTGGACGTCCTTCTTGGGAAGCTCCCGGCCCCGGCCCTTGAAGGTCACCGTGGCGTACCCGGTACGCCCGTCCTGGCTGATCTGCGTCCCGCCGCCTTGGACGTAAGGGCTGGCCACCCCGGCGACGGACGGGTTCCGCGCGACCTTGTCGAGCATCGCGCCGATCCGCTGCTGGACGGCCGGGTCCCGGACGGAGCCGGAGTCGACCTGCCAGACGATCGTGTCCGCCTCGCCGGCCTGCTGCGGAAAGGCCGTCTTGAGCAGCTCCAGCGCGCGGGTCGATTCGGTGCCCGGCAGGTTGAACGCGTTGGAGTACGCAGTGCCGGCTACGGAGTTGACCACGCCGAGGCCGATGACCCCGACCAGCCACAAGATCATGACCACGTACCTGTGCCGGAAGCACCAGCGCGCCATCCTGGCCATCGAAGTCCCCCGTTTTAATCGAACGGTCGGTATGTTCAAGGGGGAACGTACCCGGCGATCCCTGATACCGACCTGAGACCGCAGGTCGACCACGTTTCAGCGGGAGAGGAACGCCACGATGGCGCGGACGGCCGGCAGCGCGGCCGAGCAGACCCGGCAGCGCATCCTCGACGCCGCGCTGCGCCTGTTCGTCGAACGCGGGTTCGCCAGCACGTCCGTCCGGGACATCGTCGAGCGGCTGCACCTGACCAAGGGCTCGCTCTACTACCACTTCGCGTCAAAGGACGACCTGCTGTTCGCCCTGACCAGCCCACTGGTGGAGGCGATCGACGCGTTCGTGGCCGAGGTACGCGGTGCCGGGACGATCAGCCCGCCCCTGCTGGCGCGCCTGGTCGACCGGTTCGACCGGCATGCTCCGCTGTTGCGGGCGCTGTTCGGTGACCCGGCCGTGGTACAGGGCATGATGCGGCGGCACCGGCTGCCCGAACGGGTGGTGGCGCTGCAGGCCGCCCTCGGCGGTGGCGACGACCCGGCCGCCGTGCTGCGTGGCCGGTGCGCGCTGGGCGTGATCCACGCGGGGGTACTGGCGCCCAGCGACCCCACCGCGAAAGCCGGCGGGCACCGGCCGTACCACCAGCGCCCCCGGCTCACGGCGGCCGAGAAGTCATTCGTGACCCAGGCCGCCCTAGCCGTCCTCGGAGTCCCCGAGGAGCGCTGACGCCGGCCCACTGCCCCGCGGCGCTTGCCGGGCCACGGCGGCCCGTACCGCCGCCGCCTCCGCATGCACGACGGCGAGGTCCGCGGGCTGTCTCACCTCCCGTTCGGCGTCCTCGACGACGATGCGGGCCTGGCCCTCGATCACCGCCATCCGATCCGGATCCGGCCCCTCGACGGCCGCGCAGCTGGCCAGCAACCGCAGCAACGCCGCCGAGACGATGGGCTCCCCGGCACCGTACCGGCGGACCAGACCGCACATGGTGGCGAGGTAGTCGCCGAAGCGCCGCCCCGGCACCACCACCTGCGCACCACTCGGATCCACCGCCAAGTGGTAACCCAGCGGACGGCTGGACAGCGCGACGAACAGCACGGACAACCGGTCGATGGCCTGGACCGCGGTGTACGGGTCGTTGACCGCCGGGGACATCGCCTTGCACGCGACGTCGACCAGCTGCCGGATGCCGAACGCGGCGTCCTGCTCGAAGGTGCGCTCCCGGCCGACCCGCACCGCGCCGTCGAGCACCCGGAACACCGCGGGTGCCGCCCGGACCGGTGCGCCGGCCCGCACCGGAGATACCCACACCAGCGTCGTACCGGCCACCACGTGCTCACCCACCCGTGGACGCAGCTGGACCCGTACCTGGTCCTGGCGCGCCGCCGCCAGCAGCCGCTCCACCCGGACCGCCTGGACGTAGCCGGAGTGCGGGGCGGCGATGGGCACGGCACCGTCCTCGACGGGTACCGGGGCCGCGCCGCCCGCCAGCAGTCCCTCGCGGATCACCGCCAGGGCGTTGCGCTCGACCACCCTCATGATGGTCTCGATCTGGATCGAGTGCGCGAGGTGGTCGGCGAAGTAGACGAGCAGCCCGAGGGTGACGAACAGCAGCACCATCGCCCCGGTCACGGCCAGCCGGGGGTACTCGGTCGTGCGGTTGCCGCCGGAGACCCCGACCGTGTAGAGCCCGGCCGCGCTGTAGGCGAAGGTCGCCACGAACGCGCTGAGGACGACCTGGTTGGGCCGGTCGCGCAGGAAGTTGCGCAGCAGGCGCGGCGAGAACTGGGTCGACGACAGCTGCAGCGCGACCACGGTGAGGCCCAGCAGCACCGCGATCACCGTGACCATCGTCCCGCTGATGCCGATCAACAGGGCACGGGCGTCGTCCGGCGTGCCCTGGAACGCGAAAGGCGAGTCGGCGCCCAGGTTCACCACGGACAGCAGGCTGCCGACCGTCAGGGCGCCCAGGACCGACAACGTGGGCAGCAACCACAGCGAGCCCCGCAGGTACTCTCGGAACGCATCGCGATGAATCATGACCGGCCTCCTCCGCACCGGCCACCAGCGTGCCTCTCCCGCGGGCGGTCAGGCCACCGTGAGCGCGACGATCCGCATGTGCGACGCGCTCGGCAGGACGACGGACGTGAGGGTGCGGGTCGCGTCGACCGCGACCCGCTGGTGCCACATCCGTACGGGCAGCGGGTCGTCGCCCAGCGGCCCGTGCCGGTGGCTGGTGTAGACGCCGACCCGCTCGCCGAAGGCCGGCGCCCGGCCCCAGTCGCTCAGCGCCAGCGTGGCGGTGCCGGACGAGCCGTCGCTGTACCGCAGCGTCAGCGTGCCGCTCGCGTTGCCGCCCACACCGGCGCCCAGCACGTGCAGGGCCTGGTACGTGCCGGACGGTACCGTCAGCGTCTGGCCGCTCGGGACGACCGCGTTGCGCTGCCCGTCGGCGTAGCCCGGGAACTTCCACGCGACGTCGCCGTTGACGAACAGTCCGGGCGACGGCATCTCCTCGGCCGGGTAGGTGTATCCGGAACCGTCGAAGTTCCCGTCCGTCGTCGCGGCAGCCGACGATACACCGTCCACTGTGTACAGAGCGGACAGGTCCACGGTCCGGCCGGCGCTGCCCGGCGGCAGTCCCCAGTACGCCTTGGTGCTGCTACCCACCGGGGCGACGGTGAGGTCCGGTGCCGCCCCCTGGGTGGTGACCAGCGCATCGGCGCCCTTGGCGAGGGTGACGGTGAGTGTGCCGTCGCTGTTCTGGGTGAACGGCACCGCGCTGCCGTCGGCCATCGACCGCACCTGGTAGGGCGCGGGCAGGTTACCCGGGTGCACCCGGCACGGCTCGCCGGCGAGGCTGTTGATCCGGATGAACTGGGTGGTACCGCCGCGCCGGGCGGCGCTGACCACGAAACCGCCCTCGGTGCGCAGGTTGTGCACCGTCACGCTGGACCACGAGCCCGGTACCGCCGGGAAGACCCGGATCACGCCGCCCCAGCTCTGTACGAGCATGTCGTGCATGGTCTGCGCGCCGGACAGCGGCGTCTCGATGACCGGCCCCGCCTCGGCGTACATCGTGTTCGGCTGGACGAACTGGTCGAGCAGCGCGACGAGCTGGGTCCGGGCCTTGTCCCCGTTGCCGAGCGCCGCGTACATCGAGCCGGAGCCGGTGAACGTGTACCCCTTGAGCGCGCCGGTGAAGCCCAGCCAGTGGTTCAGCGAGTTGGTCAGCAGGGTGCGATTGGCGCTGCTCGTCACCACGTTGAGCCGGTAGAGCGGGTAGAACCACAACAGGTGCGAGTAGTGCCGGTGCGACGAGGTGAGCTGGACGTCGGCGCCGATCCACATCCCGTTGGTCGAATCCTGCGGCGGCTTGACCAGGTGATCGCGCACGTCCGTCCAGGTCGCGGCCAGCGGGTCGGCCAGACCGAGCCGGTTGTTCGCGGCCAGCAGGGTTCCGCAGCCCCAGTGGATCAGCGCGAGGTCGTAGTTGCAGTCCCGGGTCGAGGCGTACTCCGGCGAGTAGGTCGAGGGCAGGTGGTAGACGCCGGCCGAGTCCTTGGTCAGGAAGTGCAGGTAGAAGTTGACGGCCTTGCGCAGCAGGGGAAAGACCAGGTCGCGCAGGACCGTGTCGTCCATGCCGTGCCGGTAGCTGAGGTACGCGTTGTGCAGCGCCCAGGTCAGGTTGCCCACCTCGCCGCCGGCACCGGGCAGCGCGGGCGGGCCGCTGATCAGGTCCTCCTGCGTGGTGCGCGCCATGACGAGCGAATCGGACCGGTACTGGCTTGGCGTGTCCGGGTCGGCGAGGTTCGCGCGGTACCGGTCGAGCGACGCGCTCAGCGAGTCCAGCTCGGTGTGCCCGGTGGCGTTGATCAGCCAGTACTCCAGCTGCACGTTGAGGTTCCACCAGGTACCGGGCCACGGCGTCTTCTCCAGCCACGGCCCGCAGGTGCCGAGCACCGGCCGGTCCCGCCGGGTGGCGCTGGCCATCTTGTAGAGCTGGATCCAGTAGAAGCTCTGCAACCGGGTGTCCGGTACCGACAGGAAGCTCTTCGGGTAGAAGGCGTGCCACCACGACCGGTGGTCGTCGGTGAGCTGGCCCAGGGTGAGCGCGTCGGCGTCGGCGATGCTCTGCGCCGCGACGGTGCTGGCGTCGTTCGTCGGGTAGGTGTGCGCCACGGTCGCGAGCAGCGTCCGGGTGCGGCCGTCCGCCTCGGTGCGCAGCTTCCACTGGGTCGTGGTCCGGCCGCCGGCCGCGAGATCCTGTACGCAGGTACCGCCGTCGCTGGTGAGCGTCACCACCGGGTCGGGGTTGGTCAGCAGGCCGTCCGGGGCGGGCTTGAAGTCCAGCCGAGGGCTGCGCGCCGCCGCCGGCGTGAACTTCCACGCCACCCGTTCGGTGCCGACCAGCACGGTTGCCGCCACCACGAGCGCGTCCCGCTTGGCGTGGGCGTACGCCCGCACGCCGAGTACCCCCTGGGTGGTCGTCACGGTTCCGGACAGCTCGGCGTGCCACAGCGACAGGCGCAGGTCCACGTCGGTGACGTCGCCCGCCGTGTCGAGCATCAGCTCCCCGATCGGCAGCCGGGCGTTGCCGAACAGCGTCCCGCCGGTGCCCTGGTGGTCGCGTACCCGGCTGTCCCCGAGCTTCCACGACAGCCGCTTGGCCGTGCCGGTCTGGTACGCCGCCGCGCCGAGGCCGCCGTTGCCGAGGAACGCACCCTGGTAGAACGAGGTGGGCACGCTGTTCCACACCGGATCGAGCGGGCCGAGGAACGCGTACCAGGCGGCGTCCGAGGTCATCGTGTCGGTCAACCCGAGGACGGCCGAGGTCGACAGCGCGGCCCACGCGGCGTAGCCGCCGAAGGTGGCGACACCGGCCGCGCTGGCGAGAGCGCCGCCCAGCAGGGCGCGCCGGGAGACGGGGGTACCGGTCATGGTTCTGCTCCGGGTGGGGTCAGTTCGGGGTGACGGAGTTGGAGGTGGCGGGCGGGCTGCTGCCGGCCACGTTGTTCGCGGTGACGGTGAACGTGTAGCTCTGGCCGTTGGTCAGGCCCTCGACGACTCCGTAATGGAAGTGCGAGCCGCCGGTGAGCACGAGGATGGTGCGGCCGGTCACCACGACCGTCTTCCCGCCGCCCGTGACGGTGTACGAGATGATCGGGCTGCCGCCGTTGGAGCTGGGCAGCACGAAATGCACGCTGGCCGAGGCGTTGCCGGGGAAGGCGCTGACGCCGGTCGGCGCCGAGGGCACGCTGACCGACGCCGTGCCGGGCGTGACCGTCGCGGAGGAGATGGACGTCGCGCCGGTACCGGTGGCGTTGGTCGCGGTGACGGTGAACCGGTACCCGGTCCCGTTGGTCAGCCCGGTCAGCTTGACGTACCCCTTGGCGCGGAAGTCGGCCGCGGAGATGGTGGCGGTGTCGCCGGCCGACGAGCGGACCGTGTACGACGTGATCGGCGAGCCGCCGTCGAAGACCGGCGGGCACCAGGCGACATAGGCGAAGCCGTTGCCGGCGGACGCCGCGACCTCGCCCGGCGCGTCCGGCGTACCGGCGCCGAAGCCCCGGCCGAGCAGGCCGGCGTAGGCCGCCTCCAGCCCGGCGTTGTCCACAATGGACGATGGTGCCTCGGCAAGGGTACCGGTGACGTGGTTGCCGGCGATGGTGACGTTGCTACCACTGGAGTCCGGGTCGCCCTGCTGCCAGTAGTTGCCTTCGATGTCCAGCGGGCCGTTGTCGTTCAGCGCGTAGTTGAACTGCTTGGTGCCCCAGTCGCGGTAGTCGTTGTCGACGATGACGTTGCCGGTGATGGTGATGTACGAGGCGCCGTTGTCGGTGTAGACCGCCTTGCCGGAGCCGAACTGGTCGTGGATGACGTTGCCGGTGATCTTCTCGCCGTCGCTCAGCGACGTGCCGACCACGCCGTTGGTGTAGATGGCGCCGCCGTCGGCGAGGGTCTGCATGTGGTCGACGATGAGGTTGTCGGTGACCTGGTTGTTGCGGGCCGGGTTGGGCTGGCCGGGCAGTTGCTTCTTCTGCAGCCAGCCGCCCCAGCCCAGGCTGATGGCCGAGTACGCGGTGTGGTCGATCTGGTTGTGCGAGATGACGGTGTTCTGGGCGTACCCGACGAAGATGCCGACGCCGCCGTGGTACTCGACCGGCAGGGCGTGGAAGTGGTTGTCCGTCACCGTGTTCCCGGTGGTGGCCTGCCCGCTGGTCGGGCTGACGATGGTCACGTCGCCGACCCGCAGCCCGGTGCCGGAGATGTCGGTGAACACGCAGCCCTTGACGACGCTGTTCTGCACGCCGTTGCCGAGGCTGGGACCGGCGCCGCCCAGGTGCACGAAGGCGTCGTCGAGCAACTGGATACCGCGCGCATACGTGAACCACACGTTGTTGTGGATCTTGCTCCATGCTCCGTACGGGCACGTGCCGCCGCTGACCAACTGGCACAGCCCCTCGGTCGCGTTCGCGCCGGTACCGGTCAGGGTGTAGTTGGCCTGGATCTCGGAGAAGCCCTCGCCGGTGTCGGGCAGCAGCCAGGTGGCGTAGGAGAACTGGATGCCGGAGAAGGTGATGTCGTGGATCGGGCTGCTGGCCGAGCCGGAGCCGGAGACGAGCGTCTCCAGTACCGGCGCCTCGACGTCCGCCGTCGTGAGGTTCTGGCCCGCGCGCGGGATCGCGTACGTCCGCCCGGCCGCCCGGTCCAGGTACCACTCCCCGGGCTGGTCGAGCACCTCGAAGGCGTTCTCGACGTACTGGGGTGTACCGACGTTGCTGCCGCCCACCAGGTTGGTGGCCCGCTTGGTGGAGTTGTCCCAGCACGGCTGGGCCATCGTGACGGCGGTACCGGAGATGGACCCGATCGGGCAGCGCGACTCGGTCCACGGGCCGACCCCGTGCACGCTGTACGACCACAGCGAGTTGCCGCCGCCGTAGACGAACTCGATGCTCGACGGGTTGCGCCAGCGCGACATGGTGTCCGCGCTCGCGGTGTACCCGGTGGCGGTCTGGGTGAGGCTGACCGGCAGCCGGCCGGCCGCGCGGGCGGCACGGACCCCGTCGACGTACAACTGGCGGGTGTCGGTGAGGCCCGAGGGCACCGGCGCCGACCACAGGTTGCGGGTGGAATCGGTCAGCGTCCAGCCGGTCACCCGCATGCCGCCGCTGACCACGGGGTGCGCGCCGGTCGCGGCGGTCCAGATCACGCGGTGCCCACCGCTGCCGGAGTCGAGCGCGTTCAACGACAGCGGGGCGGTGAGCCGGTACGTGCCGTCCGCGAGTTGGACCGTGAGATCGGCGGTGAGGCTGGCGTTCAGCGTCCGGACCAGGGACTGCGCACGCGCGAGGGTCCGGATCGGCGCGTCCTGGGTGCCCGGGTTCGCGTCGTCGCCCGACGGCGACACGTAGACGACGGTACCGGTGGCGGCCGCGGCGGTGACCGCCCAGACGGTACCGGCCACGGCCAGTCCCACGAGCGCCGCGGCGGCAAGGACCCGGCGGCCGGCATGGCGCGGCGACGAGTGCGACATCGCGGCGTCCCTTCTCGATGGCGGACAGACATCCCGGGAGGCAATAGGTCCGATGTCTATCCCCGACCGGGCGCGATGTCAAGACCAAGTTGATGGACTTCGACCTGTTACCGCAAAACCGCGGGCACGGATCGCTCGGGCCGATCCGCCGCTCCTCCGCCTCAGTGACGGCAGGGCCGGAGCGTCCAGGTCGCCGTCACGCTGCGCGTGCTGCCGTCCTTGTACACGCCGTGCGCGGTGACCGTGATCGGGCCGCCCTGCGCGTTGCGCGGGTCGGCGTCGAACGGACCGATCATGCCGCGCCACACCCGGAAGTCACCGAGCACGCTCGGGCTGTGGTTGGCGCCGTCGAACGGTACCGGCGTCGCGACGTGGTACTCGTACCAGACGCTTGAGATGCGCGCCGGATCGCCGACCTCGACGTAGACGAGACCGCGCGTGGGGTCGCCGCACCGGTCCTGGTACAGCGCGGTGATCTGGCTGCCCTGGATGGGCGGGAACGGCTCGGTCAGCGTCAACGTCAACGGCGCGGGCTGGTAACGGGAGCGGCTCGGTGCCGGGTGACCGGACGGCGTCCGGGTCGGGGCGCCGCTCCCCGCCGGCCGGGACGCGGCCGGCGAGGGTACCGGCGGGTCGCTCACGATCGGGGCGGCCGACGGCGTGGCGGCCGCGTCGTGGAACACCGGCCGGGCGCCGCTCTGGCAGCCCGCGGCCAGCAGGCCGGCCGCGAGCAGTGCCGCGTATCGCGGCGCCGTCCCGCGTGATATGGCACGCACGAGGCGCCAGAGTAACCGGTCGGGCTCCGGTGTGGTGACCCCCGACCGGTCACAGGCGGCGCTCGATCGGCAGCCGGGACCGGGTGAGCAGCCCGGCGCCGAGCATCGCGATCAGCGGTACCACCACGAGCGCGACGGCGACGCTGAGCCAGGGCACGGTCAGCGGGTACGGCGTCGGTGCCGGCCACAGGTCGGCGTACCGCTGGTTGAGCGCGGCCAGCACGGCCAGCGAGGCGCCCAGCCCGGCGACGACACCGATCAGTGAGCCCAACCCCGCGATCACCCCGGACTGGCTCAGCGACAGCGCCCGCCGTACCCGTGGGGAGGCGCCCACGGCGGCCAGCGTGGCGAGGTCGGCGCGGCCGTCGGCGGCGGTGAGCCCGGTGGCGATCGCGGCGGCGCCGAGGGTGATGACCCCCGCCACGATGATGAGCACGATCAGTGCCGGGGTGCTCCGTTGCGGAGCCTCCTCGACCTTGACGCCGTACTCGGTGCCGAGCGCGGCCTGCAGCCGGTCCTGTTCGGCGACGGTGGGCATCCGGGTGGTGGTCACCACCGTGGCCCACCACTGGGAGCCGAGCCCGAGCGACCGCGCCGTCGCCGGCGTCATCATCGTGATCGGTGCCGCCGGGCGGTCCGGCAGCGCGAACCCGGGCGCCGTGACGGTCCGCTGCTCGCCCCGGCTGCCGCGCGGGGCGGCCGTCTCGATGGTCAGCGTCACCCGGCCGTTGTCCAGGTAACCCGGGTCGCCGACGACGACCTGCCCGGCGCGCAGCGCGGCGGCGGCCTGGTCGGCGTCCCGGGCCGGGAGGTTGGTCACCACGCCGGCCGCGGCGGCGTCGACGACGACGGTCATGCCACTGGGGGAACGGAAGCCGCCGCCGAAGTAGGTGGCGATCTGGCCGAGACCGTCGCAGCGGTGGTCGCGGCGCGCGGCCCGCTGTTCAGCCGGGGTCGGGTCGCGCTGCAGCCGCTGGGACGAGTACGGGCAGTCGCGGTCCGCCGGCATCCGGGGCTCGACAAGGCAGCCCTCGTCGCCGCACATCGGGAAGTCGATGTCGGCGATCTGCCGGACCGGCAGGATCGCGCGTACGGTGGCCAGCGTCTCCGGCGCCATCGACCGCCCGCTGCCCGGGCCGGTCTTCGAGCCGGAGTGGAGGCCCACGTCACCGGGCCGGCCCGAGGTCCGGTAGTCATGCGTGGCGCGCTCGTCGTCGGCGCTGATCACGACGCCGACGGCGATGGTACCGACGACCGCGGCCAGGACGGCGGCGATGGCCGGCGCGGCGGCGGTGCGGTTGCGGGAGGTGTCGCGCAGCGCGATCCGGGGCGCGAGCGGCAACCAGCGCCTGATGCGGGTGACCAGCCCGACGACGGCGGGCGTGCACAGCACCAGTCCCAGCTCGGCCCCGATGAGCCCGGCGAGGATGATGACGGCGCTGATGCGCCAGGCGCCGACGGCCGAGGTGGCGGCGCCGGCCGCCATGACCAGCACGCCCACGACCACCCAGCGCCGCCGCGACCGGGTGATTCCCCGGCGCCCGGACAGTGCCGCCACGACGTCCTGCCGGGAGGAGATCCATGCGGGCACCACGGCGGCCAGTACCCCGGTGGTCACCGCCAGTCCGGCCAGGACCGCCAGCGCCAGCGGGTACACCCGGAAGCCGCCGGCCCGGCTGTGGCTGAGGTGCGCCTCGATCAATGGCCGGCCGGCGACCGCGACCGCGATCCCCGAAGCCACCCCGGCAACCGCCGCGACCGCGCCGAGCACCACGCCGTCCGCGAGCACGATCCGGCGCAGATGCGCGGGGGTACCCCCGGAAGCCGCCACCAGCGCCAGGTCGCGCCGCCGGCGGCGCGCGCCCACCGCGAACGCCGGCCCGGCCAGCAGGACGATCTCCAGCATCGCGAGCCCGCCGACCAGTATCGCGGCGAACGCTCCGGCGTCGCTGTCCCCGGTCTTGAACTCGGGGTACCGCTCGGCCGCGCCCGGCGGGTGCGCCAGCACCTGCCGGGACACCGCGACCACGCCGTGCGTGTTGAGCTGCTTGACCGCCACCCAGGTCAGCGGGGCCGGCGTGGCCACGATCCACCGCAGGTTCCCGCGGTCGGCGGAGAGCACGCTCGCGGGCAGCGCGCCCGGCCGCGCGATGATCGTCTCCGCCTGGAGCTTGTCGGGGTTCTCCGCGATGCCCACGACGTGGAAGGTGCGGCTGCCGTCGGCCAGGCGCACCGTGCCGCCCACCCCGGCGCCGATCCGGTGACTCGCGGCGGGGGTCAGGGCGATCTCGTCCGGGTTCGCCGGTGCCCGGCCGGACACCGGCCGGTACAGACCCCGCGCCAGCGGGTCGGCGTAGTCCACCAGTTCGGCGCTGACCGAACCGGTACCGGTGGCCGTGTGGACATTCAGGTGGCCGATCTGGTCGCTGACCGCCGGCGTACCCGCCGGAAGCAGCGCGAGCAGCCGGTCCAACGCCGGCGGTTCGGCGGTGGCGCTCGACGCCTCACCGAGGCCACCGCCGGGGATGTAGGCGAGTTGGGTCGGGTCCTGGAGGGCAGGGCCGTCGTAGGGCCAGATGACGAGCGCCTGGCCGGTGCCCATCACCCGGTCGGCCTTCTCGCCGGGGCGCAGCTCGAACATGTCGTAGGTCACCGCCGCGAACGCCAGAGCGGCCACCGGAAGCGCGATCATCGCGACCACCAGAGCGGTACGGCCCCTGGCCCTCCGGGCCTCCCGGCGCGCGATCCGCAGCGCGGTACGCCAGCCCGTCATCGCGTACCGCCGGGCTGGGCGAGCAGTTCCTCGGGCCGGTCCAGCGGGCCGGACGTGTCGACGACGACCCCGTCCCGCAGGAACACCACCCGGTCGGCCCAGGCCGCGTGCCGCGCCTCGTGCGTCACCAGCACCCCGGCCGCCCCACCGTCCACTTTGGACCGCAGCAGGCGCAGTACCGCCTCGCCGGTCTGGGAGTCCAGCGCGCCGGTCGGCTCGTCGGCCAGCACCAGCCGGCGCTCGCCCACCAGCGCGCGGGCGATGGCGACCCGCTGCTGCTGTCCACCGGACAGCTCGTCGGGGAAGCGCGCGGCGTACCCGTCCATCTCCACGTCGGACAGCGCGGCCAGCGCGAGCCGGCGGGCCCTGGCGACCCGCGTCCCGTCCAGCTCCAGCGGCAGCGCGACGTTCTCGGCGGCGGTGAGGCTGGACAGCAGGTTCAGGTCCTGGAAGACGTAGCCGACCCGGCGGCGGCGCAGCGCGGCCAGCGCCCGGCGGCTGCATCCCGCCAGTACCGTGCCGTCCACGGCGACCTCGCCCTGGGTCGGCCGGTCCAGCCCGCCGGCGAGGTTGAGCAGGGTGGACTTGCCCGACCCGGACGGCCCCATCACGGCGACCAGCTCGCCGGCCTCGACACTCAGCGTCACCCCGCGCAGCGCGTGGACGGCGGTCTCGCCGCTGCCGTGGGTCCGGTGGACGTCGCGCAGTTCGAGGATGCTCATCTCGCCACCCCCGGGACAGGCTCCTCGGCGGGTGCCGTCTGCGGCACGGCCGGTGGACGGGCGTACCGGCTCAGGCTCGCCTCGCAATGGTCCAGCCAGCGGACCTCGGCCTCCGCCTGGAACAGCATCGCGTCGAGCACCAGCCGCCAGGGCAGGTCAGCCCGCCCGTCGGCGCGGGCTTTCAAGCGGGTGTACTCCTGCAGCGTGCGCATGGTGGCGGTGCGCTGGGTCTGCACGACCTCGCGGATGTCCACGCCGGGCGTGGTCAGCGCGAGTGCCAGTTTGATGGCCAGCTCGTCACGGGGCCGGTCGCCCCGGCCGACCGGGGTGGCGAACCACTCCCCCAGGTGCGTCCGACCGGCCTCGGTGATCCGGTACGGCCGCTGCCCGACGTCGCTCTCCGGCAGCGCCTCCACCAGGCCGTCGCGCTCCAGTCGCGACAGCGTCGTGTACACCTGCCCGATGTTGAGCGGCCAGGTGCCCCCCGTGGACTCTTCGAAGGCCACCCGAAGCTGGTAGCCGTACATCGTGCCGCGTTCAAGCAGCGCCAGAAGCCCGTACCTGACTGACATACCTACCGAGTATGCATACGCGGTATGGTCCTGGCAACCCCCTCGCGACGTGGCTTCGCAGGTCGTCACCGTAGCCTGGGCAGCGCCGGCTCGGGGACGGCCAGCGCGAGCACTCCCCGCTCGGTACCCACCAGCAAGGTGTTGTCCCGGTCGAAGGCGAGCGCCGTCGCCGGGGCGAGGAGTTCCATCGCGGTCACCGGGGTACCCGGGAACCACAAGCGCACGTCCTCGCCCGCGCTGAACGCCACCATGGGTACGCCCGCGCGGGACAGCCGCAGCGCCGCGCACGACGGTACGCAGTCCACGGAACCGTGCTGGACGCTCCGGGTGGAGCGCGCCGGACGGCGGGGTGCACCGGAGACCGGTGCCTGCCAGATCCGGGCGGTCCGGTCCGCCCCGCCGGTGACGACGAGGAGGTGGGCGTCGGTACCCAGTGCGGCCACCGCCGTCACCGCCGCCGGGTGCCGGCCCACCACCGTGCCCGCGCGATGTGAGCCGGCGAGGTGGTGGACGAGGACCGTACCGTCCGCGCAGCCGGCCACCACCACGGGCCGGCCGGCGACCGTGGTGGCCGTCACCGCCGTGGTCTCCGCGACCGTTCGTCCGAACCGCCCGGCGCCCCGGAGGGCAAATATCGCGTGCCGGCCCGGGGCCGTCAGGCCTCCGCGCTGACGCGGCCGCCGGTGATCAGCCGGGTCAGCCGGTGTTCGGGTAGCGGCCGGCTGAAGTGCCAGCCCTGGCCGAGGTCGCACCCGATCGCGCGCAGCCGCTCGGCCTGGATCGCGGTCTCGACGCCCTCAGCCGTGATGGCCAGCCCGAGGGTGTGTCCAAGGGACACGAGCGTGGTCAGGATCGCCTCGTCGGCCGGGTCCGGCGTGTCCGGCGAGCGCAGCCCCCGCACGAAGCGACCGGCGAGCTTGAGCGCGTGGACCGGTAGCTCACGCAGGTAGGCGAGGTTGGAGTACCCGGTGCCGAAGTCGTCGATCGCCAGGCGTACCCCGAAGTCGGCGAGCGACCGGAGGGTGTGCAGCGTCTCGTCGTCGGTACCCATGGCGGCGCTCTCGGTGATTTCGAGCTGGAGCTGGCCTGGTGGTAGCCCGGTCCGGTGGAGGATCGCGGCGACGTCGGCGATCAGCCCCGGCTGGCGGACCTGCCGGACGGACAGGTTGACGCTGACGAACGGCGCGTTCGGCGTCCGGCGCGGCCACTCGCTGGCCTGCCGGCAGGCCAGTTCCAGCAGCCGGCCGCCGAGGGCCACGATCATCCCGGTGTCTTCGGCGAGGTCGATGAAGCGGTCGGGGGCGAGCAGACCGAGCTGGGGGTGCCGCCACCGGGCGAGCGCCTCCAGGCCGCGGACCGTTCCGTCGGCGAGATCGACCAGTGGCTGGTAGTGCAGGACGAACTCGTCGCGGTCCAGGGCCGCGGGCAGGGCGGCGGACAGCCGGTACCGGGCGACCTCGCGGGCGTTGCGTTTCGGGTCGAACAGCGCCCAGCGCGCCTTACCGGTGGCTTTGGCCCAGTACAGCGTGATGTCCGCGGCGCGCATCAGGTCCGCCGGGTCGGTGCGGGCGGCCAGGCGCTCCACCACGCCGATGCTCGCCGAGACGGGCAGCCGGCGGCCGTCGAGCAGAAGGGGCTCGCCGAGCGCGGTGAGGGCCCGATCGGCGACCTTGACGGCGTCGTCGGCGCAGGTGGTGTCCTCGACCAGGATGACGAACTCGTCGCCGCCGAGGCGCGCGATGAGGTGCCCGGATTCCGCGGCGATCCGGGCCAGCCGGTCGGCGACGGCGATCAGCATCTGGTCCCCGACGTAGTGGCCGAAGCTGTCGTTGACGGCCTTGAACCCGTCGAGGTCGAGGAAGCACACGCCGAGCCGTACGCCCGGTCGGGGATAGAGGAAGATCTGTTCGAGGCGGTCGGCGAACAGCGACCGGTTGGGCAGCCCGGTGAGCGGGTCGTGCGTCGCGTCGTACCGGAAGCGTGCCTCGCTGGCGCGCAGCGCCTGCTGCGCCTGCTCGCGGGCCACCAGCGCCGCGCACCGCATCGTCTCCTGCTCGGCGAGGGTACGGTCGCGCTGGGCCCGGCTGTGCCCGGCGGCCAGCGTTTCCAGAAGGCCCGACAGGCGCCGGCGGGCACCGTCGTCGGTACGGCCCAGGTCGGACAGCAGGCGTTCGTGGATCACCGCGACGGTACGGCCCAGCCCCTCCGGCGAATCGAAGCCGGTCGCGACGAGCCTGGCGCCGATGTCGTACCCGGGCGGGCCGGTACCGGACGGGTCGGCGTCGAGCGCGGCGGCGATCCGCCGGGCCAGCCCGAACAGATACTCCTCGATCTCGGCATGGCTCATCGCCACGTAACTGGTGCCGGCCAGCGCGTACGCCCAGGCCCGGGCGAAGTCGCGCAATCCGCGCAGTTCCGTCGGGATCACGTCCTGCGCCCGACGCCGGCGACCATGATCGACCGCTCCGGATGGTCGTCGACGCCGTCCGGGACGTCGGGATGCCACTGCGGTATCCACACGATGCCGGGATCCACCAGCTCGAAGCCGGCGAACAGCCGCGCCACCTGGTCGCGGGTGCGCAGGGTCGCGGGCACGCTGCCGCGCCGGAGTACCCGCATCCCCTCGGCGGTCTCCGGCCGGCCCTCCTGCGTGCCGTGGGAGATCACCAGGTAGCTGCCCGGGACGACCGCGTCGCGCAGCCGCGCGATGGCACCGGCCGGGTCGTCCTCGTCGGGTACCAGGTGCAGCATGGCCACCAGAAGCACCGCCACCGGCCGGCGGAAGTCCAGGACCCGGCGCACCTCCGGGTGGCCGAGGATCCGGTCGGGCCGGCGCAGGTCCTCCCGCAGCACGCCGACCCGGTCGTTGCCGGCCAGGATCACCTCGCTGTGCGCGACCGCGACCGGATCGATATCGACATACACCACGCGCGCGTCCGGCGCGATCTCGTGCACGTTGCCGCGGGTCGGGATGCCCGACCCGATGTCGAGGAACTGCGATACGCCGGCGGCCACGCAGAAGCGCACGGCACGCCGGAGGAACGCGCGGCTCGCGTACGCCTGGGCCACCAGGTCGGGTACCGTCGCGGTCAGCTGGCGGAACAGCGCACGGTCCGCCGCGAAGTTGTGCGAGCCGCCCAACGCGTAGTCGTACAGCCGGGCCGCGCTCGGCCGCTCCATGTCGACGCTCTCCGGCGCCCAGTTCGGCCGCTCCATAGGCTGCCCTTCCCGAGGCGGACGGACCGCCAGTAGGCATATCGCACAGAGCTATCCGTCCGCTACCGGCGATCGCGTGATAGTTCGGCGCGTTCGGTCACGGCTTGCGCGCCACACCGGCATGCATGCACAACGGAGGCAGGTTGTCGCCCATCCTCCCGGGCGCGTCCGGACGCCACTGCTCGACCGGGACCAGGCCCGGGTACACCAGATCGAAGCCGGCGAAGAACCGCTCGACCTCGGCGCGGCGGCGGGGCTGCGCGAACATGTCCGAGCGCGGACCGGCCGGCGGGTCGGCGGGCGGAGAGGGCTGACCGTCGGAGGTCACGTGCGAGAGCGCCAGGTAGCTACCGGGAGCGACCGCGTCGCGCAGCCGCTCCACGATGCCGACCGGGTCGTCCGGGTCACGGATGAAGTGCATGACCGACACCACGAGTACCGCCACGGGTCGGGTCAGATCGAGCAGTCCCCGCACGTCGGGGTGGCTCAGGATGTGCTCGGGGTGGCGGGCGTCCTCCTGGATCGCGGTGGTCCGGTCGTCTCCGGCGAGGATCTGCCGGCAGTGCGCCACGGCGACCGGATCGATGTCGACATACACCACCCGCGCCTGCGGCGCGACCCCCTGCGCGATCTCGTGCACGTTTCCCCGGGTGGGTACGCCCGACCCGATGTCCAGGAACTGCCGGATCCCCGATTGGGCGAGGACGCGTACGGCCCGGCGCAGGAACGCCCGGTTGGCCTGAGCCACCAGCGGTACCTCGGGAACCCTCGCGATGAGTTCCCGCGCCGCTTCCCGGTCCGCGGCGAAGTTGAGCGATCCGCCCAGCAGGTAGTCGTAGATCCGGGCCTGGCTCGGCCGGTCGACGTCGACGCTCGCCGTCAGTTCGAGAGGATCCATCATTCCCTTCCGGTCATGGTCCGAAGTATCCGATGACCCGCGTGATCAGGTTCGCCCGTTCCGCCGGGGTGCCGTACTCCTCGAACGGGAAGGCGATGAAGACTACCTTGTACGTCCCGGTGTCGACGGACAGCCCGTCCGGTTGCCCGCTGTCGTCGGTGAACGCCGGGGCGGCCGGTGCGATCGGGGTGATCTGGTCGCTGAAGTTCACCCCGCCGAGGACGGAGATGTCCAGCGGCACCGCCCCGATCCCGTCGCTCACCGGGCTGCCACCGACCCCGTGCACGGCCGCGGTGGCCTTGTCGTTCTGCGCTTCCGTACCGTCCCAGTTGACGTGCAGGTAGTCGTGCACGAAAGCGGTGGTACCGGCGGCCTGGTCGAGGATGTCGTCGCCGGACATGAACAGCCGGCCCCCGCCGTCGAGGTACGCCTTGAGCTGCCCCTCGAACGGGGTGATCGGACCCGGGTAGGACGCGCCGGTGAACCACACGACGTTCCGGTGCGCGTTCATGAAGTGCTGCGGCGGCGTCTTGTTGACCGCGAGATCCCAGTAGCTGTACGGCGTACCGCTGTCGGACAGCGCGGTCTGGTAGTAGGACTTGACGTCGGGGTCGTTGTTGTCGTTGTCGACGAGCAGGGTGTCGACCGCGACCGCGATGGTGCTGACGCTCGCCGTACCGCTGGCCGACGCGTCCGTGGCCGAGGTCGCGGTGACCGTCGCGTGATCGGTGGTCCCGTCGGCCGCGCCCGCCGGGACGGCGACCCGTACGCAGACGTCAGCCGTCGCGCCCGGCCCGACGCTCGGCGTGCTACTGAGCGGGGTCGTACAGGTGGCGTCGAGCACCGACGTGGGGAAGGCGTTGCCGGACACGCTCACGTGGTAGCTGTCGGCGAGGAAGCCGAGGTTGTGGACGCTCACGTGGTAGTCCAGCGACTGGCCGACCCGGGTGCCGTCGGTCTGCGTGGCCGGCAGCACCTCCACGGCGTGAGCGGGTGCGATCGGCGTGACGTGCGGGCTGCTGCTCGTGCCGACGCCCTGCGCGGAGGTCACCGCGATGTGGTCGTTGACGATCGACGTCACCGACGGGTCGAGGCTCGGCCAGATCCGTACGGTGAGCGTCACCGAGGTGCTTCCGCCCGCCGGCACGGTCAACCGGCTCCAGACCGCGCGGCCCTTTGACAGGGTGCCACCGTCGCTGGCCGACACGAACGCGGTGTTCTCCGGGATCAGGTCGGTGATGCCGACGCCGGTGGCGTCCGCGTTGCCGAGGTTGCGGACCTTGATGGTGTACGTGAGGTCGCTGCCCGGTCCGACCGGCGTACCGGTGTCGGACGAGGAGACGACCAGCGCCGGCGCGGCGGTGGGGTTGCTGGTCGTGAAGGCGCCACGGCCGTGGGTACCGGCGGCGAGCAGCCGGTGCGACGGGTCGTACGACAGCTGCCACACGGAGACGACCGGCAGCCCGGTGGCCAGCGGGACCCAGCTGGCTCCGCCGTTCGTCGTGACGAACGCGCCGACGTCGGTACCGGCGTAGAGCGTGTTCAGTGCGCTCGGGTCGAGGATAAGCGAGTTGACCGGCACGTCGGGCAGGTTGCCGCTGATGTCCTTCCAGGACTTCCCGCCGTCGCCCGTGGCGAAGACGTGGCCGGGCTTGGTCGGCGTGGCCGCGCTGAAGCCCGCGTACGCCACGTAGGCGGTGCGCCAGTCGGACCGGTCGACCGCGAACTGGGTCACCGGCCGCGCCGGCAGCGCCCCCTTGTCCATCCGCTTCCAGCTCGGCGTGGCGGCGCTGACCGCGTTCTCGCTGACGTACACCAGGCCGTCGTCGGAGCCGGTGTAGACGGCGTCGCCGCCGTCGGCGAGCCCGATGGCCGACAGGAAGCAGCCGCGCGCGCCGTTGGGTGCCGTACCGGTGCACCCGCTGGTCAGGTCGGGGCTGATCGGCGCCCACGTGACGTCACCGGCGTTGGGTGTCTCGGCGTTGTTCGTGCGGTAGAGCCGGTACGTGCCGAGGAAGAGCTGGTTGGGCTTGGCCTGGTTCATCACCCAGGGGATGTAGAACTCGGCCCGGTCGGACAGGTTGATGCCGTGGTTGATGCGCTGGTTGGCGAAGAACCCGGGGCTCGCGGTGCTGAAGCGGTACGGGGAGATGCCGAAGAAGGTACCGAAG
>JBKPCQ010000277.1:0-5725 GCA_046727455.1 Actinomycetota bacterium | reverse complement strand
CCGCGAAGCATCTGGCAGGATGTCGGTAGCTACCCGAGGCGTCCGCGATTGGCCACGGCCGGAGATTCGTTATGGCCGGCCGCTCGGAAGCACCCTCGGACGTGGTCGTTGACCATGCCAACGTTCTGCATGAACGCGTACACGCTCGTGGGGCCCACGAAGCGATATCCCTGAGCCTTCAGCTGCTTGGCAAGCGCCTCCGCCTGCGGTGTGGACGAGGGGATCTCGGCGATGGATCGCGGCGCGGCTTCGCGCGCGCTCTCGTAGGACTTCGCGAGCGCCGGCAGGCTGGGCGACGCGGACATCATCGCTCGCGCGTTGTCGACGGTGGCCTTGATCTTGGCGCGGTTGCGGATGATCGACGGATCCTGGCACAGCCGGTCGACGTCCTGGTCAGTCATCGCGGCGACCGTGGCGACGTTGAAGTCATGGAACGCTCCCCGGAAGGCGTCTCGCTTGCCGAAGACGACCAACCAGCTCAGCCCGGCCTCGAACACGCCCAGGGTGAGCGCCTCGAACATGGCAGGCTCGTCATACGTTCGGGTGCCCCAGACCTCGTCGTGGTAGCGGCCGAATGCGGTGTCGCCCGCTCCGGCCCAGGCACATCGCGCTCTTCCGTCGTATCCGATGATTACGTCGTCGCTCATCTGGCTCTTCGCCGTCCCGCCGGCCTACGGCCGGGTCTCTCGCGGTACCTTCTGATGGAAGCGCCTGGCGCGATGCGATCACCCGTGCACTGGATGCCACCAACCGCCGATCACGCCTCCATGGTGGCGAAGCTTTCGGCGGCCGACTCGATGAGCTGGGTGACTTCGGCTGGGTGGGAGACCATCGCGACGTGACTGGAGGGGACTTCGATGGTGGTCGCGCCCATCCGGGAGGCGAACAAACGCTCGGCGTCGGGCGGGATCGCCTGGTCCTTCGTGGCGACCAGGTACCAGGACGGCAGCGACTTCCAGGCCGGGGGCCCCATCACGTCGGTGAAAGCCGAGCCGGCCAGGGCCTGCTGGACGGCATGCATGACGTTGGCCCGGACCGGATCGACGTCGGCCGCGAAGTGCTTGACAAGTCGTCGTGCGAGAGCCAGCCAAAACCCTGCTTGTCGGTGAACAGGTGCTCCAGCGCTGGCGGGGTGGGGCCTTGGGACAGCAGCGCGCCGAGCGATTCGCCTTCGTCAAGCCCGAAGGCGGCTATGTAAACCAGGCCGGCCACGTGCGGCGCGTCGGTGCCGAGCGCGGTCATGATCTGGCCGCCGTAGGAGTGCCCGGCGACGATCGCGGGGCCGTCCTGAAAGTCCAGCACCTGGCGCAGCCGGGAGACGTCGTCGGCCAAGGCGGTCATCGGGAACTGCGGGGCAGTGACGTGGTAACCGGCGGCCTGCAGGCGCTCGATGACACCGCTCCAGCAAGAGCCATCGGCCCAGGCGCCGTGGACGAGAACAACGTTCAGCCGAGTGCTTGTCATTGCCTAGTTCCTTTCTGGGCTGAAGGTGACGGCGGCGCCGCGCTCCATGCCGTGGTGGCTCGCCGGGCTGCGCATGAGGCGGCCGCCATCGTGTCCGATGCTTCCCGGCGGGGGTACGTCACCGGCTGCGCCGGGGCGGCCGCCTGCTGCAGGTCAGAACTTATGCTGAGGCGGTGCGGTGCCGGATCTGGCAAATGACCAGTCTGTTGACCGGTCCTATCCGCGTCGGGTCTACTGGTCGCGTGCCGTAGACCCGCGGCAGGTGCGTGGAGGGCACGTTGGCAGCCGTCGATACAGCGACAGGGCCGCGGTCGGCGGCCCGTTACACCGCGGAACGCGGCCTGTATGGGCGTGAGTGCGAGTTCGGGGTCCTCGATCACCTGGCGGGCCGACTCGACAAGGATGCTGGCGGTGCCCTTGTCGTCCGGGGCGAAGCCGGCATTGGGAAGTCTGCGTTGCTGGCGGCGATCGAGGCGCAGGCACGGGACCGCGGCACGCGGGTGCTATCGGCGGTTGGGGTTCAGTCAGAAGCCCAGATCTCATTTGCGGGCCTGCATCAGCTGCTCCGGCCGGTCCTTCAATTGGCCGAGGGCCTGCCCACACGCCAGCGAGCCACGCTGCATGCCGCGTTTGGCATGTCCGAGGAGGTCACTTCGGAGCTGTTCTTGACCGGGCTCGCGACGCTTGAGCTGATCGGCGACGCCGCTGAAAGCTCGCCCGTTCTGCTGATTATCGAGGACGCCCAGTGGCTCGACCAGCCCAGCTGTGAAGTGCTGGCGTTCGTCGCGCGCCGGCTGGCGGCCGAGCCGGCCCTAATGCTGATCGCGGTACGCGACGGATTCCCAAACCCGTTCGACGAAGCCGGGTTGACCGAGCTGCGGCTGCACGGACTGAGCGAGAAGGCCGCTGGGCAGCTACTGGATTCTCGTGCGCCTGGCCTCGGACCGGTTGTCCGCGAGCGGCTGCTCCAGGAAGCGGCGGGCAACCCGCTCGCGCTCATCGAAATGCCTGCCGCGTTGCGGTCCGACCACCTCGATGAGGGCGCCTTGCTGCCGTCGCGGCTGCCGCTGACCGCCTGGAACGAGCATTCGCGGCGCAGGGCTCTGGTCTGCCGTCGGCTACTCGTTCGCTCCTGCTGGCTGCCGCCGCCGAGGACGCCGCCGTCGAGGACGCCGACGTCCTCGGAGAGGTGCTGAACGCGGCCGCAGTTCTTGAGTCCGGAGCCGTGACAGTCGACGCCTTCACGCCGGGCATCGCCGCCGGCCTGGTGGAGATCCAGGGCACCCAGCTGCAGTTTCGCCACCCGCTGGTGCGCTCGGCGATCTACCAGGCGGCAAGCTTGCTGGAGCGCCAGGCCGCGCACGCCGCGCTGGCCCAGGTACTCGCTGGCCAGCCTGACCGCCAGGTGTGGCACCGGGCGGCCGCGGCCCTGGGACCCAGCGAGCAGGTGGCGGCGGAGCTGGAGGAGGCCGCGGTCCGCGCTGGGCGCCGCGGCGCGGTCGCGGTGGCGGTTGCTGCCCTGCAGCGCGCGGCGGAACTCAGCGAGGACCCGGCCCGCCGGGGAAGCCGCCTCCTGCGCGCAGCGGAGATGGGCTTCGAGTTCGGCCGCCCGGGGCTCGGGCCCCAGTTCCTGCAAGCGGCCGAACCGCTTGATCTGCCAGCCGATGAGCGGACTTGGCTGTCATGGCTGCGCGAGACTTACGGCGAAACCGGCTGGTCTGGAGAGGCGAAAGTCGGTCCTCTAGTAGAGATCGCCGACCGGATGAGGTCCGGCGGCCACACCGACCTGGCTGTGCAGTGCCTCATCGCCGCCGCGTTGAGATGCTGGTGGGGGAACCCCGGCCAGGAAACCCGGGCCGTGGTTGTCGCAGCCGCCGAAGGCATGCCACTGCCGGAGGACGCACCGGCCATGCTTGCCATCCGGGCGCACGCGGACCCGGTAGCACACGGGGCATTCGTGATCGACCGGATCTCGCGCATGACCCCCCTTCCAGCAGATCCTGCAGGGGCATATCTCGTCGGCTCGGCGGCCGCGGCGGTGTGGGCGTACGACCTGTCGCTTGGCTTCCTCGATACGGCTGTCAGCGGCCTTCGCGCACAGGGTCGGCTCGGCTCGCTGGCCCGAGCGCTCGTATCCCAGGCGTGGGCAGCCGTTCACCTCGCGAGGGAACCACTCGCCGTCTCCGCCGCCGAGGAAGCCGCACGCCTGGCGCGCGAGACCGGCCAGCCGCGGGAGGCGGTCTCCGCCCAGCTTGCGCAAGCAACTATCGCCGCAGAGCGGGGAGACTTCACTGCCGCCGAAGAATTGGCAGGCCAAGCCGAAGCGGTGTTCCTACCGATGGGCGCAACCCCGATGCTGGCCCTGGTGGAGTTTGTCCGGGGCCGCGGCGCCGTGGCACACCAGCGCTACCCAGAGGGGTTCGACCACCTGCGGCGGGTACTCGATCCGGCTGACCCCGCCTACCATCCCTTCATTGGAGCCTGGGGGCTCTCGGACCTAGTCGAGGCCGCAGCCCATACCAACAGTCAGGACACCGCCAAGGCATACCTCGAACAACTGGAATCTCTGGCCGCAGCAACGTCGGGTTCCCTCTTGCGGGCCGAGGCAGGCTACGCACGGCCCATGGTGGCGGACGACGGCCAGGCCGAAGCCCTCTTCCAAGCGGCACTCGAACACGACCTCGCCAACTGGCCCTGCTACCGGGGTCGCATGCTGCTGTGGTACGGCAGATGGCTGCGCCGCCAGCGGCGACCGGCAGAATCGCGTGCCCCCCTGCGATCAGCACGCGACGGCTTCGATGCCCTTGCCTTCCCGGCGCTGGCCGAAAAGGCTCGCCAGGAACTGCGTGCCTCTGGCGAGACGAGCCACCGCCGGATGCCCGAGGCCTGGGACCAACTGACGCCGCAAGAGCTCCAGATCGCCCGCCTGGCGGCCAACGGGCTGTCCAACCGCGAAATCGCGCAACAACTGTTCATCTCGCACCGGACGGTTGGCTACCACCTCCACCAAATCTTCCCCAAGCTCCAGATCACCTCGCGCAACCAACTCCGCACAGCCTCGCTCGGGCTGGCTTAGCGGCCCGCGCGATACGGGAACTCCATGACATTCGGCGTGCGGCCTGAATCGGCGCCGAATTGATGATCCGCGCGCCCTGGGCACCACAATCCGCTGGCAAAACGGCGGACAAATAATCGGCGGTACGCACAACGGCGGCACTGTTTGGCTCACGGTCAGTGATCGATAATCCGACGGTGTCGTCCCAGGGCGCGCGGCCGCGAAGCTGCTCGGCCGCGACTCGGGCCAGGACCGCCAGGTACAGCGGGCTGCCGCCGGAGAGTCCGGAGGCCAGTCCGGGGCCTGAACTTCGACGAGGCGCAGGAGTACTTCGACCTCGGCGAGGTCTCCAAGGACATCCCGTCGCTGCTCGTGTTTCTGGTGAAGGTCGCGCCCCGGGGCTGGCGTGTCCGTGCTGTTCGCCGCGCAGAAACCTTCCGGCATCGGCGCCGGGCAGGTCGCCGCCCAGTCCAGCAGCTTCCGCGACCAGGCCGCGATCCGGTTCGCGCTCCGCACTTCCAGCTGGCAGGTGTCAGTGCTAGTGCTCGGCGCCGGCGCGTACAGCGAAGGGCTGGACTCGAGCACGCTGCTGCCGCAGTACAAGGGCGTCGGCATCCCGCGGGGCGCGTCGGACGCCAGCCCGACCGTGCGCACCTACCTGGCTGATGGCCAGGACGCTGAGAAGATCCTGACCGCTGCCAGAGCGCTGCGGGAGCGGGCCGGAACGCCGGCGGGGATGGCGGCCGGGATCGGCTTCGACGGGGCTGCCAGGGACGTGCTCAGTGATGTCCTCGCCGTGTTCGGCGCTGACACGGCGCTGCACTGGCCAGTGGCCGAGCGCTCCAGCCCAGTCAGCGCTCACGATTAGGTGCAAGCCGGTAAACCGCGCAACTGTACTGCGCGTCCCACCAATGGTGGCTGCGGAGGTCAGCTGGGGGGCGTACGGCACAAGTGCTGGCCTCCGCGGCCTGCAGTTAGGGGGCAGATGGCCCGTGCCGCGGCTTACTTCCCAGCAAGTTTTTACTGCGCCGTCATCGAGGCATAGGTACGCGTGCTCGATCCGGTTTTAGTCGCGGGCTGAGTGTGTTGCTGAGCTTGGCGGGGGTGCGCCCGCGGTGCCGCCCCCGTGGCACCGCGGGCACAGCCCCCAGAACGTGACCTCCGCCTCGTCGATGGCATAGCCGGCGGCAATCGCAGGCTCCAGGC
>JBKPCQ010000276.1:0-8453 GCA_046727455.1 Actinomycetota bacterium | reverse complement strand
GGTCGAGGTGGTACGCGTCGGCGGCGGCCACCCGGCCGTGCTCGGCCACCGCCCACCGCCGCCCGGCGCGCCGACCGTGCTGCTCTACGCGCACCATGACGTCCAGCCCGCCGGCAACCTCGCGGACTGGGACACCGACCCGTTCGAGCCGGTTGAGCGGAACGGCCGGCTGTACGCCCGGGGCGCCGCCGACGACAAGGCCGGCATCGCACTGCACCTCGCCGCGCTGCGCGCGCTGGGCGACGACCTCCGCGTCGGTGTCACCGTGCTGGTCGACGGCGAGGAGGAGATCGGGTCACCGACGCTGGACCGGCTCCTCGACCGCCATGGCGACCGGCTCGCCGCCGACGTGATGGTGCTCGCCGACTCGACCAACTGGCGGATCGGGGTACCGGCGCTGACCACCTCGCTGCGCGGCGGCGTCAACGTCGTGGTGGAGGTACGCACGTTGCGGTCCGCCATCCACAACGGGGTATACGGCGGACCTGTTCCGGACGCGCTGACCGCGCTCGCCCGGCTGCTCGGCACGCTCCACGACGAGCGCGGCGACGTGGCGGTCGCGGGGCTCGCCCGGGGACCGGCCGACCCGCTCGACCTCACCGAGGCGCGACTGCGCGCCGACGCGGGACTGCTCGACGGGGTACGGCTGATCGGCACCGGCCCGCTCACCGCACGGATGTGGACCAGACCCGCGATCTCCGTCATCGGCGTCGACGCGCCCGCCGTCGACAGCGCGTCACTGACGCTGGTGCCGAGCGCCCGGGCGAAGATCTCGCTGCGCGTGGCGCCGGGCGACGACGCGGACGCCGCTGGGGCGGCGCTGATCGCCCACCTGCACGCGCATGCGCCGTGGGGCGCCGTGGTGACGACGGACTCCGGTCGTCCGGTCCAGCCGGTCACCGTCCGCACGGACGGTCCGGCGTACGCGGCCGCGCGGGCCGCGCTGAGCGAGGCCTGGGGCGCTCCGGCGGTCGACATCGGCGTGGGCGGGTCGATCGACTTCGTCCGCGTGATGGCTCACCGGTTCCCGGACGCCGAGATCCTCATCACCGGGGTCGAGGACCCGGACACCCGCGCCCATGGCGCGAACGAGAGCCTGCATCTGGCCGAGTTCGAGCGGGCCTGCCTGGCCGAGGCGCTCCTGCTCGGGAAACTGTCGGGCACACTACGACAATGACTGACGACCCGACGGTGGCGATCCTGCGGCGGTTCTTCCAGGCGGTCTCCTTCGAAGAGGGCGACCGCCCCGCCTACGCCCGGCTCCACGACCTCTTCATCGAGGGCGGGAAGCTCATCACGACCACCGGCCCGGCACCCGAGGTGGCGGGCGTCGACGAGTTCATCGCGCCCCGCCAGCGGGCGGTGGACAGCGGGGAGCTGGCCTGGTTCGAGGAGGTGGAAACCGACGGGGTGACGGCGGCGTTCGGCAACGTGGCCCACCGGTTCAGCCGGTACGAGAAGGTGGGCCGGCGCGGCGGCGCGGACTTCGCCGGCCGGGGCATGATCTCGACCCAGTTCGTGCGTACCCCGGCCGGCTGGCGGATCTCCTCGATGGCGTGGGACGACGAGCGTCAGGGGCTCGCCGTCCCCCAGTCGGCCGCCGACTCCGCCGTCAGTGCCATTCCCAGAGCTGGTTAGTGCCCCAGTGGCAGTCCCACAACTGCACCGGGATTCCCCGGCCCCAGTCGTAGACGTCCATGCACTGGCCGGGCCACCGGACGCTCTCCAGCGCGAAGACGCCGTACTTGTCGCCGTGCATGATGAACCGCTGGTCCCGGGAGCCGTCGCACTGGTACTGGATCAGCTGCCGGGCGTGCCCGGCGAAGCCGTCGATGCAGTACCAGGTGCCGTTGTAGTTCGTGAACACGTCGACGGTGAGGTCGCCGTAGGTGAGGAAGTCCCACTGCTGGTTCGGGCCACCGTGGCAGGCCCACATCTGGATCCACGGTCCCGCGCCCCAGTTCCACACGTCGACGCACTTGCCGGCGGCGTCCGGATCCTCGCTCCAGATGTTCGGGCCGTTCGCCTCCGTCGCGCTGGCCCTCGCCTGCTGCCGGGCCGCGTCCGGTACCGGTGGCCGGGGTTCGGCCGCCGCCGGATCCGGTACCGCGAACATCGCCGCCAACGTGGTGGCCAGCAGGACGGCGCCCATGCGCCAGTTCACCTTCATCTGAGTCCCCCGATCACACGATGAATGGGTGTGCCATCCAGGATCGCAGACACCCCACCGTGATCGTTGCCCCGGCGCCGGGCCATCCGGCGGGAGGTGCCGCCCCGGACCGGTTCTCGGAAAACTCACAGGAAATCCCCGCCGTCCTCATGCCTGCCTCGGGTCGGGCACTCGTATCCGGCTGGTTCCATCAACGCGCTTTCGCCGCATGGACAGGACGGAGGAGCCGTGCCGAGACGCTCGATCTGGGAAACGCCGCTGGTGGCGGTACTGCTGACGATGGGCGTTACCGCCTGGTGGCGGCTTGTTCCTGGCCCGCTGTCCGCGGATCACGCCGGTGGATCCGGGTTGCGGCATCTCGGCGTGACCGCGTCGGTCACGTTTCCGGCCGCCCTCCTCGCAGCCGCCGGCAGCGGCTGGGTTTTCCGACGCCGCTGGAGTGCCCGCACCGGCGGCGCCGCGCGGCCGTCGCTGGCGCGCGTGGCCGTCACCGCCGGTGTCTTCGCCCTGTTGATCCTGGTGACCGCGGCCGTTCGGCAGGCGGCTCACGACGCTCTGGCGTCGACCCCGGAGCCGGACCCGGCGGCGGTGATGGCGCACAGCCGACACTCCGGGTCCATGGCGGACGGCCCGGCTGCCCTGGACACGCTGGCGGTCTTCGGAATCGCACTGGTGCTGGCCGGGGCGGGCGGCGCCCTGGCTCGGATCCTGCCGTCCTCCGGCCCGGCCGCGACCGGCCCGCGCCGCGCCGTGCTCGTCCATGCCCGCCGACGCCGGGCGGCCGTGGTGTCGATCCTCGCCCTGCTGGTCGGTGGCGGCCTGGTCTTCGCTCCCGGAGCACTGGCGTCGTCGGTCCCGGCACCGTTCAGCGTTCCGCTGCGCATCCCACCCGTCCTGACGGGCTCGCAGATCGATCTCACCATGGCCCAGACCGACGTGCAGGTGCTGCCGTCCGGACCACCGACCAGGATGTGGACGTACAACGGGATGTTCCCGGGGCCGACCATCCGGCGGCCGAGTGGGCAGCCGACCCAGGTCACGGTCCACAACCAGCTACCCGGATCCGCTGGATCGATGACCCTCCACCACCACGGCAGCCACTCACGGTCCACTGAGGACGGACAGCCGGACACCGAGCTGATCCCGCCGGGCGGCCAGCGGACCTACACGTACGAGCATCAGGAGAACGGCGGGCCCGAGCGAGCGGCCACCCAGTGGTACCACGACCATCGGATGGACGTGACGGGGCGCAACGTCTGGAACGGCCTCGCCGGCATGTTCATCCTCGACGACGACGTGGACAGCGCGCTGCCGCTGCCCAGCGGCGAGTTCGACGTACCGTTGATGATCGTCGACCGTACCTTCGACGCGAACAACCAGATCCCGTACCGGTTCAACAGCCTCGGCACGGCGGCCGACACCATCCTGGTCGACGGTGCGCCGCAGCCGTACTACGACGTCGGCGACCGCAGGTACCGGTTCCGGGTGCTCAACGCGTCCAACGAGCGCCCCTACACGCTGGCTCTCAGCAACGGACAGCCCATCACGCAGATCGGCACCGAGAGCGGCCTGCTTCCGGCTCCGGTGACCCGGACCCGGATCGAGCTGTACCCGGCCGAGCGCGCGGACATCGTGATCGACTTCGCCGGCCGCCTGGGCCAGGAGATCGTGCTGCAGAACCTCGACGGCGACGCCACCGGTACCGCCCAGGTCATGCAGTTCCGCGTGACCAGACACCTCGCCGAAACCAGCCACGTACCGGCGGTGCTCCGGCCGGCCCCGACGTTCCCGCAACCGGTACGGACCCGTACGTTCAGCCTCAACTTCGAGGCGTCCACCGGAAGCTGGACGATCAACGGCCAGACCTTCGACCCGGACCGTATCGATGCCGATCCCGTGCTCGGCACGACCGAACGATGGGTCTTCGTCAACCTGTCGTTCGCCACCCACGCCATCCACATCCACGACGTCGACTGGCGTCTGGAGTCCAGAAACGGACAGCCGCCACAGCCCTGGGAGAACGGGCTGAAGGAGGTCTGGCGCATCGACCCGATGGAGCGGGTATCGCTCATCACGACCTTCACCGACCACACCGGACCCTACATATTCCACTGCCACATCCTGGAACACGAGGACCGGGGCATGATGGCGCAGTTCAAGGTCAGCGGGTCGGCGTAGGCGCGGCTCAGGGGAACCCCTAATCGGCCGGTACGGGAATGGGTGGGAAACCCGGTGTCGCCGCGGCCCGCTCCGGGCGCACAGTGGAGCTTGTCCTCGACGGTCACACTCGGGGACAGCGGAACCGGAGGTGGATCATGTCCCGCTTGGACATCAACGCCGTGCGGTGCGAGGCGCTGTTCGTGTCACCGCTTCAGCGCTCGGACCGGCCCACCTCCGCGGACGTACGGCTGGTGATCACGCATACGGTGCGCACGCTGGGCAGCCGCGGCTGTGCGGCCCGGGTGGCACAGGAGTTCGGTGACCATCCCGAGGGCGCTGTGGAGCGGATGCGGTGGGCCCGGGAGCTGGTCACGGCAGCCGCCACCGAGGCCACCCGGCCGGCCGAGGTCCATGCCCGGCGGTTCGGGCAGCGTCCCGTGACCATGTCCACCGGGCGCGCCGCATAGCCCGCGCCCGCGGTCCGGCGCCCGGACCCGACCCCTCGACCAGGCCACGGATGTCGAGGCGGCGGTAGCCGAAGACCCTGGGGGTCGTACCGGTGCCGCCAGGGATGAACTGGCGGCACCGGCTCCCGCGCCGTGCCATCCCCCGTCAGTCATGGCACCACGCGCACCGTCGACACACATCGGCCGCCTTCGGCGTAGTCAGGATCGACGAGGGGCGTGGGATATCCGCTGGAAATCCGTTAACGCCCTGACCGGAGAGGAGGGCCGTGGAGTTCCAGCTGTTCGGGCCGGTCGAGCTGCGCACCGCCGCCGGCCCGGTCGACCTGGGAACACCGCGCGAGCACCACGTCCTCGCCGCCGAAGCCGGCCGGCTGGTACCCGTCAGCACCCTCATCGAACCGGTCTGGGGACCGGACGCGCCACCCGGGGCACGAGCGACGCTGCGGGTCTACCTCGCCCACATCCGCAAGGTCCTCGACAAGGCCAACTCCGACAGCGACCGGCCGGCGGCTCTCGTCCGCCGGCCCGGTGGGTACCTCCTCGACATCGACGCCGACCAGGTCGACCTGCACCGGTTCCGCCGCCTGGTCGGCCAGGCCCGCGACTCGGGACACACCGACGACCAGCGGGCTGCGCTGCTGCGCCAGGCCCTGGACCTGCCAGCGGGCGAGCCGCTGGCCGACCTGTCCGGCGGCTGGGCCGAGCGGGCCCGCGTCGCCTGGACGCGGGAGTACCTCGACGCCGTACTGGCCTGGGCCGGCGCGGCTCTCGCCGCCGGGGACGGCGGTTCGGCCAGCGGCCTGCTCGCCGAACTCGCCGACCAGCACACCCTCAACGAGTCCCTCGCCGCCGCGCTCATGCGTGCGCTGCACGCCGCCGGTCGCGGCTCCGAGGCCCTCAAGCGGTCCGCCGACATGCGGGCGCGGCTGGAGCACGAACTCGGTACCGGACCCGGCGCGGAACTGCAGGCCGTACACCAGCAGATCCTGCGCGGCGAGCCGGTCACGGGGCGCTCGCCGGCCCGGCGGCCACCGCGCCCGGGCGCCGGCGTCGTGCCGGCTCAACTGCCCGCCGACCTCGTCAGCTTCGCCGGGCGCATTCCCTACCTCGACCAGCTCGACACCCTCCTGGCAACCCGCGCGACCACCGTCGTCGTCACCGCCATCGACGGCACGGCCGGCGTCGGCAAGCCGAATCTGGAGTTGTGGCACACTAACTCGGACCCGCTCAAGAGACGAGTACACCGCCGAGTGCCGGCTATCCCAAGCCGAAAACCTTACCATGTACGAAATCCGTCCACGGTCGCCCTCATTGTTGGTCGGGTGAGGGTCCGATTCTGTGGTACGCAAGGGTGTCCACTATGGACAAACGGCCGGGTCAATGGTGGCACTGGGAGCGGACTAGTTGCTGTTGGAGGTGATCGTGGGCACCTCCACCAGCCCCGATCACGTGGTGATCGGGGCTGGTGCCCTGGAGGAGCCGATAAGGGTGAGTGTTGTGTTGTATCGCGGCCAGGTAGGCCAGTCACCTTTCGCTGTCGGGGTGGTGTGAGTCGGGTGACCTGCGCTGTCAGCGGGTCGGGGGTCGGATCGTCACGCGGGTACTCACGTCTGGAGAGGTCCCGGGGAGTACCCGGGTGAAGGTCTGAGTCAACGCCGAACCCAACCGGCCGGGTGTGAGACTCGACCAACAGCCAAGATCGGATCGGGTGCGGACCGCCTTCGACCCGCCCGCACACGGGCCGGGCGGAGGGGGGTCAGCGATCGCGCCAGGCAAGCGGAGACAGCCTGACCGCCGCCTCGGCGATCCGCTGACCGGTCCCGGTCTTGAGGCCCTTGCGTGCTGAGTCAATCCAACCGTCCACCCGGTGAACGCCGATGTCGCGGTACTCGACGGCCTGGAGAAGCATCTCCAGCTTGTCAGCATCCCTTGCGCACAGCGCCTCGGCGGTCTGCTGCGACTCGTACTCGTCGACCGCTCCACGGATCATCTCGCGGGACCGTTCGGGCAGCTTCTCCGTCTGGTCGGCGGTGATCTCTCGCGGCTCAGGCTTGGTCAGGTATTCGCTGACGGTGTGCGGCAGGTCGCCGGTCCGGGTCTCCTGGCTGTCGTGCCACAGCGCAAGGAACGAGGCTCGGGCGGGGTCGGCCCCCTCCTCGGCAGCGATGATCGCGGCCAACTGGGCAACCCGCACGCTGTGCTCGGCAACCGACTCGGGGTCGCGCACGCCAGCGTGCCACCAACCGGCGCGTCGGATGCGTTTGAGCACTCCGAGTTCGTAGCCGAAGGCGGCGAGAGCTGCGGCGTCATCCGGCACGGTGTGTCCCCTCTAGCGGTCGGCGATGCGCAGCGCGTACTGAAGCCCTGCGAGCTGATCACGTCCGGTCCGGTTCAGCCGGTCGGTGGACGCGAGCTTGGCGAGCACCTCGGCGAGCGACGCGCGAACGGCAGGTCGCCCACTCAGGAGCGATGGTCGAGAGGCGATCAGCGCATGCAGCGTATGGAGGTTCAGCGGAAGGTGGGGTGAGTCGGGCTCCAGCCGATTCGTGAGGTGGTGTAACAATCGGACGCCCATCCACGATCGCGTGTCACTCTCCACCATGAACGCATCGCTGGTCTGCTCGTCGTTCAGTTCGCTGATCCAGTGCGCCCAGTAGTTCAGGTTCGCCACGTCGGCGCGCGTGTCTGTCATGTGATCTACGAAGTCGTGAAGGTGGGTAGCGTCACCGGCAGAGGCAAGAGCGACTGATGCGGAGCGCGCCTCCAGTAGGCCCGTGATATCTCCGTGCTTCACCGGTCGACGTCCGGCACGTTTCCACTCGGCACGAAGCCAGTCGACCACGTGCGGCCGGCCATCGAAACCGAGCAGGTACACGGCCTGTCGGCGCAAGAGTGCCTCGTCGGCGTGCGTACTGCGTTCCGCGATCGTCAGCAAGTGATCAAGAAAACGCGTCCGCTCGTCAGCGCCTAGTGACGGGTAGGTCGGTGTGGGTCCACGCCGAGACACCTTGGAGGTGAACTGGTGTAGGTGCTGCGGCATCTTCCCGGTGATCGGCCACGTGATCAGGTTCGTGATCGTCCAGCGATGAACGCTGGCAGCCAACGGATGGGTGTCCGCGTCAACGCATGTGGTCCCCGCCGTGATGCCGGTCGACAAGACCTGATCGGCTTCAATTGCCTCGCGGAGATAACGCCCGGTCGACGCGGGCGCACCGAGCCGGGACAACCGCCCGCTCAGCCGCAAGAATTCACCCGCGTTCATCGCTGCGAGCGGCCGACGACCCGACTCCCACCCCTGAACAGTGGTCACGTCAACGCCCAGTACCTCGGCGAGCTTCTCTTGCGTCAGTGCTGCGGACTGCCGGGCGAGCTTCAGTACGAACCCGGACACAACACCGATGGCCCGCGAACCCTGACCGCTAGTCAGCGTTGCCGGTCCGCCACCCATGGACTCTCCCGCGTTCCTCTCTTGCCGTGTCACCGCACTCGCATCGACGGTCAGTTCTGCAGCCTGCTACCTGATCGTAGCGTCATGTCGCGGGAGCGCGAGTACGCCGTTGGCCAGGCGAAACGAGCGGAGACAGGCCCCGCCAATCAGATCCCCGAGTCCGCGCGGCGCTGAGTAAGCGCGCGACTCGCCGAGAGTTCGAGCACAT
>JBKPCQ010000275.1:0-18334 GCA_046727455.1 Actinomycetota bacterium | reverse complement strand
GACACCGGCATGTTCCGGGTCACCGCGGAGGTCTACACCGGCGGCGACGTGGCTCCCGTCCCTTCGTACGAGCAGCCGCCCCCTCCGGCGTACCCGCCGTACGAGCAGCCCGCGCCGAGCGGGTACCAGCAACAGCCCGGCCGGCCGGTCAGCGGCCCGCCTGGCGGCGCCCGGGGCGGCGTCCGGCTGGTCGCGAACGACGGCCGCACCTACCCGCTGTCCGTCGGATCGACCGTCATCGGCCGCGGCGACCAGGCCAACCTGCGCCTGCCCGACGTGGGCATCTCCCGCCGGCACGCCCGGCTGGACTACGACGGCGCCCAGGTCGTCCTCACCGATCTCGGTTCGACCAACGGAACGATGGTGAACGGGCAGCGGGTGTCTGCTGTCGCCCTCAACCCCGGTGACATGATTCAGCTCGGAACAACCACCCTCACGTTCCGAGTGGACGGCTAAGGACATTGCCCGAGGAACTGGTCCTCACTGTCGCGCGCATCGGATTCCTGGTGCTGCTGTGGATCTTCGTGTTCACGGTGGTCGGGGTGATCCGGCGTGACCTTTTCGCCGGTGTCCGGTCGCGGCTGGTCGCCGCGCCCCGGGGCATCGGCGCCGCAGCCCCTGGTGCGGCGGCGGCTAAGGTCAGGAAGGGCCGTGCCGCGCACCAGCTCGTGGTCACGGCCGGCGCGCTCGCCGGTACTCGGATCACGCTGGGCGAGCAGCCCATCACGATCGGCCGCGCGGAGGACTCGACCTTGGTGATCACCGACGACTACGCGTCGGCCCGGCATGCCCGGCTGGTACCCCGGTCGGGGCAGTGGCTCCTTGAGGACCTAGGTTCCACCAACGGGACCTATCTCGACCGCACCAAGGTCAACGGCCCCACCCCCGTACCCCTCGGCGTGCCGATCCGGATCGGCCGCACGGCCCTTGAGTTGCGACCATGACCTTGACGCTCCGCTACGCGGCCCGAAGCGACCGCGGCCTGATCCGGGACGGAAACCAGGACTCCGTCTACGCCGGGCCGCGGTTGCTCGCCGTCGCCGACGGCATGGGCGGCATGGCGGCCGGAGACGTCGCGAGCAACGTCGTTATCGCGGCGATGGCCCCGCTCGACGAGGACGTGCCCGGCGACTCCCTGGTCGACGCGCTGCGCTCCGCGGTCGAGACGGCCAACCAGCAGCTCCGCGACGCGGTGGACGCCAACCCGGCGCTGGAGGGCATGGGTACCACGCTGACCGCGATGCTCTTCTCCGGCAGCAAGTTCGGCATGGTGCACGTCGGCGACTCCCGGGCATACCTGCTGCGCGACGGCGACTTCGTCCAGGTCACCAAGGACGACACCTACGTCCAGATGCTGGTCGACGAGGGCCGGATCAGCGCGGAGGAGGCGAGCAGCCATCCGCAGCGCTCGCTGCTGACCCGGGCGCTCGACGGCCGGGACATCGACCCGGAGTACTCGGTCCGCCAGGCCCTGCCCGGCGACCGGTACCTGATCTGCAGCGATGGCCTGTCCGGAGTGGTGAGCACGGAGACCATCGGGCAGACCCTGCGGGAGTACGTCGACCCGAGCCAGTGCGTGGACCGGCTGGTCCAGCTCGCGCTGCGGGGCGGCGGCCCGGACAACGTCACGGTGATCGTCGCCGACGTGACCAACCAGGACATCGTCGAGCAGCGGCCGATCGTCGGCGGCGCCGCCGCCCGCGACCGGGGGATGGTCTCCGCCGTCGAGGAGTCCACCCCAGCATCGCGCGCCTCGGCGTTACAGTCGCCGCGCACGGCCGTCCCGGAGGCACCCGACGAGGAGGCGAGCGAGCGCCCGCGCCGGCACCCGATCCGCACCGCGGTGCTGCTGCTCGCCCTGCTCGCGCTGCTCGCCGGTGGCACGTGGTACGTGTGGTCGTGGAGCCAGAGGCAGTACTACGTCGGTGCCACGCCCGAGGGCACCGTGGCCGTGTACCAGGGCGTCCCCGGCCAGATCGCCGGCCTGCACCTGTCTCGCGTCGACCACACCGAGGCGGTGACGCTCGACCAGCTCACCAAGGTGGCCCAGGACCGGGTCCGCAAGGGCATCTCGGCCAGCAGCGCGTCCGACGCGGAGCAGATATTCCGCGACCTGATCAACCCGGCGAACGGCAACATGGTGGCCCACCCGAGCTGCCCGCCGAGTACGCCGGGGGAGAGCCCGTCGACCAGCTCCAGCCCGTCGCCGAGCCTCGTCTCGCCCGGCTCGCCGGCCGTGCCGGCGTCCGGCTCGCCGACCGTCAACCCGACCGCCTCCGACACGGGTACCACGACCTCCGCGACCGGATCCCCGAACCCCACCACGACCCCGTGTTAGTCAGCAGCCAGGAAACCTCGCGACCGTGACCGCGCCCGCCGCGCCCCCAGCCACGCCGTCCGCGTCCACCGTGGCGGCGGGCTCCCGCGCGCCCACCCCGCGCAACGTCGAGCTGGGCCTGCTGCTGTTCGCGATGCTGATCGTGACCGCGTACGCGGCCGCGGTCGAGTACGGGGTGAGCCGGCAGTTCGACCGCTTCTGGCTGCCGCCGCTGCTGCTCACCCTGGTCTTCCTGGGCGCGCACGTGGTGGTGCGGCTGCTCACCCCGTACGCCGACCCGGCGATCCTGCCGGCCGTGGCGCTGCTCAACGGGATCGGCATCGTGTTCCTGCGCCGGGTCGACCTCGATTCGAAGATGCCCGACCTGGACTACCACCCCGACTTCGTGGACTTCGGCGGGATCGCGTTCAAGCAGTTGATCTGGACCGTCGCGGCGATCACCATGGCGACCGTCTTCCTGCTCGTCGTCCGCGACCACCGCATCCTGTCCCGGTACGCCTACACGCTGGGCCTGGCCGGGCTGGTGCTGATGATGATCCCGGCCGTGCTGCCGGCCAGCCTGTCCGAGGTCAACGGGGCCAAGCTGTGGATCCGCTTCGGCGGCTTCTTCCAGATCCAGCCGGGTGAGTTCGCCAAGCTGCTGGTGCTCTCGTTCTTCGCGTACTACCTCGTCAGCAAGCGCGAGGTGCTGTCGCTGGCGAGCCGGCGGTTCCTGGGCATCGACTTCCCGCGCGGCCGGGACCTCGGGCCGGTCCTGGTGGTCTGGGCGGTCAGCCTGATGGTCCTGGTATTCGAGAAGGACCTCGGTACCTCCCTGCTGTACTTCGGCATGTTCGTGGTGACCCTGTACATCGCGACCGAGCGGGTGAGCTGGCTGATCATCGGCCTGCTGCTGTTCTTCGGCGGTGCTTTCGCCGCATACACGCTGGGCGCCGCGGTCGGCGGGCCGTTCGCCAACTTCTACGGCCGGGTCGGGGTCTGGCTGGATCCGTTCGCCCACCCGAACACCTCCGGGTACCAGCTCGTCCAGTCGCTGCTCGGGCTGGGTACCGGCGGCCTGTTCGGGTCGGGTCCCGGTGCCGGCTACCCCGACCAGGTTCCGGCCGTGTACAACGACTTCGTCTTCGCCGGGATCGGCGAGGAGATCGGCCTGTTCGGGCTCACCGCGCTGCTGATGGTCTACCTCGTCATCGCCGAGCGGGGGCTGCGCGCGGCCATCGGGGTACGCGACTCCTTCGGCAAGCTGATGGCCGGTGGCCTGGCCTTCACGCTGGCCTTGCAGGTGTTCGTCATCGTCGGCGGGGTGACCAAGCTGATCCCGCTGACCGGGCAGACCACCCCGTTCCTGTCCGCGGGCGGCTCCTCGCTGATGGCGAACTGGCTGCTCATCGCGCTGTTGCTGCGGGTCTCGGACGCGTCGCGGCGACCGGCCGGCACCGGCACCGCGACCGCGAGCGCGCCGGTGAAGCTGGCCGGCCTGCAGACGGAGGTCATGCGGTGAGCGAGCGTCAGCGATCGCGTGTTTCGGCTCGCCCGGCGCAGCTCTGGGAGCCGAAACATGCGAAGAACCATGGGCTCAGTGCGGCGCGTGAACGGGACCTCCGAGCGGAACGCGAGGAGGTCACATGAACGCCCCCTTGCGGCGGGTCGGGGTGGTTGTACTGGTGCTGTTCGGGCTGCTGTTCCTGAACCTGAACTGGGTCCAGGCGTACATGGCCAACGAGTACCGCAACAACGACCACAACGGCCGGGTACAGCTCACCGAGTACCAGCGCCAGCGGGGCACCATCGCGGTGGTGGCCGGGCGGGACACGGTACCGATCGCGAAGAGTGTCGAGACCGCCGACCAGCTCAAGTACCTGCGCCAGTACCCGGTCGACCCGGCCGCGTTCGCGCCGATCACCGGGTACAAGCCGGTCAACGGGCTGGCCACCGGGATCGAGCGGGCCGAGGACGACTTCCTGTCCGGGCGCTCGGACGCGCTGTTCAGCGAGCGGCTGCGGGCGATCTTCACCGGCCAGAAGACCACCGGCGGCAACGTGCTCCTGACGATCAACAAGAACGTCCAGGAGGAGGCGTACAAGGATCTGGTCAACAACGGTACGAGCGCGAAGAACGGCGCGGTCGTGGCACTCGACCCGGCGACCGGCGCGATCCTCGCGATGGCGACCACGCCGAGCTACGACCCGAACCAGCTCGTCACCCACAACACCACGAACGCGCAGAAGGCGTTCCAGGCGCTGAACAAGGACGCGGCCAAGCCGCTGCTGAACCGGGCCATCCAGGACGCGTACCCGCCCGGCTCGACGATGAAGGTGATCATCTCGGCCACCGCGCTGGCCGAGGGCGACTACAACCCGCAGACCTCCATCCCGGCCGGCCCGAGCTACACGCCCATCCCGGGCGGCGGCTTCACCCTCCACAACGCGCACCCGTCGATCTGCCCCGACGCCCAGATCACCCTCATCGAGGCGCTCACCCAGTCCTGCAACACCGGCTTCGCCCAGCTCGGCGTGAAGCTGGGCGGCGACAAGATCAAGGCGATGGCACAGGCGTTCGGGTTCGAGGACACCAGCCTGACCCTGGCCGGCGAGAGCAACCGGGCGATCGGCGTGGTACCCAGCCACACCGGCGCGATGACCGGCCCGGACGGCCGCGACGACCCCAACGCGGTGGCCCAGTCCAGCATCGGGCAGCTCAACGTGCAGGTCACCCCGATGCAGGGCGCGCTGGTCGCGGCCACGATCGCCAACGGGGGCAAGCAGATGCGGCCGCACCTGGTCGACAAGCTCCAGGCACCCGACCTGACCACGACCGACCAGACCCAGCCGAAGGTGCTCCGGACCCCGATCAGCGGCCAGGTCGCGGGCGAGTTGCAGCAGATGATGGAGAGCGTCGTCGACCACGGCACCGGTACCCGGGCCAAGATCAATGGGTTCCAGGTCGGCGGGAAGACCGGAACGGCACAGAACAGTGAGGACGACGGCGACCACGGCTGGTTCATTGGGTTCGTCATGAAGGACGGCCGGCCGATCTGCGCGGTCGCGGTCTTCTTGCAGAACGCCGGATCGGGCGGTAGCGCCAAGGCCACCCAGATCGCCGGCGACGTGATGAAGACCGTGCTCGCCGAGCGGGGGCTGAAGTGAACCCGGGGTGGTCGAGATGGTGAGCGGCGGCACGGTGCTCGGCGGGCGGTACAAGCTCGACGAGCGGATCGCCAGCGGGGGCATGGGCGACGTGTGGCGGGGTACCGACGGGGTGCTCGGCCGGACCGTCGCGGTGAAGATCCTGCTGCCGTCGCTGCTGGACGAGCCCGGCTTCGCCGAGCGTTTCCGGGGCGAGGCCCGCACCATGGCCACCA
Organism: Actinomycetota bacterium; assembly: GCA_046727455.1. Taxonomy (GTDB): domain Bacteria; phylum Actinomycetota; class Actinomycetes; order Mycobacteriales; family Micromonosporaceae; genus AC-43. Next base: position 12,635 of record JBKPCQ010000275.1, on the reverse strand, counting down.
TCAACCACCCGGGGGTCGTCGACGTCTACGACTACGGTTCCGACCCGGCCGCCGGTGCGTACCTCGTGATGGAGTACGTCGAGGGCGACGCGCTGTCCCGCACGCTGAGCAAGGTGGGGCGGCTGACCCCGGGACGCACGATGGCGCTGATGGCGCAGGCCGCCGACGCGCTGCACGCCGCGCACGAGAAGGGCATCGTGCACCGCGACGTCAAGCCCGGCAACCTGCTGGTCCGGCCGAACGGCACGCTGGTGCTCACCGACTTCGGCATCGCCCGCTCCGCGGCCGTCGGGCAGCTGACGCAGGCCGGCGCGGTGCTCGGTACGGCCTCGTACATCTCGCCCGAGCAGGCGACCGGCGGGGTCGCCACGCCGCTGTCGGACATCTACGCGCTCGGCGTGGTGGCGTACCAGTGCCTGGCCGGTCACCGACCGTTCGAGGGGGACAACCCGCTCGAGATCGCCATGAAGCACGTCCGGGACCAGCCGCCGCCACTACCGGGCGACGTACCGCCATCGGTACGCGCGATCGTCGAGCGGGCGATGTCCAAGGACCCGGCCGCCCGGTACCCGACCGCGACGGCGTTCGCGCAGGTGGCCCGGCGTACGGCCGCCGGCCTCACCTCCGCCACCGGGCTCGGGACGGGACCGGCGGGCGCACCCGTGTCGGTACCGCCGGTGCCGGCGCCGTCCTCGCCCGGGCCGGTCGGCACCGGGCCGGCATCCCCGATCGTGCCGGGTGGCACCCGCGTCATGCCCGCCTACCCGCCGACGGGAGGTGGCAGCGGGTACCACCGCGGTGCCGCCCCGGTACCACCGCCTCCGCCGCCGCGACCGGAGACCAGCTACCTGCCCGCCCACCCGCCGCCCGGCGGGCCGGCCCGGGGCCGCGGGCCGCTGATCCTCCTGACCGTGCTGGCCGCGGTCGTGGTGTTGCTGACCCTGTTCGGCGCCTGGGCGCTGCTGCACAACAGTGGCAACAACGGCGCGCAGGGCGGCGGGACGCCGACCGGCAACACGAAGACCACCGCGTCGACACCCCGCGCGACCGGCCCGCTGGTCAGCGCCCGGTGCGACGTCGTGTCGCGGGGCCCGACCTTCGAGCAGACCCGGAAATTCCTGGTCGATCAGGGGTTCGAGGTGAAGCGAGAGGACGTAGCGGGGCCGCGGAACAAGGTGATTCAGGTCACGCCGTGTGAGGCACCCAAGGGCTCCACCATCACCGTCAAAGTGGGCAACGGGCAGGCCGCCGGTGCGCCCGCCACGTCGAACGCCGGCGACGGCGGCGGCGGAGGCAACGACGGCGGCAACGGCACCACCACCACCACCAGCAGCAGCGCGCCGGTCCAGGGCTGCGTCAGCGGACCGCTGGGCTGCCTGAGCGGCGGCCCGAGCCTGCCGGGAAGGCGCTGACGGGATGAACGCTAAGGTACGCCGATACCGATGACCGAAGGACGACGGACGAGATGAGTGCGGGCCGCCTGCTCGGGGGCAGGTACCAGGTCGGCGAGCTGCTGGGCTACGGCGGAATGGCCGAGGTGCACCGGGGTCGCGACCTGCGGCTCGGCCGGGACGTCGCGATCAAGCTGCTGCGCACCGACCTGGCCCGCGACGAGACCTTCCAGATCCGGTTCCGGCGGGAGGCGCAGAACGCGGCGTCCCTGAACCACCCGGCGATCGTCGCGGTCTACGACACGGGCGAGGACAAGGCGCCGACCGGCGAGACGATCCCGTACATCGTCATGGAGTTCGTCAACGGCCGGACCCTCAAGGAGGTGCTGGCCGCCGAGGGCCGGCTGATGCCGCGCCGGGCGCTGGAGATCACCGCGGACATCTGCGCCGCACTGGAGTTCAGCCACCGGCACGGGATCATCCACCGGGACATCAAGCCGGGCAACGTCATGCTGACCCCGACCGGCCAGGTCAAGGTGATGGACTTCGGTATCGCCCGGGCCCTGGCCAGCGGTGCCACCACGATGACGCAGACCAGCGCGGTGATCGGCACCGCTCAGTACCTGTCGCCCGAGCAGGCCCGCGGCGAGGCGGTCGACGCGCGCTCGGACGTGTACGCCACCGGGTGCGTGCTCTACGAGCTGCTCACCGGACACCCGCCGTTCGTCGGCGACAACCCGGTTTCCGTGGCGTACCAGCACGTCCGGGAGGATCCCCGGCCGCCCAGCGACTCCAACCGGGACGTCCCGCCGGACGTCGACGCGGTGGTGCTCAAGGCGCTGGCGAAGAACCGGGCCAACCGGTACCAGAGCGCCGCCGAGATGCGGGCCGACGTGCTGCGGGCCGCCGCCGGCCGGCCGGTCCTCGCGACCCCGGTGCTGCGCGAGGTGGAGCCACCGCCGATCGCGCCGCCACCGCCGCGCGTCGTCGGCAACCGGGCGACCGGCACGATGGCCCGGGTCGGCGCCCCGCCGCGCAGGAGTACCTCCACCTGGGTACTCGTCGCGCTGTCGGTCCTCGGCATCCTCGCGGTGATCGCGCTCGGCGCCGGCCTGTACCTCGCCGGCCGGCCGCAGATGTCCCAGGTACCGAATCTGATCGGCGCGACCCAGGCCGAGGCGAACGCCCGCCTGGCCGAGGCCAAGCTCAACGGCAACGGCAGCGTGGTCGCGCAGGGCGGCTGTACCAAGGACAAGGTGTTCGCGCAGGATCCGAAGGCGGGCGACCAGCTCGAACAGGGCAAGACGGTCAACTACAGCATCTGCGGCGGCCCGGCTACCACGAACGTGCCGCAGCTCATCGGGCTGACCGCGGCGGCCGCCGAGGAGCAGATCCGGCAGGCCGGCCTGACCCCCAGCCCGCAGACCGTCGACGGCCCGGTCGACCAGAAAGGCAAGGTCATCCAGGCCGATCCGGCGCCCGGTACCAGCGTGGCGAAGGGCTCCACGGTGCGGATCTCCATCTCGGCCGGCAACCAGAACAAGGTGCCTGACGTCAAGGGGCTGGACCCGGAGGCGGCCAAGGCTCGGCTGGCGGACGCCGGGTTCACCAACGTGCACACCGCGATCAACACCGACCCGCCACCGGGGCTCGCGGGCAAGGCGATCCTCACCACACCCCAGGCCGGTGCGCTGGCGAAGCTGACCGACCAGATCACCATCCAGGTCGGCGCGACCACACCGCCGTCCTCAGCGCCGCCGAAGTCCCCCTCGCCATCCTCGTCGGGAGCCTGAGCGCGGCGGGCGCGGCCGCGATCTCCCCGGGCAACCCAAGATCTCAGGCGGCGAAGGCGGCCAGGCGGCGGGCCTCGACCTCGGCGGCCAGCTCCGGCGCCCGCTCCAGCGCTTCGGGGAACCCGCACACCGCGAGCCAGTTGGCGAGCATCAGGTGCCCGCCCTGGGTGAGTACCGACTCGGGGTGGAACTGCACGCCCTCGATCGGCAGCGTGCGGTGCCGCAGGGCCATCACGATCCCGGACCCGGTGCGCCCGGTGACCTCGATCTCGTCGGGCAGCGTCTCCTCGATGACCGCGAGCGAGTGGTACCGGGTGGCGGTGAACGGGTCGGGCAGCCCGGCGAGGACCCCGGCGCCCGCGTGGTGCACCTCGGAGGTCTTGCCGTGCAACAGCTCCGGGGCGCGGGTGACCGTGGCGCCGTACGCCGCGCCGATCGCCTGGTGCCCGAGGCACACGCCGAAGATCGGCAGCTTGCCACGGTACTCGGTGATGAGCGGCAGGCAGATGCCGGCGCGCTGGGGGGTACCGGGGCCGGGGCTGAGCAGTACCCCCGCCGGCCGCAGCCGGCCCACCTCGGCCAGCGGGATCTCGTCGTTGCGCCGCACCTCGCAGTCCACGCCGAGCTGGCCGAGGTACTGCACGAGGTTGTAGACGAACGAGTCGTAGTTGTCCACCACGAGGATCCGCATGGGATCCGATGCTAACGCTCAGTCGGATCCCTGCGCGTACTGCAGCGCGGTCGAGCCCTCGAAGGCCGGTACCGTCACGTCGCCCTCCGGCTTGAGCTGGTACCCCAGGCCGAGCGTGGTGGCCGCCGCCCGGAAGGCACGCACGCCCTCGGACTGGTCCAGCGCGGCCGACATCCGGCCGGGGTCGCCGATCGCGGTGACCACGAAGGGCGGGGAGTACACCCGGCCGTTGAGCAGCAGCGTGTTTCCCACGCAGCGGACGGCGCTGGTGGAGATCACCCGCACTCCCATCAGCGACATCGCCTCCGCGCCTCCGGCCCACAGCGCGTTGACCACGGCCTGCACGTCCTGCTGGTGGACGACCACGTCGTCGGGGCTGACCCCCGGCGGCAGGTTGCCGTCCGGGCGGCGGGGCGCGTCATCGAGCCGTACCGTCAGCCCCGGCCCGTGGACCGCCGACAACCCGGCGGCGGCCCGCCGGGCGTCCGCGTTCTGCTGCTGGGCCGCGATGTCGGCGTCGGAGCCGCCGGCGAGGGTGGTCTGCCGGTCCACCTCGGCGCGCAGCGCCGCGGCCACCTTGGCCTGCTGGTCGAGTTGGCGCTGCCGGTCCTGGATGAGGCTGGACAGCTGGGGGTTGCGGTCGTCGCGCAGCGCGGTGCCCTGCGCCGCGTGCGCGGTCATCGAGAACAGCAGCCCCGCGAGCAGCGCGACCAGCGGTACCAGCACCGACCACGGGCTGCGCCGGGCGGGCCGCCGGGGCCGGAGGGCACGTCCGGCGCGCTCCAGCGCCGCGCGCCATGATGAGGCTGCCGGGTGCTCCACGACCGTCCTTCCGTCCGGGTCCCGCTACGCTAGGTGCGAACATTATTCCGCTGAAGCCCGATTGTTCGACGCCCCTGGCGGCGGCGCGATAGGGTTCATCGACGTTCCCCTCCAGGAGAGCACCGTGCCCAAGTCCCGAGTACGCCAGAAGAAGGTCTACACGCCGCCGACCGACGTGGCACCCCGCGTGACCCGGGTGAGCCGCAAGCCGAGCGGGCTCTGGCTGCCGATCACGGCGGTGACTCTCATCGTGTTCGGCATCGGCTGGCTGGTGGTCTTCTACCTGTCGCAGGGCGCGTACCCGGTGATGAGCTGGCGGTACTGGAACCTCGCGATCGGGTTCGGCGCGATGGTCTCCGCGCTCGTCCTCCTCGCCCGCTGGAGGTGATACTGGCTGGGCCTCGGGGGCGCTAGCCGCTTGCGGCGCTGGCGGCGATGGCGGCCGTGACGGCGATGGTCGCGGCCTCCACCTCCCGTACCGCCGCCCGCACCGCCTCGCTCGCCCAGTTGCCGCGGGAGATCTCGTCGAGGCGGCGGCGCAGCTCCTTCCTCGGCAGGTCCGGGAAGAGCCGCCGGCCCAGTCCCGCCGGCCCGATCACCGCGCACAGCGCCGCCGTGCGCGGCTCCACCGGCCCGCTGCCCCGCACCGCTGCGTCGACCCGCTCCCGGAGCCGGGACACCACCGCCGGGTCGGTCACCGGGTAACGCACCGCCGGGAAGATCCACATCACGCGTACCGGCCGCATGCGGATCAGGCCGCCCCGCACGAGCTGGACGAGCACCTGCTTGCGCAGGCGCTTGGACAGCCGGGGGATCCAGTCCTTGGCGCGGCGGCGACGGCCCTGGGCGATCACCTCGACGGCCCCGTCGAGCACCAGGTCGCCCGAGCGCGCCCGGTCCCGTACCACCACCCGCTTGTCGACCACGTCGATCCGCTCGGCCAGCGCCAGATCGAGCAGTACCGAGCCGGCCAGCGCGAAGTCGAAGCCCGGGTTGCCGCCCCTGATCCGTCCGGCGGGGTCGAGGCCGAGGAGCACGAGTTCCTGCGCCAGCGGTCGGGTCTCCATGGCTCGACGGTACCGGCCGCACACCGGCGGCGGAGCCGATCGGGCACAATGAGAGCCGGGGTGAGCTGACCATCGACGTCCTGTTGACCGCGTTGCCGCTGGTTGCGTTCGTGCTGCTCACCGCCGCCAACGCGTTCTTCGTGCTGGCCGAGTTCGCGCTGGTGACCGTCGACCGGGCGGCCATCGAGGCGCAGGCGCAGGCCGGCGACCGCAAGGCCCGCACGGTCCGCCGGTCGCTGCGTGAGCTGTCCTTCCAGCTCTCCGGGGCGCAGCTCGGCATCACGATGGCCGCGCTGCTGACCGGATACCTCGCCGAGCCGGCCCTGTCCCGGCTGATCTCGTTCCTGATCGGGCACCACGAACAGCTGAACTCCGCTCTGGCGCTGGGCATCGCGACGCTCATCTCGATGCTCTTCGGCGAACTGGTACCGAAGAACGCCGCCCTCGCCCGGCCGATGCCGCTCGCGCGGGCGACGGCGGTACCGTTGCGGGTCTTCTCGTCGATCTTCCGCTGGCTGATCCGGGCGCTCAACGGCAGCGCCAACTGTGTGGTCCGCCGGCTCGGGGTCGAGCCGCAGGAGGAGCTGGCCAGTGCCCGGTCGCCCGAGGAGCTGGGCCTGCTCGCCGCGATCTCGGCGCGGGCCGGCGCGCTGCCCGAGGAGACCGCGCGGTTGCTTCAGCGGACGATCCGGTTCGGCGACAAGCGGGCGGCGGAGGCCATGACACCCCGGGTGGACGTGGTCCCGCTCGCCACCACGTGCCCGCTCGACCAGTTGCTGGCCACCGCGCGGGACACCGGGTACAGCCGGTTCCCGGTGTATGAGTCCACAGTGGACCTGGTGACCGGCGTCGTGTCGGTCATCGACGCGCTGGGGGTACCGCCCGAGCGGCGGCCGGTGGAGACGGTCGCGACCATCGCCCGCGAGCCGGTGTACGTGCCGGAAAGCCTGGACCTCGACGGCGTCCTCGAAGCGCTGCAGGCGGCCGACCAGGAGATGGCGATCGTCGTCGACGAGTACGGCGGCACCGACGGCCTGGTGACCCTGGAGGACCTGGCCGAGGAGATGGTCGGGGAGATCGCCGACGAGTACGATCTGGAGCCGGCCGCGTACGAGGTCACGGTACCGGTGACGGCGGTACCGACCACGGTGCTGCTCGACGGCGTGGTACGCGAGGACGAGCTGGCCGAGACGACCGGCTTCCGGCTGCCCGAGGGGCCGTACGAGACGCTGGCCGGGTTCATCCTGGCGCGGCTGGGCCATATCCCGGTCGAGGGCGAGACCGTCGACGAGCACGGCTGGAAGTTCACCGTGGTGGAGGTGCAGCGGCGGCGCATCGAGAAGGTACGGGTGACCCGACCGGAGGAACCGGATGACTAAGGTCCTGGTGGTCGCCCTGCTCCTGCTCGGCAACGCGTTCTTCGTCGCCGGCGAGTTCTCGCTGATCGCCGCCCGGCGTACCGTCGTCGAGCCGATCGCGGCCTACTCCCAGCGGGCCCGCCTCGCGCTGCGCGCGATGGAACAGCTCCCCCTGATGATCGCGGGTGCCCAGCTCGGCGTCACGATCTGTTCGCTCGGCCTCGGCGCCATCGCCGAACCCGCGCTCGCCAACGTGGTGACCGGGGTGCTGCACGCGGTACGCCTGCCGGCGTCGCTGGCGCACCCGATCGGGTTCGTCCTCGCGTTGATCGTGGTGGTCTTCGCCCACACGGTCATCGGCGAGATGGTGCCGAAGAACCTCACCCTGGTCAGTCCCGAGCAGGCCGTGCTCTGGCTCGGGCCGCCGATGCTCTGGTTCTGCACGGCGACCCGGCCGCTGCTGGTCTTCATGCGCTGGGCGGCGCGGCAGGTGCTGCGGATCTGGCGGATCGAGGCGACCGACGCGGTCAAGACCGTCTACACCGCCGAGGAGCTGGCCGGCCTGGTCGCGCAGGCGCGCACCGAGGGCCTGCTGGACCAGGAGGAGCATGCCCGGATCACCGGTGCGCTCGCGCTGCACGAGCGCACCGCCGCCGACGCCATGCGGCCCTGGTCGTCGGTCACCACGGTCACCGAGGACGTGTCCGCGGCGGCGCTGGAGATCCTGGCCAACGGGACCCGGCTGTCCCGTTTCCCGGTCGTCATGCGGGAGACCCGGCGGGTGGTGGGGTTCGTGCACATCAAGGACGTGCTCGGGATCACCGGGCCGGCGCGGCACGAGCCCATCCCGGCGGAGCTGATCCGCCCGCTGCCGGTGGTACCCCCGGATCGGCGCCTGGCCGAGGCGCTGCTGGCGATGCGCCGCGAGCGCCGCCACATCGTCCTGGTCACCGAGGGCCGCACGCCGCTGGGTCTGCTCACCCTGCACGACGTGCTCCGGGCGGTGGTCGGTGGGCAGCGCGGGCTACGCAGTGTCGCGAGCTGACGGCGTACCGAATTAGATTCGTGTGTCGGGTTGATAGCCGGTGCGGCGGTTCCCTAGGGTGGTGCTCCGTGGCCGCTCCCCGAATCCTGCTGGCCCTCACCGCGAGCTTGCTGGCCCTGGTCGCCGGCCTTGCGCCAGCGACGCACGCCTATGCGTCGCCCACCGTGCAGGAGATCGAGGCGCAGATCGACCAGCTCTGGGCGCAGCTCGAACCGCTGATCGAGAAGTACGACGGGGCGCAGGACCAGCTCAAGCAGAACCAGGCGCAGCAGGCCAAGCTGACGCAGCAGCTGGCGCCGTTGCAGATGCAGGTCGACCTGGGGATGTCGCGGGTCGGCGCGATGGCCGCCCAGCTCTACGAGACCGGGCCGAACACGCGGGTGGCGGCGATGCTGGAGGCCGGTACCCCGCAGGCGTTCCTCGACGGGATGAGCACGCTCGACCACATCGCCAAGCGCCAGCAGGACACGCTGACGGCGACGAAGAGCCAGCTCGCCGAGTACAACCGCCAGAAGGCGCCGCTGGACAAGCTGGTCGCGCAGGAGCAGCAGCAGGTTACCGACCTCGCCGCGAAGAAGAAGGACATCCAGGCGCAGCTCGACCAGTTGCAGAAGCTGCGACAGCAGGCGTACGGCGCGTCGGGGGCGCCGTCCGGGGGCAACCTCAAGCCGGTGCCGTGCCCGCAGACCTACGTCGGCGGCGCCGCCGGCAAGGCCGTCGCCTACGCCTGCTCCAAGATCGGTTCGCGCTACGAGTTCGGCGCCGCCGGCCAGACCACCTTCGACTGCTCGGGGCTCACCATGGCGGCCTACGCCACCGCGGGCGTGTCCCTCGCCCACTTCACCGTCACCCAGCGGCAACAGACCACTCCGGTCAGCGCGGGCAACCTGATCACCGGAGACCTCGTCTTCTACGGCTCCCCGGCGTACCACGTCGCGATCTACATCGGCCAGGGCTGGGTGGTGCACGCCCCGAAGGCCGGCGACTGGGTACGCGAGGCGCCGATGAGCGGCCCCGGACGGATCAGCGGCTACGGTCGGGTACGGGCCTGATTCGCCTCGTAGTACTTGCTACTTCAACTTGCGAACGCCGAGTCCGTGTCCCTACCGTTATCAATCGTCGTCCGGACGTCGGCTTCCCAGCCCGGGAGGCCCCGGACAACCGCCGAATCGACGCACACGAGCCGGGGACCCACAGGTACGACTTGGGGTGAATCCGCGAGGAGCGGTAGGGGGACTTCCCATCCCGAACCCGTCAGCTAACCCGGTAGGCGGCGAATGCCCGGCTGCCCTCCCTCCCAACCGGCCGGGACTTCGGGGAAGAAGGAGTCGCCACCAGTGGCACGCTTTGCCGTGCGAACGTTCGGGTCCCGGTTCCCTGCGATGGTGCTCGCGGCAGCCGTGGCCGTCGGGATCCTCGTCACCACCGGGACCGCCGGCTACGCCGACCCCAGTCCCGCGCCCGGCGACATCGAGGCGCAGATCAACGCCACCTGGGGCCAGCTCGAACCGCTCATCGAGAAATACAACGCGGTCCACGAGCAGTACGTCGCCATGCAGCGCAAGGTGGCCGCGCTGCAGGCGCAGATCCAGCCGCTGCAGATGCAGGTCGACCTGGCGATGACCCGGGTCGGGGTGATCTCGGCGCAGGCGTACAAGTCCGGCCCCGGCACGAAGCTCAACGCGCTGCTGCAGAGCGGTAGCCCCGACCGGTTCCTCAGCCAGCTGTCGTACCTCGACGAGATCGCCCGGCACGAGCAGGCCACGGTGGCCGACGTCACCGCGCTCCGGGACAAGTACAACGATCAGAAGCGGCCGCTGGACGCCGCCCTGGCCACCCTGCACCAGCAGGACGACCAGCTCAAGGCGCAGAAGCAGGACATCGAGAACCGGATCAAGCAGCTCGACCGGATGCGCCTGGCCGCCTACGGATCCAGCGGCGGTACCGGCAACCTGCGCCCGGTCCCCTGCCCGCAGTCCTACGACGGGAGCCCGGGTGCCCGCGCGGCGCAGTTCGCCTGCCGACAGATCGGCAAGCCGTACGTATGGGCGGCCGCCGGCCCCAACGCCTACGACTGCTCCGGCCTGACCATGGCGGCGTGGGCCTCGGTGGGCGTGAACCTGCCACACAACGCCTACGAGCAGAAACAGGCGACGGCCCGGGTCGCGGCGGCCAACCTGCGCCTGGGTGACCTGGTCTTCTACTACTACGACGTGCACCACGTGGTGATCTACGTCGGCAACGGCTGGGTCGTCGCGGCGTCCACCTTCGGGCAGCCGGTACAGATGCAGAAGCTGGACATGAGCCGGTTCAACTCGGCGGGCCGCCCCTGATTCCTCAACCTCCGGCCGCGGCCGCCCGTAGGTCCCGCAGCACCCGCCGCAGCAGGGGCGGTACCGGCCCGGTCCGCCGGGTCAGCTCCGCGATCCGGTTCCGGTTCGCGCGGCGCCGGGCGCGGGGAAGGACGATCCGCAACTCGGCCGCCGCGGCGAGGGCGACCACGGCGGCGGTACGCTCGCCAACCGGCCACGCGTCGCTCAGCGCCGCGTCGATCGCACCGACGATCCGGTCGCGCACGAGTGGCTCCAGGACCACGATCCGGCGGGCGGGCAGGATACCCAGGAGGTGGTACCGCTCCAGCACGATCCGCCGGTCGGCCACCAACTGCTCCCGGACCATCCGGACCATCCGGCGGGCATCCTTGCGGATCCAGTACCGCCAGCGCCGGTCCGGGTCGGCGGCGACCTGGCGCAGCACCGCCTCCAGTACCGGATCGGGGATCTGGGAATTGCCGGTGGCCCGCGGCCGCCCGCCGTCATCGACCAGGTGGTGGCCGAGTTGAAGGTCGACGAGCGCGGCGGCGCGCAGCAGATAGCCGATCTCGCCCCGGTCCGTCAACCGCTGCCGGCGCGGTTCCACAGCCAGCAGAAACAGCTGGGCGGGCAAGGAGTCTAGCCGCTGCACTCCTTGTTGATAGCAGGTTCCGTAGTGGCCCGCGCGTCGGACGGGCGGCCGGTCGCGGCCTCCCGCCGGTCTCCTCCAGCGGTCATCCGTGCCGGGTGAGGCCGACCGGTCGGCAACGGCGAACCCTTGGGGAGCCTATGCGGCTGACAGGGGAGGTCGGGATGGGTCGGGTTGCGCCGGTACGACTGCTTGTCTGCGTCGGCGTCGCCACGCTCGCGCTGGCGGGCTGCAGCGGCGGCGGTGAGAACGCGAAGGTGAAGCTCGCCGAGTCCCGCGTGGCGGACAAACAGAAGGCGCTCGCGGACGCGCAGGCGGATCTTACCTCGAAGACCGCCGCGTTCTGCAAGAACGGCGCGGCCTACATCACCGCGCTGGATCGTTACGGCGACGTCCTCCACCAGACCGCACCGACGGTCGGTGACGTCAAGGAGGCGGGCAAGGACCTGGAGCAGCCGCGCGAGGATGTCATATCGAGCGCCGACGATGCGACGAAGGCCCAGCAGCAGGTCACCGCGGCCGAGAAGGACCTGGCGGAGGCCAATGCCGCGCTCGCGGCGGCCAGGGCCGAAGCGTCGGGCCAGCCGACCCCGACCGCCGGGCCGTCCCCCTCGACGAGCCCCACGCCGTTGGCGCCCGCGGCGACGGTCAACCGGGTGAAGCAGGCCGACACGGACTTCACCGCGGCGCAGCGGGGGATCAGCGACCAGACCCCGCTGGTACAGGCGTCGCAGCAGTTCAACGCCGCCGCCGTCGCATTGGAGATGTCCTGGCTGAAGCTCTTCGCGGATGCCGGATGCCTGACCGACGAGCAGCAGAAGCAGGCTGAAGCGGCGGTGCGCAACTACACCTCGGCGCTGCAGAAGTCGCTCGCCGACGCCGGGTACTACCAGGGCCAGGTTGACGGCGTGTACGGACCCACGACCGTCGACGCCGTCAAGGCCCTGCAGAAGGCCCACGGCCTGCCGGTCACCGGAGCAGTGGACAAGGCTACCGACGCGGCCCTGCAGACCGACCTCCAGGCCAAGAGCGGGGCAGCCGCCCAGGAGGCCCTCGCTTCGACAGCCGCGGTCCAGCAGACACTCAAGCTCGCCGGATACTGGACCGGACCGGTCGACGGGAAATGGACACCGGCGTTGACGGAGGCCCTGAAATCCTTCCAGACCGCGCTGGGTGTCCCGCCGACCGGGACGGTCGACGCGGCCACGATCGCGGCGTTGGAGCACGCCATCGCCAGCGCCAAGCAGCCGGGATCGTCTCCGTCGACCGCCACCTCGCCCGCCGCAACCCCGACCAGGTAGCGCAGGGCTCACGCCGTCAGGTGTTGACGGTCCTGCCTGGCGAGGCGGGTCAGTGGTCCACAGTGGGCCAGGTGCGCCAGTTCTGCCAGGACCGGCTCGGGGTGGGGCCACGCTGGCCTTGGTAACGCGAGCCGTATACCGCCGCGCCGTACGGGTGCTCCGCCGGCGAGGACAGCCGGAAGATGCAAAGCTGCCCGATCTTCATT
>JBKPCQ010000274.1:0-15553 GCA_046727455.1 Actinomycetota bacterium | reverse complement strand
GCTGGGCAACCACATCGTGATCAAGCACCACCAGACCCGCCTCCCGGGGCCGTTCCTGCTGCTCGACAAGGTGCCCGTGCTCAACATGGCGCTGCCGACGCGGTTCTCCCTGGTGGTGGTGCCGATTCTGGCGGCGCTGCTAGCGCTGATCGCGGAGCGGGTACTCGCGATCCGCGGCGACACGCTGCCCACCCGGCTGTTGGCGCTCGGCACCGCAGCCGCTGTGCTGGTACCGATCGCGCCGATCCCGCTACACGGCTTCGACCCGCCGGTCACGCCCGCGTTCATCACCGCCGGCACCTGGCGCTCGTACGTGCCGGAGGGCCGGACGCTGGTACCGGTACCGCTGCCGCAGACCGACGCGATGGACGGCATGCGCTGGTCGGCGCAGACCAACCTGGCGGTCGCGCTGCCCCGGGGCTTCTTCATCGGCCCGGACGGCACGCCGAACCGGCGCGGGGTCTTCTTCGCCCCGCCGCGCCCGACGGCCACCCTGCTGGAGAAGGTGTCCAAGACCGGCCAGCTACCGCTGATCACCGACGCCGAGCGGCAGGACGCGGTGGCCGACCTGAAGTTCTGGCGGGCCGCCGTGGTAGTACTCGGGCCGAGCCGGCACCAGGACGCGGTGCGCTCCGCGCTCGTCCAGCTCCTCGGCTCGGCCGAGACGGTCGGCGGCGCGGAGATCTGGGACGTACGTACCCTGGTCGGCTGAGGAGAGGGTGGGATGACGCTGACCGAGGTGGACGCCGACGCGTCGGCGCAGCCGGCGACCGGCCACGCCGGGTCCGGCGCGCCGGCCGGTCGGCTGCGCGCCCACCGGGCTGACCTGCTTGTCCTGCTCGGATACCTGGCCGTCGCCGGGTTCACCATGCGGCACCTGCTCATCGGCCCGGCGACGCGGATCGCCGCCGGCAACCCGCGCGGGCAGTCGTTCGACGAGTGGATGCTGCGGCACGGCGCGCGCGTGCTCACGCGGGGCGCGTCGCCGTTCTTCAGCGACCGGATGAGCATTCCGGACGGGGTGAACCCGCTGGCGACGCACGGGTTCCCCGGGCTGTCCGTCCCGCTGGCGCCGCTGACGCTCTGGCTCGGGCCGTCCCGGACCTACGCGCTGGCGGTCACCCTGTGCCTCGCCGCGACGGCATACGCGTGGTACCACGTCCTGTCCCGGCACCTGGTGACCAGCCGGTCGGCGGCGGTCGTCGGCGGCGCCCTCGGCGGCCTGGGCCCCGCCATGGTCTCGCACGCCCAGGGTGACCTGAGCCGGACGGCCATGTTCCTGGTGCCGTTCCTCATCTGGCGTACCGTCCGGCTGCGCGAGCCGGGCGGCGCGCTGCGCAACGGTCTCGTGCTCGGCGTGCTCGCCGCCGGGCAGCTCCTGATCGACGAGGAGGTGCTGTTCCTCGTCGCGGTGGGCTGGGCGATCTTCCTGCTCGTGTACGCGCTCCAGCGCCGCGAGGAGGTCCGCCGCCAGGCCCCGACGTTCCTGCGCGGGCTGGCGGTCGCGGTGGTGACCTTCGTGGTCCTGGCCGGGTACCCGCTCTGGACGCAGTTCCTCGGCCCGCAGCCGCACGGGCCGGCCCCCGCTTCGGTCGGCGACCACGGCAGCGACCTCTTCTCGTTCTTCGCCTTCCCCTGGCCGTCGCTGGGCACCTGGCCGGTCGGTCAACTGCACTACGCCAAGGTCGGTACCGAGCAGAACACGTTCTACGGCTGGCCGCTGCTGCTGATGTTGATCGGCTCGCTGTGGCTGCTGCGCACCGCGGTGGTCCGGGCCCTGGCCGCCACCGCGTTCGTGCTCGCGCTGCTCTCCCTCGGCAGCGAGATCGTCGTCAAGGGCCGGGACACGCACGTACCGGCGCCCTGGCGGCTCTTCGCCGACCTGCCCGGCCTGCGCTCGGTACCGCCGACCGACCTGGCACTCGCGGTGTTCCCCGTCATCGTCCTCGTGGTCGCGCTGATCGTGCAGTGGGGCAGCGAGCTGGTCGCCGGGATCCAGGCGGCCCGGCCGGACGCCCCGGCCCGGATCGCCTGGTGGGGCCTGCTGGTCGCGGCGCTCGTGCCGCTCGCGCCGGCCGCGGTCCAGGTCACCAACGCGCCGGTACCGGCGTTCATCGCCGACGGCGCCTGGCGCAACTACGTACCGGCCGGCAGCAGCCTCCTGGCGGTACCCCCCGGGGCGTCCGTCTCCACGGCCTGGCGCTGGGCGGTGTCGACCGACCTCGACCTGCCGCTGGCCAGCGGTGACCTCGGTGGCCCTCTGGCCAGGGCGGCCAGCACCGGAAGAACGCAGACCGTCGGCGAACGCGATCGCCAGGCCGTCCGGGCCGAGCTGGTTCGGGAGAAGGTGACCGCGGTCGTGCTGAGCCCGCAGCGCAGCGAGGACGCGGTCCGCAAGACGACGAGCGCCCTGCTGGGCTTCTATCCCCGATGGGTGGGCGGTGTGTGGCTATGGGACCTGCGGGTGGTGAGCTGACGTGAACGCGACCTCCGCGGTGGCCGGTCCCGCCACGGATACCGCGCCGGAACCGTCCGGCACCGAGCGGGCTCCAGCGCGACGCTGGTACCGCCGGATCCCGACCGACCTGCAGGTGGCCGCGCTCTACCTGCTCGGCGGGTTGTGGATCACCCTGCACCTGTGGGTGGAGCTGAAGCGGCGGGTGCTCAACAGCTTCCCGCCCGACCAGTACCTCTTCGAGTTCTGGCTGTCGCACGCCGCCCGGATCTTCACGCACGGCGCGAACCCGTTCTTCACCGACCAGCTCAACTACCCGGTCGGGGTCAACGTCATGGCCAACACCGCCATGTTTGGCATGACCATCCCGATGGTGCCGGTGACGCTGCTGTTCGGGCCGCACGCGTCGTTCGCCGCGATGGTGTCGCTCGCCCCGTTCCTGACGGCGCTCGGCTGGTACTTCCTGTTCTCCCGGCGGGTCGTGCAGTCCAGGTGGGCGGCCGCGCTGGGCGGGGCCTTCTGCGGGTTCGCGCCCGGGATCATCGCGCAGGACAACGTCCACCCCAACCTCGCGATGCAACTTCCGGTGCCGCTGATCGTGTGGCAGGTGCTGCGGCTGCGCGACCGGGGCACCGCGCCCTGGAAGCCCGGCGTGCTCCTCGGCCTGCTGATCGCGTACCAGTTCTTCATCAACGAGGAGATCCTGCTCGTCACGGCGGTCGGCTGCCTGCTGTTCGTGCTGTCCTGGTTGGCGTTCAACCGTGCCGAGGCCAGGCGCTGCGCCGGCCGGTACCTGGTCGGGCTGTCGGTCGCCGCCGTGGTGGCGCTCGCCCTGCTGGCGTACCCGATGTGGTACCAGTTCTTCGGCCCCCAGCACTACCGGGGCTTCGGCGCGTTCGCGAGCCTGTTCGGCGCGGACCTGGCGTCGTTCACCGCGTTCCCCACCCACTCGCTGGCCAGCGGCCCGGACAGCGTCCGGATCGCCAACAACGTGGTCGAGGAGACCACCTTCTTCGGCTGGCCGCTGGTCGTGATGGTCGTCGTCGGGGCGGCCATGCTCTGGCGGCGTACCGAGGTCCGGGCCGCGATGATCACGGCGGCGACGTTCGCGCTCTTCTCGCTGGGCACCCACCTGCACTTCGCCGGCAAGGTGCGGTCGTTCCCGGGTCCGTGGGCGCTGGCGAAGCACGTACCGCTGCTCGACTCGGTCATTCCGAGCCGGCTCACCCTCGCGATGGTCCCGCTTTTCGGCCTGGTGATGGCGCTGCTCGCGGACAAGCTGCTCGCCCTGCCCGCCGACCGGGCCGGCTGGGGGATGCGGCTGCTCGGGTTCGCCGGGGTGGTGATCGCCCTTGTGCCGATCATCCCGACGCCGCTCAGCGTGGTGACCCGGGGTAACGTGCCGGCGTTCGTCACCGCCGGCACCTGGCGGTCGTACGTCACGCCGGGGCACAGCATGCTGCTCATCCCGGTGCCGACCGGGCAGACCGGGATCGCCGCCGTCCAGTGGACCGCCTCGACGCTCGGCGACATCCCCATCGCCGGCGGATACTTCGTCGGGCCGAACAGCACGAAGCCGGGCTCGGAGGGCATCTTCGGGCCGGTGCCCCGACCGACCCTGACGATGTTCTACAAGATCTTGTGGACCAGCAAGGCGCCGGTGGTCACGCAGGTCGACCGGGACAGCACGCTCGACGACCTCCGGTACTGGCGGGCCGCCGTCGTGGTCCTCGACCCGCACGAGCACGCCGCCGACCTGATGCGCCGCACCATGACGGACCTGGTCGGCTTCGGGCCGCAGATGGTCGGTGGGGTGTGGCTCTGGGACGTCCGCGCACTGACCGCTGTCTAGGATGCCCGTGTGACGGCTGAGTTGGTGGAAGAGACGGTAGCCGGCGAGCCCGCGGGCCGGCGCCCCGCCCGGCTGCGGATACGCGGCGCGCTCGGGTCGGTCGCGCCGCACCTGGCGTACCTCCTGCTCGCCGTCGCGGTGACCGGGCGCCTGTGGATCCACCGGGACATCCGGCTGATCGCCACCAACCCGGCGGACCACGAGCAGTTCCTTTGGTTCCTCTCCAACGCGGCGTACTCCCTCGTGCACGGCGAGAACCCGTTGGTGACCGACCGGCTCAACGTCCCCGGCCAGGTCAACCTCATGGGCAACACGAGCGTCCTGGGGCTGGGCATCCCGCTGGCGCCGGTGACGCTGCTGTTCGGGCCGGCGGCGTCGTTCATCGTCGCCTTGATCGTCGGGCTCGCGGGGACCGCCTCGGCCTGGTACTGGCTGCTGAGCCGGCATGTGGTCGACTCGAAGCTGGCGGCGTTCATCGGCGCCGGGTTCTGCGGCTTCGGGCCGGGCATGGTCGCGCAGGCCGCCGGCCACCCGAACCTGGTCGCGCAGTTCCTCGTCCCGCTGATCGTCTGGCGTGCGGTGACCCTGCGTACCGTCCGGGACGGCGTCATCCTCGGGCTGCTGGTGACCGGGCAGGCTTTCCTCAACGAGGAGCTGCTGTTCCTGACCGCGCTGGCGTGCGCGCTGTTCATCGCGGTGTACGCGATGAGCCGGTGGAGCGAGGTGCGCGGGCGGATCCGGCCGTTCCTGATCGGCCTCGGCGCCGCCACCGCGACCGCCGGTGTGCTCCTCGCGTACCCCCTCTGGATCCAGTTCTTCGGCCCGGGGCACTACCGTGGCCTGCCCCCGGGTGTCGACCGGTACACCACCGACCTCGCCTCGTTACCGGCGTTCGCTCGCCGGACCCTGGCCGGTTCCGCGCCGGCCGCCGAGAAGCTCACGCTGAGCGCGAACGAGGAGGCGAGCTTCCTCGGCTGGCCGTTGCTGATCTTCACGATCGTCGCGGCGGTGGCCATGTGGCGCCGGCCGCTGGTCCGGGCGCTGGTGGCGATCGGCGTGGCCGGCACCCTGATCTCGCTCGGCCCCGCGATCACCATCGCCGGGCACAAGACGCACATCCCGGGGCCGCTGCGGGTGCTGCGGCACGTCCCGCCGTTCGAGCTGGCCACGGCAACGCGGTACGCGCTGGTGATCGTGCCGGTCGTCGGCGTGCTGCTCGCCCTGGCCAGCGCCGCGTTGTTCCGGTTCGCCGGAACCGACCGGCTCCGGTGGGCGGTCGTCGGGGCGGTGCTGCTGGCCGTGCTGCTGCCGAACGCGCCGGTACCGCTGCGGGTGTTCGACCGGCCGGTACCGGCGTTCGTCACGAGCGGCGAGTGGCGCCGGTACGTCGACGACCGGCACAGCCTCGTCCCGGTCCCGGTGCCGCGCAACGACCAGCTCGAAGGGATGCGCTGGGCGGGGCTCGCGAAGGTGGGGTTCGCCATCCCGCGCGGGTACTTCATCGGCCCGACGAGCGACACGAACCCGCGCGCGATCTGGGACCCGCCGCTGCGACCCACGTCGACGATGCTGCACGAGGTCGAGCGCACCGGGAAGGTACCGGCGATCACCCCGGCGGACCGGCTCGCGGCACAGGCCGACCTGCGGTACTGGCGGGCGGCTGTGGTGGTGGTGTCGGGCACCGACAAGCGCGTGGACGCGCTGGTGGCGACGGTGAACGCGCTACTCGGCCCGGGTACCTGGGACCAGGCCGGCGGCGTCTGGCTCTGGGACGTCCGCTCGATGTGACGGGCTGTCAGGCTGCCGCCGGCACCTCGGCGACGGCGAACACCGACTGGCCGAACGGCATCGGGACCAGCTTCTCCGCGGCTTTGGTGACCGGCAGGACGAAGCGGTCGTAGAACTTGACCATCGGGCCTTCCTTGGGCACCAGCTTGAACACGCTGGTCGCCATGTAGTACCCGAGGAGGCCGAGCGCGTTCACGTACTTGACCCGCTCGACGGTCAGGCCGGCCTCGGTCAGCGCCGCCCGCATGCTCTTCCGGGTGTACCGGCGGACGTGTCCGGTCGCGATGTCCACCGGGCTCATCGCGAACGGGAACGCCGGCACGATCAGCACGATCTTGCCGCCCGGCTGGACGAGCTGCCGCATGCTGCGCAGCGCGCCCACGTGGTCCTCGATGTGCTCCAGGACGTTGTACGACACCGCGCCGGTGTACTGGCCACGCTCCTCGCACGGCAGCAGGAGCTGGCGCACGTCGATGTGCGGGTGTCCCTTGAGCTTCTCCTTCAGGAGTACCAGCCGGTCCGGATCGGCCTCGGTCGCGGTGAACCGGGGGAAGTGCGGCGCCCAGTCGGACGCGTAGTAGCCCAGTCCACTGCCCACTTCGATCGGGTGGTCACCGAGGTGCGGGAGGGCAAGCTCGACAAACCAGCGGCGATGGTTGACGGCTGTCGCCAGCCCTTCAAGAACCTCCGCCTGAACTCGCTGATCCCCGGTGATCTCGGCCATCCAGCAGCTCCTGTCAGTGATCCGTCGGCGGGCACATGCGGTGTCACTTTACGGTATGAGCCCGCGGTGAGCCACGCGGCAGGGTAGCGGGTGCACCGTCCGAACCACAATCGGGGCGCGTCGTTAGGCTCGTCGCGATGACCACCGCCGCCGACACCGCGCCGGCCCGGGCCGGGACCGGGTCCCGGCCGCGCGCCGGACGCCGGGTCGCGCCGGTCGACCTGGTCACCATCGGGGCGTACCTGCTGCTTGCCGGCTGGGTGCTCCGCGACCTGTGGCGCGACCCGGCACACCTCGACCCGGCCGCCAACACGTCCGACCCGGGCTTCTTCGAGTGGATGCTGCTCCACGCCGTCCGGATCTTCACGCACGGCGAGCACCCGTTCCTGACCCCGCAGCTCAACGCGCCGTACGGCGTCAACCTGATGGCCAACACCGGCCTGCTCGGGCTGACCATCCCCCTGGCACCGGTGACGGCGCTGCTCGGCTCGTCCGTCGCGTTCGTCCTCATGCTCATGCTCGGCCTGGCCGGCACCGCGACCGCCTGGTACTACGTGCTCTCCCGGCACCTGGTCCGCCACCGGCTGGCCGCCGCGCTCGGCGGGGGCTTCGCCGGCTTCGCCCCCGGCCTCGTCAACCACGCCAACGCGCACCCCAACCTGACCGCGCAGTTCCTCATCCCGCTGATCGTCTGGCGGGCCCTGACGCTGCGTACCGTCCGGCAGGGCATCGTGCTCGGGCTCCTGGTGACCTGGCAGGCGTTCATCAACGAGGAGCTGCTGTTCCTCGCCGCGCTGGCCGTCCTGATCTTCATCGGCGGGTACGCTCTCCAGCGGCCGGTCCGGGACCGGGTACGGCCGTTCCTGACCGGGCTCGGCGCGGCGGCGCTCACCGCCGGCGTCCTGCTCGTCTACCCGCTGTGGTACCAGTTCTTCGGCCCGCAGTCGTACCACGGCCTGCCCGACTTCGTCCTCGGGTACGGCGCCGACCTGGCCAGCTATCCGGCGTTCCCGAAGCTGTCGCTGGCGCACGGCGACGGTACCGTCTCGCCGCTGCCCGAGGAGAACACGCACTTCGGCGCCCCGCTGCTGGACGCGCTCGCGGTGATCCTGGTGTGGCTGGGGTGGCGGGGACGGCGGCGCGCGGAGGTACGCGCGGTGGCGCTGGTCGGCACCGTGTTCTTCGTCCTCTCCCTGGGCGCCACGGTCACCTTCCACGGCAGGCCGGTCGTCCCGTACGCACCGTGGAGCTGGCTCAACGGGCTGCCGTTGTTCGACAGCGTGGTACCGATCCGGCTCGGGCTGGTACTCGTCCCGGTGATCGCGCTGCTGCTCGCCTTCTCGGTCGAGGCGGCGCTGCGAGGCGAGGTGGCGCTGCGAGGCGAGGTGGCGCTGCGAGGCGAGGTGGCGCTGCGAGGCGAGGTGGCGCCGCGAGGCCAGGTGGCGCTGCGGGCCGCCTGGCTGGTCGGGCTGGCGCTGGTGCTGGCGCCGTTGCTGCCGGTTCCGGTACCGGCCCAGGCGAGGCCGGCGACGCCGGAGTTCTTCACGTCCGGCGCGTGGCGGCGGTACGTGACGGGGGACGGCTCGGTCCTCTCCGCCGACACGACCGTGTGGTACGGCGGGGTCACCGCGATGCGCTGGGACAACGCGACCGGCGACGGGTACCGGATGGTCGGTGGGTACTTCCTCGGCCCGGACCAGAGCGGCAAAGGCGCCTACGGCCCGGTGCCCCTCCCGACCGCTGCGCTGCTGGCCGGCGTGGCCGGCGGGGGCGGGGTACCGCCGATCGGACCGGGCGAGCGCGACCAGGCCCGCGCCGACCTGCGGACCTGGCGTGCCGCGGTGATCGTCCTCGCCCCCGACGCCCCGCACCACGACGAGCTGCGTACCGCCGTGGAGCAGCTCGTCGGCCCGGCCCGGGAGATCGGCGGGGTGCTGGTCTGGGACGTCCGGTCGCTCAGCTAGGGATGCAGCAGCCGGCGCAGATCTTCGGCTCGGGCAGCGTGAAGGCCAGGCAGCAGGTCCGGCGCTGCACGCGGAGGTCCGGGGTGATCTCCACGAGGTGGTCGACGCCGAGGGCGGACAGCAGGGTGCGCGCGGCCGGTGCGACCGGCGCGGGTAGGGCGTCCGCGGACCGGACCAGGCCGTAGGCCACGCCCGAGGCGAGGGAGCCGAGAAGGGTGCGGCGGCCGATGCGCACCTGCCGGTGCAGGCCGTCCAGGACGGCAGCGAGGTGGTCGTCGACGAGGGTGCGGCGGAGGTACCCGGGCAGGTCGCGGGTCACCGTCACGTGCGCCGTCCCGGCCAGCGGGTCGCCGGGCGCGACGGCGACCGCCGGGGCGCGCAGCCCGATCTCCACGAACGGCGGCGCCCCGTGTACCCGGACCAGCACGTTGCCGGCCGACAGGTCGGGGATCCGCCGCGCCGCCGCGTAGCCGACGACGGCCGGCAGGGTCAGCCAGTACGCGTAGGACTTCCAGGCGAGCGCCGCCGCGGCGGCGGGACTCGCGCCCCACCGGTCGTGTGCGGCGTCGAGGAGTACCGGCAGCGCTTCGCCGCTGGCCAGGTGCTCGGCCGGCAGCCAGCCGGCCGGGTCGTCGACCACCAGCCCCGGCGCGACGCCGTGCACGACGGCCGGCCCGCGCTGCTCGCCGACGGCCTCCAGGACCGCCACGATCGGCGCGACCTCGGGGGCGTGCAGCAGGACGCTCATGCGCTCCCCCCTCCGCGACCGGCCGGTAACCCGCCCACGATAGCCGACTAAGGTTAGCCTTACCAAGGCTGTCCAAGTGCTCCCTTGGTCGGCTACCCGGCGGGACCCGTCATGTGCACAGGACGGCGTGCCGTGACAGAGACGGACGAACCCGGGCGGTAACTGTCAGCTAGCTGACAGTGGTAGCTGAACGGTGGATACCCGACCGAGACTGGAGTCCCGGCCACAAAGGGTGATCTGATGACCACCTCGCCACAGGACCGGGCGGCGGAGGCTTTCGCGGCCGAGCTGGCCCGGTGGCGGACCGAGCGTGGGCTGTCCAAGAAACAGTTGGCCGGCGAGATGGGGTTCGACCCATCCTACGTCAGCCACGTGGAGGGGCGGCGGCACCGGCCGACCGAGGACTTCGCCCGGCGGGCCGAGGCGGTGCTGCAGGCCGACGGGGCGATCTGGGCCCGGTACACGGAGTACGAGGAGCTGCGCCGTGGCCCCAGGGCCGGCCAGACCGGCGGCGCCGGGCCGGTGGTGTCGGAGCAGTGGCTTCCCCCCGGTACCGGGCTGATCGTCGAGCAGGAGACGGCGACACTGATCTACATCGAGGGCGTGTACGAGTGCACCATCCGGCGCGCGCTCTACAACGCGGGGCCGGAGCCGGTGATCCGGTACCCGGTGCGGATCGCCGTCGACCGGTACCCCACCGCGCCGGAGCGCTCCAACCGGTACTACCGGGAGCACCCGCTGACCTGGGAGGAGCTGGCGCTGACCGCGACGCTGGGCACCGACCCCGCCGAGGAGATGCGGCTGCGGCCCATCTACGACCGCGACTCCTTCAAGGAGATCTGGCTACTCTTCGAGAACGACCAGGGCCGCTTTCCGCTGTACCGGGGCCAGCGCACCACGATCTCGTACACGTACCACGTCGGCGAGGACAAGTGGGGGCACTGGTTCCAGCGGGCCGTCCGGCTACCGACCCGGCGGCTGTCGGTGCATCTGGACTTTCCGGCCTCGCTCGAACCCGTGGTGTGGGGCGTGCAGACCTCGCTGACCGCGGAGTCCGCCCTGCGTACCCCCGTCGAGCGCACCACCACCGGCGAGCGGGTCGGGTTCGTCTGGTCCACCGAGCACCCGCCCATGCACACCAGGTACCGGCTGGAATGGCGCTTCCGCTCGCAGCCGCAGCCGCCGGCCGCCGCCCAGGTGGCGGAACTCGCGCGCGTCAGCGAAAGGATGACGGCGGCCGGCATCGTGCAGCGCGGCGACGACCGGCTGCACCAGCCCGCGCGGCCGCTCGACCTGCCGGCCGACGAGGCCCTCGCCCATGAGGTGGTCGGCGCTTTGCGCGCCACGCTGGACCGGATCGGCGAGCTGCACAGCTTCGGCAAGGGCATGGGCCTGGCCGCGCCCCAGATCGGGCTGGGCTGGGCGGCGGCGCTGGTGCAGCCGCCCGACGACGAGGACGAGATGGTGGTACTGCTCAACCCGCGGGTGGTGGGGGAGTCGGCGGAGACCGACGAGCGGTACGAAGGGTGCCTGTCCTTCTTCGACGTGCGCGGGCTGGTGCGGCGCCCGCTGCGGCTGCTGGTGGAGCACGAGTCGTACGGCGGGAGCCGGATCATCACCGCGTTCGAGCAGGGGATGGCGCGGCTGGTCGCGCACGAGATCGACCACCTTGCGGGAAAGCTCTATACCGAGCGGATGACGGCCGGGACGACGCTCGTGCCGCTGGAGGAGTACCGCGGAGTGGGCGCGCCGTGGCGGTACTGAGGGCGATCACCCGTCGCCGAACGCGTCGTACCTGACGCGGATCGACGGGACCTGCAGCTCGGCGAGCCGCCGCAGGGTGGCCTTGACCATCGCCGGCGAGCCGGAGACGAAGATGTCGTGCTCCTCCCAGGGACCGTAGCGGGCCACGACGTCGGCGACGGTCCCCTGCTCCCCGCCGTAGCTGGGATCCTCGCTGACCGCCGATATCACGGACAGCCACGGGTACCGGGCGGCGAGCCGGTTCAGGTCGGTCAGGTCGTAGAGGTCGTCACGGTTCCTGGCGCCGAAGAACAGGTGTACCCACCGGGTCCGGTTGTACCGGGTCAGCTCATCGACCAGCGCCTTGATCGGCGCCAGTCCGGTGCCCCCGGCCACGCAGACCACGTCCCTGGTCGAGTTGCGGTCCAGCGTCATGGAGCCCATCGGCGCGGCCAGCCGGATCATGTCGCCGACCTTGACCCGGCGAACGAGCGCACTGGACACCCAGCCGGCCCCGAGCGCCCGGACATGGAACTCCATCAGGCCGTCCTCGCGCGGCGCGTTCGCCATCGAGTACACCCGCCAGAGCCGGGGCTGGTACCGGCACTCGATGCTCACGTACTGGCCGGCCCGGTAGTCCAGCCGCCGCATCGGGCGGCAGGTGAACACCGCGATGTCCCGGCTGCGCCGCTCGTGGGTGAGCACCTCGGCGTGCCAGAACGGCGGGTTGGTGTCGCCCTCCGCCCCGCTGACCATGATGCGCGCGATGACCTGGTACGCGTCCCGCCACGCCTGCTCGTACTCGACCGACCAGGCCTCCCCCGCGAAGGCCCGCAGCGCCTCCAGAAGCGCCCCACCCACCGCGTCGTAGTGCTCCGGGC
Source organism: Actinomycetota bacterium (assembly GCA_046727455.1). Lineage (GTDB taxonomy): Bacteria > Actinomycetota > Actinomycetes > Mycobacteriales > Micromonosporaceae > AC-43. The sequence continues at coordinate 3,398 of JBKPCQ010000274.1, read as the reverse complement.
TGACGTGGAACTTGCGGTGGTCGCGGCCGAGCGCACGGAGGTACCCGTCGAAGCGCTCCGGATCGTCCAGCGTCTGGACCGCCGTGACGATCGCGCCGAGCAGGCGTGCCCGCTGGACATCCATCTGTACCGGGAACAGGTCGCGCAACTGGGGGTGGTTCAGGAAAATGCGGGCGTAGAAGTACCCGGCCAGCCGGTCCTGATGCTCCTCGACGAGAGTCCAGCTCTCCTTCAACAACTTCGACAGGTTGCTCATGGACGCCCTCACACCTGGTCGTGGCCGCGGTCGACGTGTGGTCGTGCGCGGACCCAGCGTGGGCATCAGGCGGCTGGCGCTACCGCACAGAATGTGCGACGGAGCGTGACCCGGTACGGTGCCGGCGTGGAGGCGCTGTCCCGACGTACCTTGCGCAACGAGGTCCTGCTCGTCCTCGGCGTCTCGCTCGGGGCCAGCGCCGTGTTCTCGCTGCTCAGCCTGATCCGGTCGCTCACCGCTGCCAAGCCGCTCAACCAGCAGACCCAGACCCTGGTCCAGTCGGCGGCACCCGGCCGGCCATGGCTCGACCTCGCCTTCCAGCTCGCGGATATCGCGTTCGGGCTGGTGCCCGCGCTGCTCGCGGTACACCTGCTGCAGCGGGATCACGACGGCGCGGCGATGGCGCTGGGGCTGGCGCCCCGGCGGCCGCGGTTCGACCTGAGCGCCGGGGCCGCGCTGGCCGCCCTGATCGGCATCCCCGGGCTGGCGCTGTATATCGCGGCGCGGCAGGCCGGCATCAATGTCACGGTGGTACCGGCAGCGCTGCCGCACGTCTGGTGGAGGGTACCCGTTCTGGTGCTCGCCGCCGTGCAGAACGCCATGCTGGAGGAGGTCGTGGTCGTCGGGTACCTGATGACGCGGCTGCGCCAGCTCGGCTGGCAGGTGCCCGGCATTGTCGCGGCCAGCGCGCTGCTCCGCGGCTCGTACCACCTGTACCAGGGCTTCGGCGGCTTCCTCGGCAACGCGGCGATGGGTGTGTTGTTCGGGCTGTTCTTCGTACGGGTACGGCGCGTCGGGCCGCTGGTGATCGCGCACACGGTCCTGGACGCGGTGGCGTTCGTGGGGTATGCACTCTTTGCCGGGAAGCTCTGGTTCCTAAGTTGAGCCGGTCCGGTAGTAGGCGATCGCCCGCCGGATGACCTGGTCGAGGGCGCTACGGTCGGCGATCACGCCGAAGACCAGTCCCGCTCCCGGGAGCAACCGGCCGGCGAACCGGCTCGCGGCGCTGGCGGCGAGCCCGCGCGGCCGGATCAGCGCGACCAGCTCCGGTACCCGGGCGGGGTCGGCTGGATCGCGACCGTACGCGGCTGCGATGTGGAGAACCAGCTCGGCCTGCGCCGACAGGAGCGCGCCGAGGCCGAACGGGCCGGCCAGCCCGGTGTACCAGGGTCGCCGGCTGAACCGCTCAGTCGCCGCCCGGGCGAGTCCGTCCGGCGTGGCGTACGGGTAGGTGTCGCGCAGCCAGCGCAGGTACCGAGCCGCCGAGCCGCCGAGGCGCTCGACGGCGGCCTGGGCGAGCCATTCGGGTACCGCCGCTGGCTCTGCTGGGACGCGGGTCCACCAGGGTGCGGGCTGCTCCGCGACGCTCACGCTCGCCGTCACCGGTCGGCTCGCGGTGCTCGTGGCGGTCGTCCTCGTGGCCTTGCTGGCTGGGGTGGCCTTCTTGGCTGTGGTTGATGTCCTAGCGGAGGCTGTTGTCCTGGCGCGCGGCGGGTTCCTGGTGGTGGCTGTCCTGTCGGTCGAGGTGGGCTCCTCGGCCCGGGGGGCGTCGTTGGTCGGGGTCGTTGACCTGGCCGGTCCTTTCCTGGCTGGCGGCGCTTTCTCGGTAGCGGCGGCCTTCTTGGTGGGGGTGGCCCTCTTCGCCGCGGCGGTCTTCTTGGCCGGCGCAGTTGTCCGCCTGGGGGCTGGGGTCTCAGGTGGCGCGTCGACCGGCGGATCGGTGGCGGCCTGGCCGGCCGTCCGCTTCCGGGGCATGGTCCGCGGCTCGGGCGCTGCCGCAACGGGAGGCGGGTGATCGTCAGTCGGAGCCGGTTCAGCCGGCTGCTCCCCGGTGCGCTCGCCCGGTGGATGCGGCGGCTCGGCCGGGCGGCGGGCCGGGGGCGCGGCCGGTTCCATGAAGATTGCCGCCGGTGGGCGCGGGAGCCTGGCAGGTCGCGTGGACTCCGGGCGCGGGCTCGGTCTGCGCGGCGCGTCGTCCTCCATGCGGACTGAGCGTAGCCGGCCGCGCCGGAGTCCGCCGATATTGGTCGGCCGCGTGTCGATCGCGCCAGGTCAGCGGTACCGGCGCCACGCGGTAGGGGTACCGATACCCGCTTTGCCCGAAGCCGGAGGGGCACGGTATCCTCGACCGTCGGTGGCGGTACCAGCCACCAGGAGGCTTCGCCTAGTCCGGTCTATGGCGCCGCACTGCTAATGCGGTTGGGGTCCTAAAGCCCCTCCCGGGTTCGAATCCCGGAGCCTCCGCGAAGGACAGGGTATGTACACTTGCAAAGCACTGCGCCCGTAGCTCAACGGATAGAGCATCTGACTACGGATCAGAAGGTTGGGGGTTCGAGTCCCTTCGGGCGCGCAACAGATCAAGGCCGTGACCAGCAGAAACGCCGGTCACGGCCGTGATTGTTTCCCAGGATGTGCCACGATCTTCCATATAGTGGGAGCGAGGTGCTCCGAAGGTGCTCCCGTGTCGACGTGCTGTTCCGGCGGGGTCCATGCCGATGCGCGCTGACCAGTGCTGACACGCGCCGCCCCGTCCGGATCATGGCCGACCGGCCGCCGACCGGCCGCACCGTGTCTGTCCACTGTGGCCAATGCCGTGGATCTTCCCGCCGGGGGCGTTGCCCACCGGTTGACCGCTGCCAGCCGGCACATCAGATCGTGGCCGGGTGGGGCAACTCGGTCCGGCGTCTGGGTGACGCGGTGAACGGCGTACATCCGATGGCGCACCGGCCGGCCATTGCCGCACCCCGATCACGCCGGACAGCGCTCAAGCTGAACACCCGGGGGCCCGCCGACGGCGTTGACGACGACCAGGAACGAGGTCGAGGTCCGTGTTCATGCTCCAACAGCACTGCACCCATGCCACCATCACACCGCCCGCCTCTCCGGGGCAAGCAGCCGGGATCGACGTCGGGACAAGAGGCCTACCGCGTGCATCGACCGTCCGCGGTGGAGGCACTTGATCGACACACTGATCTGCCGAGAACAGTGCACCTGATCTTGATCGGGTTCGGAGTTTCACGCTGGATCCGGTCACCACCCGGAACGCCGTGGCCGAGTTCGGGAAGCCGGTGCTGTTGCTCGCAGGTGAGTACGACGTCAGGCTGCCGCGTGCAACGCCGCCGTGAATGCCGGTCTTCGAGTG
>JBKPCQ010000273.1:0-6888 GCA_046727455.1 Actinomycetota bacterium | reverse complement strand
CGTCCTTGCCCGGCTCCTGCATGTCGTGCAGCCGCGCCTCCAGTTCATCGAGATGGGCGCGTTCATCAGGATCAGGCGTCTGCCCCTGGCGGTAGCGAACGACTGCCGCCGCGCCGGCCGCCGCGAGCGCGGCCACGGCTACACCGGCCAGCACTCTGGTGGTCGTCTTCGTCAAAGCCGGCCCCTATCTTGGTGAGCACAGCCTCGACAGCTCCGGCCGCCAACCGCTGCCGGTGCCACCGAGGCGGGCTGGTCCGCTGTCGCCGATGGAACCTGCTCGTAGCTGACGATCAACGTACCGGGCCGCATCCCGCGCGGCGACTCACACCACGCCGCCCCGTCCGAACACCGCGGCGTCAACGACGCGACCAAACCGCGCTCTTCGATAGCTCAGCCGTTGCGTGACGCCGGGACAAGCCGGTCACGTACGACAAGGGAGTGCCATCAGGGACACGCGACGGACTCCTCACCCGAGTGCCACCCGCCGGCCTACGGACCGGCCGGCCGAGACCAATCAGGCGCGCCAAGCCGAACAAGCGTACGACAGGGATATCCCGGAATCGACGACATCCAGCCTTGAGGTGCCCGCCACGCCCATGAAGGGGATGTCATGTCGAACGACCTGCACCAGACCCGTAACACACCGGCCGACCCGCCCACCGCGGTACCGCCGCCCTCCCCGGCGGGCACGCCGCAGATGTCGCCGACGAGCCCGGTGCCGCATACCCGCACCGGCGCCGCCTGGTTCGGGATCTGCGTCGCCGCGCTGTTGTTCGTGGTGCTGATCGTCTTCATGCTGCAGAACACCCGCAGCGTCGAGGTCAGCTTCCTGGGGATGCACGGCAACCTGCCACTGGCCCTGGCGCTGCTGGTCGCCGCCGTCGGCGCCGCGATCCTGACCATGGTGGTCGGCGCGGCCCGGATCACCCAACTGCGCCGCCTGTCCCGCCGCCAACGCCACTGAGGCCGCCCGGACAGCTACCTCGCATCCTCGACAAACCCACAACCCCAACCACGCCGGTTCCGATCGGTGACCTCCCCGCCACGGGGCGGCAGGAGACCAAGATGACACGCAACGGCACCGCCAACCGCATGACCACCATCTCGCTAACGCCGCCATCCACGCCGCGCCTGCGGATGGAACCCACCGGCTCCCGCCACACCCTGCTCGACGGCGGCTGGTGGCCCCGCTCGACGGACCCCGTAGCGGAGCTGCCCGGTCTGGTCCTAGCCATCGACGCCCTCCGCGGGCCGGTCACCGAACTGGTCCTCGCCGCCGACGGCTGGGACAGCCACCCCCGCCGCCTCGGCGTCAACGGCCGAGTCCTGCGGCTGGGCTACTTCGCCAGCCAACCCACCAGCCTGCTCACCGCCCTCTGCGCCCACGGCGACCGGGTGGACCTGCTGGTCGTAGCCCCGAACACCGCGAGCGGCCCCGCGGACGCGGCCATGGTCCTGGCCGCCACGACCAACAACCTGGTCCACGCCCACAACATCCTACCCAGCGTGAGCGCCACCGCCCCCCACACTGTCCAGGACGGCGCCGAAGCCGTGTGAGACGCCCAAGGCGCTCGTCGGTGGCGCGGCGGTCGGCCCGAGCAGGATCCGGAGGGCCGCGACGGCTTGGCTGAGTGCGCGGGCGGCGGCCTCGGCGCCGGCACGGGTGAGTACCCCGGTGCGGCGCAGTCCCGAGATCCACTCAGGTACCCAGGCCGCCTCGGCCGGCCCGGACCGGGCGAGCGCAGCGTCGAGCCCCTGCCACACCTGAGCCCACTGCGCCTGCGCGTCATGTCGGGTGGCAGCCCTATTGATCAACGGCCGCTCGTCGAGGAGCTCCAGGACCGTGATGAGTCCTTGTCCGGCGGCCGAGCGGCGCAGGGCGCCGTCCATCTCGGCGAGCTTGACCCGCCGTGCGGTACCGGGCTCCACCGGCCGACCGAACAGCCCGGACAGCCGCTCGGCGGCCGCATCGTCAAGGTTGAGCGTGACCGTTCCAGCGACCCGCAGGCCGTTGCGTTCGAGGCGGGTACGACTGCCCACACCTGAGCACAGGCGACCGAGCTCCTGCATCACAGACCGGAGCTGATGGCGGAGGCGGACCGGGCATGGTGCTGGTCGGTGCTCGGCCGTGCCCGGTTGCGACTGTCGGACCACATCAGAGTCTCGACGTGGCGCAGGAAGCGATCGCCGCGCTCGAGCAGGCCGATGCCCTGTCGGGCGGGGCCGCATGGGAGCTTCGCGCCGGCATACGGCACTCCTTAGCGACCGCCCGGGTCCAGCACGAGGAGAGACGCCTCGCCCAGGACGGCGTGTCGACATCGGACCTGGACCGTGCCATCGACCTGGCGGTCATTGACCTGACCGCCCTGGCGGCGTCCGGCGAAGCACCGGACACCGACTGCGCGGGGTGGTACCAGAACGTCGCGGTGCTGGTGTCCCGTCGGATGCGTCGGCCCGGTCGCACGCCGGCGCAGACGGCGGCCGACCGTGCGACGGGCCTGAACGCCGCCGCGGCCGGGCTCGGCCTCCTGCCGGCCGGTGATCGGGGAATCGTGTCGTTGTTGGCCGCGCGTGCGGATCTGATCAGGCTCGGCGAGTCCAGGGCCGAGGACGTGGGAGAAGCGCTCACCGCCGTGTTCGACGCGGCCGTGGAACTGACCGACCCGGAGATCATCGTCGCTGGAGCCAACCTCGCCACCCATCACGCGGCCGACGCCCGCTGGCGCGACGTGTCGGTCGTAGGGCAGAAGAGCCAGCAGGTCGTCGAGTTCCTCGTCCGCAGGCAGCCCCGTGACGAGTACAGATGGACGATCATCCGTCGTGCGGCGGGCATCGCCGCGGTGACGGCGCACGCGCTGGCGAACGAGAGCCGTGCGGCCGAGGCGGCGGTCGCTCTCGAGCGCATGCAGGCGACGGAGCTGTCCGACCGGTACGCCCGGCCGCATCAGGTCCACCGGCTCGTCAGCGGCCTGGGCCATCACGATCTTGCCGCCGAGTACCGGCGGGCCGTTCTCGCGGTCCGCGACACCGAGCAGCCCGACCACGTCCTGCGATCGGCTGAGGCTCGGCTGGCGGAGGTCACCCGAGACATCGAGAAGTTGCCGGGATTGGCGAGGCTACTGCGTCCGGTGGATGAGGGTGCCCTCTCCGCGGCGACGCGCGACCGCACCGTCGTCTACCTGGCGTGTGGCCGCTACGGCGGCGTGGCGGTCGTGACACGTGGCGACGGATCTTTCAGGGCCCACGTCCTCGACGATCTCACCGTCGCGCAGGTGGCGCCGGTCGCCACCCGGTTCGCCCGCCGTGTGGTCGCCCCCGCCAACTCACCGAGGCTTCGGTCACGGACGATCCGCAACACCACGGAGTGGCTCGGCCGGTTCGTAGTGCCCCAGATCGAACCGATCATCGCCGCGGACTCCGCGGACGTGACGCTGGTTCCGATCGGCCAGCTGGCCGGGTTGCCGTTGCACGCCGCGTGGACGCAATCGGCGGGCGGGCCCGGGTGGGCGTTGGGCCGCCGCAGGTACACGTTCAGCCCGAGCGCGTTCATGCTGCGGACGCCGGCAACGCCCATGGCCAGGGACGCGCGGGCGTTGGTCGTCGCGGATCCGGCCCGGCAGGCGACAGGAAACCTCCACGGAGCGGGCAGCGAAGCGGCCGCTGTCCGTTCCGCTTTCCGCGGGCGCACTCGCTCGACAGGGCCGACGCGACGGTGACCGCGGTGACGGCCGCCCTGGCCGACGTGAACGTCCTCCATTTCGCCTGCCACGGGGTGGCGGTCGTCGAGGATCCGATGCGGAGCGCGCTGCTGCTTGCGGACGAGGACGAGCTGCACCTCGCCCAGCTCGCGGCAACCCCGATGGACGGGGTCGACCTGGCCGTCCTGTCGGCGTGTCAGACCGCCGTCTCGGACATCACGCTGCCCGGCGAGGCGTTGAACCTCTCCGTAGGAATCCTCGCCGCGGGTGCCCGCACGGTCGTCGGATCCCTGTGGCCACTGCCCGACGCGGCGACGGCGGCGCTTATGGAGATCTTCTACGCCAGGATCGCCGACGGACGAACCCCGGCCGACGCCTTACGGGACGCACAGCTGGCGTTCGCCTCGGGTGACTGTCGGGCTCCGCTGGCGGCTGCGGGCGAGGACTGGTCCGACCCGTACTTCTGGGCCGGGCTCGTGTGCCTCGGCCAGTAGGGCGGCGGCCGGGTCACCAGACCGTCTCGCGCACCAGATCCTCGGCGGTCGTGTGGTTAAGAGGCAGCAACGGCCGGCCGGTCAGCTCGACCGCGACGTGCTCGACGCCGTCGGTACCGGCCAACCGGGTCCGCAGGGTCTCCAGCAGGACGCCGGCGTGTCCTGAGTCCAACGGGTCGACCACGACGGTCAGCGTCAACGACCCCGGGTCGGACGCTGCGATCGGTTCGATCCGCTCGGTGCCGCTGGGGACAGCGGCCACCTCGATCTCCCGCACCGCCGGAACGGCGAATGACAGGTCAGCCAGCCTGCGGACCGCACGCTCGGCGTGAGCGGGGCTCGCAGTCGCGATGCGGAAGATCAGATCGGTCATTTCTGCCTCCGGTTCGACGTCTCCTCCTTCAGATGAGACGGCTAGACCAGCGGCCAACCGAGTAACCAGTCGGCCAGTCCATGGGTACGCACCAAGACCACGCGATGTGATCGCCTCGGAGAACCGAAACCGGTGCCGCTGCCGACCGTGCCTGTCCCCGCGACGTGACCATCAGTCACCCGTTGGGCGCGTTGCAAGGTTGAGAATCTGTGTCGTGCCCCGGCAGGCAGGGCACCAACCTACGCCAGCATCCCGATCCCGCGCGACGCAGGACACCGGCACCGGGTTCATGCCCCCGTTTACCCCCCGAAAACCCCTTCCAAATGGTGACCATCAGTGACAAGCAACGACCACGACCTGGCGACGTTCATGCAGCTCAACGCGAGAATCTGACGACCAATGACAAACCCCAGACCATGACTGTCGGTAAGAGGGGGTCAGGGGTTCAAATCCCCTCAGCTCCACCAAGAAAACCGCAGGTCAGAGGCCCCGCCCACTGTCGCAAGTGGAGCCTGTGACCCTCTCTGTGTCCGATTCCGGGAGTGAAATGGGAGCCGATCTTGCCTAGATCGGCTCATGACCGGGGCCGGTACGGGGCCAAGAGCCGATCCAGAACGCCCACGGGAGACCCGGGCGACAACTTGGCCCGGTGCTCCAGCGATCCAACCCACATCACCTCCAGGGCTGCCGCCAGACCCCGGCGCATTGCCGGACTGACGTGACTGTAGACACCGCGCATGCCCGGTACCTCGTGGCCCGAGGTAGCGGCACAGTGCGGCGCGTAGTTCGTCGAGCAGCGCTGCCCCGTCCACCTGCGCCGGTGGCTGATCGGCCGGGGTGTCCCCGGCGAGCCGGCCCGGATCGGGTTCGGCCGGTGACGTGTTGGGGTTGGCTGGAACAGGCACGGATTCGGCCAGCCCGGCGAGGTCGGCCAGCTCCGCTTCGTATGCCTGCCAGTCGAACTCGGCGGGCATCAGGCCACCCGGCGGGGCCGGCCCGCGCCGCGACGCAGGCCCGATCGGATGGTGGCGCGGGCCTCGGTTACGGTCCGGCGTCCCCCGGCGATAGCTGCCTGTTCCAGCACATCGGCGACGCTGCCGGCGTCGAGTTCACCACCGGCTACCAACTGTCCCAACGCCACCGCGGCACCCCACAACACCGCGCTGCCTTCCCCTTTCGCGGCGCGGAGCACGTGCTCGGCCTCTCGCCGCAGCGCCGCGGCGAGGAACGCCGACCGCCGATCGGTTGCGGTCAGCCGGACCGACACCGGTCCGGCCGGCGTCGGCCGGTCGGCGGCGGCGTCGAGGTCACGTAGCAGGGTGGCCAGCCAACCGGGCAACGGCGCCGGGGGCGCATCGCGCACTACCCGGTAGCGGCGGCCGGCCAGGACGCTTTCCGCGGCCACGACGTACCCGCCGAGTCCCCTCGGGTCGATGTTGATGCCGAGGGAGCGGGCCGTGCCGCCCTTTGTGTTGCGGAGCGGCGGCCCGGCCGGGTGCCGGTAGTACAGGTGCCACCCGCCGGACGCGGTGGCCACGATCAGCGTGCCGCCCGGGGTCGGCTGGCCATGCTCGGCGCATAGCGCGGTGAACACGTCCCGCCCGTGCGGGGGCATGTCGCGGCTTGTCGCGGATACATCCGCGACAGAACCCGAATCCGTTGGTACCGGGCCAGAGGGGGAACACGTGCCAGCCGCGGGCGGCGTAGCGAAGCGCCGCCGTGCGCAGCGACAGAACATCGGTCATGGTCGACGCTCCTTTGTAGACAGATGGGCAACAGAGGCAGGCTGCGAGGGCTAGGCGGCCAGGTTCGTGGCGTCTGGCCGGGCCGGCGTCGCGGATTTGGCGACGACGGGGACGCGGATACGGGCATAGATGCGGTACCGGACGGCGTCGCTGCCGGCCAGCGGGGTTCGGGTTCTGCGGTCGACGATCCGGCCGATCCTGGACAGTGCGCGGGCGGCGGCGTCCAGCTCGGCCGGGGTGCCGATCAGCGATACTTCGAGGTCGAACATCGGTTGTCCTTGCGGCAGGTCGGCGGGCGTTGGTCCCTCCTTGGTCCGGCTTTCCGTCGATCGGGTGAACGCTTGGTCTATCGACATCTAGGTACCGACCGCTACCGTTCGGTTACGGACAGGTATCGGCCCTGGGGAGGGGTGTTTGTGCCGAGTAACGAAGACTTCTAGGTGCGCACTCCGCACCTGGGCGTCAGCCGAAGGTGTACCTGACTGGTAGAACTTTGGTGGCGGTCCGCTGGTACGAAGGTGCCGGCTGGCTGGCCGTTACACTGATCACACCCAGCGGCGACGCTGGCCATCGCTGGA
>JBKPCQ010000272.1:0-11342 GCA_046727455.1 Actinomycetota bacterium | reverse complement strand
CGCCGGCACCTCCGCAGCCGGCACCCGGCACGCTGCCCGGCCTGCCGCGCCGCGTTCTGCCGCGCTTCATCGGCCGCCGGCGCGAGCTGGCGGAGCTGCCGGCGGAGCTGAAGGAGCATGCGGTGGTCACGCTGACCGGGCCGCCGGGCTCGGGGAAGACGCGGCTGGCCATCGAGCTGGCGGCCGTCTCCGCCGCCTCGTTCTCCGGCGGGGTGGCGCTCGTCCCGCTCGACACCGTCCAGGATCCCGAGGGCGTGCCGGCCGCCCTGCTGGCGGTACTGGCGCCGGCCGGCGATCCGTGGTGCACGCCGCTGGAGAGCCTCATCCGCCTGCTGGCGTACCGGGACGCCCTGCTCGTCCTGGACAACTGCGAACACCTCGCCGCCGGGTGCGCCCGGCTACTCGAAGTGCTGACCGCCGAATGCCCGAGGCTGCGGGTACTCGCCACGAGCCAGGTGCCGCTGGGCCTGGCCACCGAACGGGTGTACCTGGTCCGGCCGCTCTCCGTCCCCCGCGACGGCACGGTCCCGGCGGTCGAGGAGTCCGAGTCCGGCCGGCTGCTCGTGGACCGGGCGACCGCGGTCGATCCGCGGTTCGCGCTGTCGGCGGCGAACTCGGCCGACGTGGCCCGGATCTGCCGCGCACTCGACGGGCTGCCGCTCGCGCTCGAACTGGCCGCCGGGCGGCAGCGCGCCTTCTCCGTGGGCCAGCTCGCCGAGCGGCTCGACCGCCGGCTGGAGCTGCTGTCCAGCCGGCGCGCGGCGACCCGCCACGACTCGCTGCGCGCCGCCATCGACTGGAGCTACGACCTGCTGACCGACCGGGAGCGGACGGTGTTCGCCCGGCTCGCGGTCTTCGTCGGCGGGTTCACGCTGGAGGCCGCCGAGGCGGTCGTCGCGGACGAGGAGCTGTCCCCGGCCACCGTGATGGACACGCTCGGCACCCTGGTGGAGCGGTCGATGGTGGTGGCCGAGCGGCACGCTGACACACCCGGCCGGATGCGGTACCGGCTGCTGGAGTCGCTGCGCGCGTACGCGGGCGAGCGGTTGACGGGAGCCTCCGCGGTCCACGGCCGGCACGCGCGGTACTTCCTGGGCTTCGCCGAGCAGGCCGACCGGGAGCGGCGCGGCAGTCGCCGCACGCGGTGGTTGCGGTGGCTGACCGGGGAGTACCCGAACCTGCGGGCCGCGATGGCCTGGCTGCACGCCACCGGAGACCACGAGGCCGGCCTGCGGTACGCCTGCGCCCTGATCTGGTTCTGGCGCCGCTTCGCCACCCGCGAGGCGCTGGACTGGCTGCGCACCGCGATCCCGGCCGCCTCCGCCGCGCCCGCCGACCTCCGGCAACGGGCACTGATCGGCGCCGGCTCGCTGGCCATCCGCGTGTCCATCGACGAGGCACACCGGTACTGCCAGCAGGCGGCGTTCCTCGCGCGGGAGCAGGCGGACCGCCGGATGGAGGTGAAGGCGCTGTCCTTCATGGCCTCCGTGGAGGTCTACCGCGCCAACGCGGCGGAGGTCCGGCGGCACGGCGACCGCGCGGTCGACCTGGCCCGCGCGGTCGGCGACCCGTACCTGCTGGCCCGTACCCTCATGGCGCGCGGCCTGACCCAGGCCCACGTCGGCGAGCCGGAGCGCGGCGGGCCGGACCTCGCCGAGGCGCTGACCCTGTTCCAGGGCCTGCACGACGGCCTCGGTGCCCGCGAGGTGCGGCTGGCCCGTGCGGAGGTCGCGCTCGCCGCCGGTGACACCGAGGGTATCCGATCGTCGCTGAAGTCGATCGACGTCGATGAACTCGCCGACCTCCCGTCGACCGGTGCGGCGACGTACTGGCTGTGCCGGAGCTGGCTCGCGCTGCGCGACGGCCGGTACGGCGAGGTACGGGCGCATCTGGCGCGGGCGCTCGACGCGGTGACCGACGACCTCGCCGGGCCGCACGCCGCCCAGCGCGTCTACGGGCCGGCCCTCGACCTCGCCGCGGGGCTTGCGCTGGCGGACGGCGAGGTCGACCGGGCGGTGACGCTGTGGCACGCGGCGACCGGAGTGCTGACGCTCGGCGGCACGGTACCTGAGCGGCCGCAGGTCCGGTGGGTCCACGAGGTCGAGGAACGGGCGCCGGCCCGGCTCGACCCGGCCGGGTACGCCGAGGCGGCCGCCCGGGGGCGGCGGATGTACCTGGCCGAGGCGCTGCGCTACGCCGGCCTGCCGCCCCCGGCGCACTGACCGCGGCCGGCGCCGACTATGCGCCGGTGCCGTACCGTCGCAGCGCCTCGATCGAGGGGACGAAGTAGTACGCACCGCTGCGCGGCCGGGTGTAATAGGTGAGCGCGTCGCGTACCCCGGTGGTGAGTCCGGCCATGCTGTCGAGCATCGCCGACAGCCGGCGCTGCTCGGCGCTGAACCCGACGAACATGGTGCCGTGGTCGGTGACCGTCCCGTACGGCATGTTGCGGCGGAAGATGTGGCCGAAGCGCTCCTGGTCGGTGCTTGCCACGTGCGATTCGGCCGGCTTGTCCGCCAGCTCGACGCTGTCCGGCTTGGTGCGCCCGATCACCCGCTCCTGCCGCGGGACGGCCAGCGCCTCCCACGCGGTGGCGTCGTGTGCCCACTTCTGGAGCAGCAGGATCGTCCCGCCGGCCCCGGGATCCGGGTCGGGGATCACCGCGACCTCGGGCGCGTCGATCAGGCTGGGGTTCTCGGTACCGTCGATGAACCCGGTCAGGTCCCGGTCGTGCTGGTACGGCCAGCTCGACGTCTCGTCGGCCACCAGCGCCAGCCCGGCGAGTGCCGCGATCGCCTCGCGGGCGGTGTCGAAGACGACGTCGTACGCGCTGCCGGACAGCCACAGCACCGCGTCGTGCTGGGTGGCCGGCATGACGTACCCGTCGGCGCCGGCCACGTCCCGGTTGAAGCCGGTCAGCCCGTCCGGGCACCCGCCGGGCGCGACCGCCCGCCACAGCTCCGGCCGGAACCCGGCCACCAGGTTCACCCCGCCCATCGTCGTCCTCGGCTCGCGCAGGGCCGAGACCGTCCGGACCAGGTCCGCCCCGGGTTGTTCGTCGCGCAGGCCGAATTCGAGATAGGCGTGCGACGCGGTACCGAGTGCGAAGATGCCACTCTGAGGACTGGCCACGACGCCCGATCGTACTATCCTTCATACCCAGGTCGAGAGGCGCTGCAACGGGGATGATCCCCGCCACGCTCGACCTGAACCATCCGGCAAGGGCGCCTCCGATATACGGAGGTGGCCGGATGGAATCCCTCAAACGCCTGCTGGACCAGCGGATCGCCGTGCTCGACGGAGCCTGGGGCACGATGCTCCAGCGCGCCGGCCTGACCCCCGCCGACTACCGGGGTGACCGGTTGCCCCACCACCCGCGCGACGTGACCGGTGACCCGGACCTGCTGAACCTGACCCGCCCGGACGTCGTCCTCGACGTGCACCGGCGGTACCTGGCCGCCGGGGCGGACATCACCACCACGAACACCTTCACCGCGACGGCCATCGGGCAGGCCGACTACTGGCTGCAGGCGCTGGTACCGGAGATGAACCTGCGCGGCGCGCAACTGGCCCGGCAGGCCGCGGACGAGGCGGGTGGCCGCTTCGTCGCCGGCTCGGTCGGGCCGCTGAACGTCACGCTGTCGCTGTCCCCGCGCGTGGACGACCCCGCGTACCGGGCGGTCTCCTTCGACCAGGTCCGGGACGCGTACGGCGAGCAGATCCGGGCCCTGGCCGAGGGCGGCGTCGACCTGCTGCTGATCGAGACCATCTTCGACACGCTGAACGCCAAGGCCGCGATCGCCGCCGCCCGCGAGGTCGCCCCGCACCTGCCGCTGTGGATCTCAGTGACGATCGTCGACCTGAGCGGGCGCACCCTTTCCGGGCAGACCGTCGAGGCGTTCTGGACCTCGATCGGGCACGCCGACCCGATGGTGGTGGGGGTCAACTGTTCGCTGGGCGCGCGGGAGATCCGCCCGCACGTCGCCGAGCTGTCCCGGCTCGCCGGTACCTACGTGGCCTGCCACCCCAACGCCGGCCTGCCCAACGCGTTCGGCGGGTACGACCAGTCGCCCGAGGAGACCGGGCGGCTGCTCGGCGAGTTCGCCGCCGCCGGGCTGGTCAACGTCGTCGGCGGCTGCTGCGGTACCACCCCGGAGCACATCCGGCGCATCGCTGCAGCGGTGTCCGGCCGGTCGCCCCGACCGGTACCGGCGCGGCAGCCGGGTACCCGGTTCAGCGGCCTGGAGCCCTTCGCGATCGGCCCGGACACCGGCTTCGTGATGATCGGGGAGCGCACCAACGTCACCGGCTCGGCCCGCTTCCGTCGGCTGATCGAGGACGGCGACCCGCAGGCCGCCGTCGACGTCGCGCTGGAGCAGGTCCGGGGCGGGGCCAACATCCTCGACGTGAACATGGACGCCGACCTGCTCGACAGCGAGCAGGCGATGACCACGTTCCTGAACCTGGTGGCGACCGAGCCGGAGGTCGCCCGGATCCCCATCATGATCGACAGCTCGCGGTGGAGCGTGCTGGCGGCCGGGCTGAAATGCGTGCAGGGCAAGGCCGTGGTCAACTCGATCAGCCTCAAGGAGGGCGAGGAGGCGTTCCTGGAGCAGGCCCGGCGGATCCGCGACCACGGCGCGGGGGTGGTCGTCATGGCCTTCGACGAGCAGGGCCAGGCGGACACCGTGGAACGCAAGGTGGCGATCTGCGGCCGGGCGTACGACCTGCTGACCATGCGGGCCGGGTTCCCGGCCGAGGACATCGTGTTCGACCCCAACGTGCTCGCCGTCGCCACGGGCATCGCGGAGCACAACGGGTACGCGAAGGCGTTCATCGACGCGCTGCCGCTCATCAAGGCGCGCTGCCCCGGTGCCCGTACCAGCGGCGGCATCTCGAACCTGTCGTTCTCCTTCCGCGGCAACGACCGGGTACGGGAGGCGATGCACTCGGCGTTCCTGTACCACGCCGTACGCGCCGGCCTCGACATGGGCATCGTCAACGCCGGGCAGCTCGCGGTCTACGAGGACATCCCGGCGGATCTCCGGGAACTCGTCGAGGACGTGCTGTTCGACCGCCGCCCCGACGCCACCGACCGGCTGGTCGCCTTCGCCGGAACGGTGAGCGGCACCGGTACCCGCCGGGTGGTCGACCTGTCGTGGCGCGACGCGCCGGTACGGGAGCGGCTGGCGCACGCGCTCGTGCACGGCATCGTCGACTTCGTCGAGGCGGACACCGAGGAGGCCCGGCAGCAGGCGGCCCGGCCGCTGGACGTGATCGAGGGTCCGCTGATGGACGGCATGAAGACCGTCGGCGACCTGTTCGGCGCCGGGAAGATGTTCCTGCCGCAGGTGGTCAAGAGCGCCCGGGTGATGAAGCGCGCGGTGGCGTACCTGGAGCCGTACATGGAGAAGGGCGAGGACGCCGGCCCGGGGCAGGGGAAGATCGTGCTCGCCACGGTCAAGGGCGACGTGCACGACATCGGCAAGAACATCGTCGGCGTCGTGCTCGGCTGCAACAGCTACCAGGTCATCGACCTCGGCGTCATGGCGCCGGCCCCGGTCATCCTCGACACGGCGGTCGCCGAGGGCGCCGACGCGGTGGGGCTGTCCGGGCTCATCACCCCGTCACTGGACGAGATGGTGGCCGTCGCGACCGAGATGCAGCGGCGCGGGTTGAAGCTCCCCCTGCTGATCGGCGGCGCGACCACCTCGCGGCAGCACACGGCGGTACGGATCGCGCCCGCCTACGACGGCGCGGTCGTCCACGTGCTCGACGCGTCGCGCGTGGTCGGGGTGGTCGCGGACCTCCTCGACGAGGACCGGGCCGGTGAGCTGGCCGAGGCCAACCGCGCCGAGCAGCAAAAGCTGCGCGAACAGCACGAGACCAGGCAGCGCACTCCCCTGCTCACCCTGGCGCAGGCCCGCGCCAACCGCGAGCGGGTACCGTTCGGCGACCTGCCGGTACCGGCGTTCACCGGCGTCCGCACCGTCAGCCCGGACCTGACCGAACTCCGCCGGATGATCGACTGGCAGTTCCTCTTCCTCGCCTGGGAGCTGAAAGGCAGGTACCCGGCGATCCTCGACCAGCCGGCGGCCCGCGAGCTGTTCGACGACGCGAACGCGCTGCTCGACCGGATCGTCGCCGACCGCACCCTCCGGCCCCGGGGCGCCTACGGCTTCTGGCCGGCCCACTCCGAGGGCGACGACCTGGTACTGGGCGAAGGCGTCCGCCTGCCGATGCTGCGCCAGCAGACCGCCAAGCCGGACGGCCGGCCCAACCGGTGCCTCGCCGACTACCTGGCGCCGGCCGGCGACCACCTCGGCGCGTTCGCGGTGGCCGTGCACGGCGCCGACGACGTCGCCGCCGCCTTCGAGGCGAGGTCCGACGACTACCGCGCCATCATGGTGAAGGCCCTGGCCGACCGGCTCGCCGAGGCGTTCGCCGAGCACATCCACCTAAGGGCACGGCGGGACTGGTACGAGCCGGACGCCGATCCGCCGGTCGAGGACCTGCACGCCGAGCGGTTCCGGGGCATCCGCCCGGCGCTCGGCTACCCCGCCTGCCCTGACCACAGCCTCAAGGCAGCCCTGTTCGGGCTGATCGGCGCCGAGCGCCTGGGCATGGGGCTCACCGAGTCGTACGCGATGACCCCGGCCGCCAGCGTCAGCGGGCTGCTGTTCGCCCACCCGTCGTCGCGGTACTTCACGGTCGGGCGGATCGGCGCCGACCAGGCCGGGGACTACGCCCGGCGGCGCGGCCTCGATGGGTCCATGGTGGAGCGCTGGCTGCGGCCCAACCTGACCGCGAGGTAAAGCCTGTTTGACACCGTGTCTGGTTTCCTTTACATTGGAGGTGTCAAACATTCTTTACTCGGAGGCGTCATGTCGTACGAGGAGAAAGGCACCTGGGCATACCTCGTAGCCGTCGCCGGGTCCTACGGGGTCTACCTCGCGATCATCATCAGCCGGCTGGCGAGCACTCCGGTAAGCCAGGTGCAGTACGCCGCCACCCTGCTGTGGACGACCGTCGCCTCGGTCGGCGCGTCGGTCGCGATCCGGACGGCGATCGAGACGATGCGACCGAGCGAGAGCCACCGCAGGGACGTGCGCGACCGCGAGATCGGCCGGTTCGGCGAGTACGCCAGCCGCTGGTTCGTCGTGCTCGGGGCGGGGGCGGCACTGCTCATGGCGATGGCCCGGTGGGACTACTTCTGGATCGCCAATGTGATCTACCTGGGGTTCGTGCTCTGGGCGATCGTCGGGTCGGTGCTGAAGCTCGTCGCGTACCGGCGCGGTCTGTAGCCATGGTCAAGCCGACCCGGGTCACCAACTCGATCCGCGCGCTGCGCTTCGCCCACGGCGAGATGACCCAGGCCCAGCTCGCCGAGCGCATCGGGGTGACCCGCCAGACCGTCATCGCCATCGAGCAGGGCCGGTACTCGCCGTCGCTGGAGCTGGCCTTCCAGATCGCCCGGGTGTTCAGAGTGGGGCTGGACGAGGTGTTCCAGTACCCCGAGACGGGAGGAGAGGCATCATGAAGGCCGCCGTCTACGACCGGTACGGTCCGCCGGAGGTTCTGCGGATCGCCGACATACCAACGCCGGCACCCCGCGACGACGAGGTACTGGTGCGCGTCCACGCGGCGGTGGTCGGGGCCGTCGACAGCATCGCGCGCCGGGGGATACCGCGCCAGATCAGGGCCTACGCCGGCCCGCTGCGACCGAGGAGCCACGTGCTGGGCGCGGACTTCGCCGGCGAGGTCGAGGCGGTCGGGGCGGGGGTCACCCGGTTCGCGGTGGGCGACCGGGTCTTCGGTACCGTCGCTCCCCGCTTCGGCGCCCACGCGGAGTACGTGTGCCTGTCCCAGGACGGCGCGCTGGCGCCGAAGCCGGCCGGGCTGAGCGACGCCGAGGCGGCCGCGCTCGTCGACGCGACGGCGCTGTTCTTCCTGCGCGACAAGGCGAAGCTGCACGCCGGGCAGAGCGTCCTGGTCAACGGCGCGTCCGGCAGTGTCGGTACCGCCGCGGTCCAGCACGCCAGGGCCCTCGGTGCGACCGTCACCGCGGTGTGCAGCGGGGCGAACGCCGACCTGGTGCGGAGCCTCGGCGCCGAAGAGGTCGTCGACTACACCAGGGAGGACTTCACCCGCACCGGAAGGACCTACGACGTCATCTTCGACGCGGTCGGCAAGAGTTCGTTCGCCCGTTGCCGGGCCGCACTCAACCGCGGCGGCGTCTACCTGACGGTCGCCTCCTCCCTGCGCATCCTGCTCCAGATGGCGTGGACGTCGAGGTTCGGGGACCGGCGGGCGATGGTCGCGTTCAGCGGCCTGCGGCCCGCCCGCGAGAAGCTCGCCGATCTGCGCTACGTCACCGAACTGGTCGCGGCGGCGAAGCTGGCGCCGGTGGTCGACACCACCTATCCGCTGAGCCGGATCGCCGAGGCACACCGGTACGTCGACACGGGCCACAAGCGCGGCAACGTCATCGTCACCCCGACTGATCAGGCCTGAGCGGTGGCCTCCTCCTTCTGCTCGACGAGCTCGCCCTCGATCATGATCTTGATTTCGTCGCTGACCACGAACTTGCCGTCCAGCATCATGTTGAAGCTCAAGCCGAACTGCTTCCGGTTGATCTGGCCCTCGGCGGCGTATGCGATCCGGTGCCCCATCATGCTGGGGTCGTTGAACTCGCCGTACTTCAGCACCTGCAGCGTCACCGGGCGGGTGTTGCCTTTGATCGTCAGGTCGCCGGTGAGCGCGTACCGGTCCGGCCCGAGCGTCTCGACGCGCGTGCTCCGGAACGTGATCGTCGGGTACTTGTCGACTTCGAGGAAGTTCGACGAGCGGAGATCGTTGTCCCTGGTCTCGTTGTGGGTACGGATGCTGACCGTCTGGATCGTCACCTCGACCGACGACGTCTCCGGCTGGTCGGGATCGATGTCCGCCTTCGCGCTGACCTCGGCGAAGTGCCCCCGTACCGTCATCATCCCCAGATGCTTCGCAGAGAACTCCACCTGCGTGTGATAGGGATCGAGCTGCCAGTTGCCCATGAGGGTGAGCCTAGTCCGCCGCCGACTCCGATCTCGAGTACCGGGACCTCCGGCGGTGGCCGCGCCACCAGCCGGGTTGCGATCCGGTCGGCCACGGGGCTGTAGGCCGGCATCAGCGCCAACCACGCCACGGCGAGCAGAACCGGGGTCACGCCGACCATCGTCGACCGTGCCGGATCCTCGCTGCGCTGCGGTCCGGCACGAGGCTCAATCGCACTGCGCCCATGATTCTTCGCATGTTCCGGCTCGCGGGGCTGCGCCGGGCGAGCCGGAACACGCGATCGCTGACGCTCGCTCATGCCGACCGCAGGGCGTCGGTGGGGGCGAGGCGCGCCGCCCGCAGCGCCGGGTAGAGGCCGGCGAGGGCGCCGATCCCGGCCGCGGCGGCGAGGCCGACCCACACCGCGACCGGCGGGATCAACGGCTGCCAGCCACGCTGGTAGGCCAGGCCGTAGGTGACCGCCGAGCCGGCGAGGACACCGGCAACCCCACCGGCGGTACCGAGCAGCAGCGACTCGATGAGGAACTGCGCGGCGAGGTGCCGGCGGGCCGCGCCGAGTGCCCGGCGCAGGCCGATCTCGGTACGCCGCTCCAGGACCGAGATGACCATCGTGTTGGCGATGCCGATGCCGCCGACGAGCAGCGCGACCGCACCCAGGCCGAGGAACAGGGCGGTACCGGATCCGGCCACCGCCAGCCGGGCGGTCAGCGTGTCCGACGGCCGGGAGACGCTGACCTCGTCCGGGTGCGCCGCGTCGGCGGCGCGGGCGAGGAGCCCCGCGACCGTGGCGGTCCGGTCGGTCGCGGCACGGACGTAGATCCGCGTCGGGTGCCCGTCGTACCCGAAGTCCCGGGCGGCGACCGGGAACCCGATCAGCGCCGAGCGGTCGATCTCGGGCGCGAGTTCGAGCGGGGCGAGGATGCCGACGACCGTGAACCAGCGGTGGCCCAACCAGACCCGGGGGGTGCCGGACAGGTCGGCGATGCCGAGCGTACGGGCGGCGCTGTAGCCGAGCACGGTCACCGGGTACCGGGCCGTGGCGGCGTTGAGGAACGCGCCGTGGATCAGATGTCCGTCCACTGTGGACAGAAGGTTCGGGTCGGTCGCGCGGGTGACCAGTCCGCCACTACGGTACGCGGGGATCCGGTCGGAGCGGTACAGCGGCACGGCACTGAGTTCGGTGGTCGGCGCGACGGCGAGCACGCCGTCGGTCCGCGCCACGGTGGCACCGGCACCTGCCGGCAGTTTCGCCTCGTCACCGCCGATGGTGTGGCCGTTGACGACGGTGAGCAGGTTGGTACCGAGCCGGTCGATCCGGGCCAGCAGGTCGGCCTGGCTGGACCGGGTGATGCCGAGGACGGACACCAGCGCGGCGATGCCGATCGCGATCCCGAGAACCGACAGCGCGGCGCGGGCGCGGCGGGTACGCAGGCCGACGGTACCGACGGGCAACAGGTCGGCGGCGCGCAGCTTCGGCAGCGGTACCGTCATCGCACGCCTCCGGTGTCGCGGACCACCATGCCGTCGCGCAGCTCGACCTGCCGGTGCATCGCGGCGGCCACGTCGTGGTCGTGGGTGATGACGACGAGCGTCGTGCCGTCGCCGTGCAGTTCCCGCAGCAGCGCGAGGATCCCGGCGCCGGTGGCCGAGTCGAGGTTGCCGGTCGGTTCGTCGGCGAGCACGACGGCGGGCCGGCCGCCGAGCGCCCGCGCGATAGCCACCCGCTGCCGCTCGCCGCCGGACAGCAGCCTCGCCCGGTGGCCGGCGCGGTGACCCAGCCCGACCCGGGCGAGCGCGGCGGACGCCAGTTCGCGCCGGGACGCGGCGGGCAGGCCACGGTACAGCAGCCCGGTCGCCACGTTCTCCAGCGCGGTCGCCGACTCGATGAGGAAGAACTGCTGGAACACCACGCCGAGCCGGTACGCGCGCAGGCCGGAGAGCTGCCGGTCGGACAGGCCCTCGATCGGCTGCCCGGCGATGCGCACCGATCCGGCGCTCGGCCGGTCCAGTGCCGCGGCGAGGTTCAGCAGCGTCGTCTTGCCCGAGCCGGACGGCCCGACCACGGACACCGATTCTCCACTGTGGACGGTGAGGCTGACGCCACGGATCGACTCGACCGGCGGGGTACCGGGGTACACCTTGCGGGCGTCGCGCAGTTCGAGGACGGGGATCATGTCGCCGGTACCTCCACCCGCTGGCCGGCACTGAGGCCGGTGACCTCCACCATGCCGGTGGTGTCGTCGAACAGGCCCGGCTCCACGGCGACGTACGAGCCGTCGGCCAGCCGC
>JBKPCQ010000271.1:0-5661 GCA_046727455.1 Actinomycetota bacterium | reverse complement strand
GGGTACACCCGGAGCGGGCGCGTGGTGGGGGCACGCCGGCCCGGCGACCGCCTCGTCAGCGTGCACCTGCCGGCGACCGTGCTCGCCGCGGCGCCGCACCAGCGGGCGCGCGGCCGGAGCGGGCCGCTGCGCATAGCAGCCGAGGATCTGCGCGCGACCGTCCACAAAGGACGCGAGGGGAACCTCGTCCTGTTCGTCGTCGACGCGTCCGGCTCGATGGCCGCCCGGCAGCGGATGCGCGCGGTAAAGGGCGGGGTACTGTCCCTGCTGCGCGATGCGTACCAGCGGCGCGACAAGGTCGGCCTGGTGACGTTCCGGGGCACCGGAGCCGAGGTGGCGCTGCCACCGACGACGAGCCACGAGGCGGGCGCGGCGCGGCTGCGCGAGCTGCCGACCGGTGGGCGTACCCCGCTCGCCGCCGGGCTGCACACCGCCGCCCGGGTGGTGGCGGCCGAGCGGCGCCGGGACCCGTACCGCCGGCCGCTGCTCATCCTCGTCACCGACGGGCGCGCCACCACCGGCCCCGACCCGGTGACCGTCGCGCCCGTCCTCACCGGCGTCGCGTGCGTGGTCGTCGACTGCGAGTCCGGGCCGGTACGGCTGGGCCTCGCGGCGCGGCTGGCGACCGCGCTCGATGCCCGGTACCTCCGCTTGGAAGAACTGTCCGCCGACGGCCTGCGCGCCGTCGCTGTCGGGAAGGCCGCCTGATGCCGCAGGGGAAAGTCGAACAGGTACCCGACGACGGGCTCACCACCCGCGAGCGCCGCCGCCAGCCGATCCTGGCCGTGCACACCGGGATCGGCAAAGGCAAGTCGACCGCGGCGTTCGGGATGGCGCTGCGCGCCTGGAACGTCGGCTGGCCGGTGGTGGTGTTCCAGTTCGTGAAGAGTCCGAAATGGAGGGTCGGCGAGGAGGCCGCCCTGCGGGCGCTGGGCGAGCACCACGCCCGGACCGGACAGGGCGCCGAGGTGACCTGGCACAAGATGGGCGAGGGCTGGTCGTGGCTGGCCCGGCCGGGTGACGAGCGCGACCACGCCGCCGAGGCCGCCGAGGGCTGGGCACAGGTCAAGCGCGACCTGGCCGCCGAGCGGTACCGCTTCTACGTCCTCGACGAGTTCACCTACCCGATGAAATGGGGCTGGGTCGACGTCGCCGACGTGGTCTCCACGCTGGAGAAGCGGCCGGGCAACCAGCACGTCGTCGTCACCGGCCGCGACGCCGCCCCCGAACTGGTGGAGCTGGCCGATCTGGTGACCGAGATGACCAAGGTCAAGCATCCGATGGACGCCGGTCGCAAGGGACAGCAGGGCATCGAGTGGTAGCCGTACCGCGGTTCGTCGTCGCCGCGCCCGCCTCGGGGCACGGCAAGACGACCGTCGTCACCGGGCTGCTCGCCGCGTACGCCGCGCGCGGGCTGCGGGTGGCCGGCTTCAAGGTGGGACCGGACTACATCGACCCCGGGTACCACGCCCTGGCCAGCGGGCGGCCCGGGCGCAACCTGGACCCGGTACTCGTGGGCGCGGACATGATCGGCCCGCTGTTCGCGCACGGTTCACTCGGTGCGGAGCTGGCGGTCGTCGAGGGCGTGATGGGACTGTTCGACGGCCGGGCCGGCGCCGGTACCGGCCCGGCCGGCGGCGACCCGGGCAGCACCGCCGACGTCGCGCAGCTGCTGTCCGCGCCGGTCGTCCTCGTCATCGACGCCGCCGCGCAGGGCCGCTCGGTCGCCGCACTGGTGCACGGGTTCCGGACCTTCGGCCAGGGCACCTGGCTGGCCGGCGTGATCCTCAACCGGGTCGGGTCGGACCGGCACGAGGCCATCCTGCGCGACGCGCTCGACGCGGTCGGCGCCCCGGTGTTCGGCGTGCTGCGCCGGCACGACGCCGTCGCCGCGCCGTCCCGGCATCTCGGCCTGGTACCGGTCGCCGAGCGGCATGCCGAGGCGGTGGCATCGGTCGCGGCGCTGGCCGGCCTCGTCGCCGCGTCGGTCGACCTGGACGGGCTGCTCGGCGTGGCCCGGATCGCGCCGCCGCTGCCGGGCCCGGCGTGGTCGCCGGGGAGCGCCGATCCGGTACCGGACGGGCCGGTCGTCGCGGTGGCCGGCGGTCCGGCGTTCTCCTTCTCGTACGCCGAAACGGTGGAGCTGCTGGCCGGGGCCGGGGCGCGGGTGTCCACCGTGGACCCGCTGCGCGACGAGGCGCTGCCGCCGGGTACCGCCGCGCTCGTCGCCGGCGGCGGCTTCCCCGAGGTGTACGCGGCGGAGCTGGCGGCGAACGAGCCGCTGCGCAAGGAGGTGGCGGCCCTCGCCGGGCGGGGCGCACCGATCGCGGCCGAGTGTGCCGGCCTGCTGTGGCTGTGCCGCAGCCTCGACGGCGCGCCGATGTGCGGGGTACTGCCCGCCGACGCCACCATGGGTCCCCGCCTCGCCCTCGGGTACCGGGACGCGGTGGCGCTGTCGCCGAGCTGGCTCGCCCCGGTCGGCGCCCGGATCACCGGGCACGAGTTCCACCGCACGACGCTGACCCCGGCCGCCGGGGCGCAGCCCGCGTGGGCCTGGCGCGGCCAGCCCGGCGAGGGCTTCGTCAGCGGCCGGGTGCACGCCTCGTACCTGCACCTGCACTGGGCCGCGCGCCCGCAGATCGCCCGGGAGCTGGTGGGGGCATGCGGCTGATCGGCGTCGGGGTCGGCCCCGGCGACCCGGAACTGGTGACGCTCAAGGCGGCCCGGGTACTCGCCACGGCCGACCGGGTGTTCGTGCCGGTGCTCGACCCGGCGGACACCGGCCGCGCGGAGGAGACGGTCGCGGCGCACACGTCGCGGGAGCGCGTCGAGCGGGTGGTGTTCGCGCTCGATCCCGCCGAGCGGGGACGGTACTGGGCGGCGGCCGGATCGCGGATCGCCGACTGGCTGCGCGACACCGGCGGTACCGCCGCGTTCGCGACGATCGGCGACCCGAACGTGTACTCCACGTTCGGGTACCTGGCCCGCGCCGTCCGGGACGCGCTGCCCGAGGTCGTCGTCGAGACCGTGCCGGGGATCACCGCGATGCAGGCTCTCGCCGCCGCGTCGGGCACGGTGCTCGCCGAGGGGCGCGAGCCGCTGACGCTGCTGCCGCTGCTGGACGGCGGTGACGGTCTGGCGACCGCGCTGGACACCGGCGGCACGGTGGTTGTCTACAAGGG
This sequence comes from Actinomycetota bacterium, assembly GCA_046727455.1. Taxonomy (GTDB): domain Bacteria; phylum Actinomycetota; class Actinomycetes; order Mycobacteriales; family Micromonosporaceae; genus AC-43. The sequence continues at coordinate 2,479 of JBKPCQ010000271.1, read as the reverse complement.
CGGCCGGCACCTGGCCGAGATCCGCGCTCTCGTCGGGGATCGGGACGCGGTGCTCGGCGCCCACGTCGGCCTGCCCGACGAGCGGATCCAGCAACTGTCCGAGGTGGACGGTCCGGCACCGTACCTGTCGACGGTGCTGATCCCCGCCGAGCGCAAGGAGGCCCTGTGAGTGGCCGGGTGACGTTCGTCGGGGCCGGGCCGGGCGCGGCGGACCTCATCACGGTGCGTGGCGCCGACGCGTTGCGGGCCGCCGACGTGGTGGTGTGGGCGGCCAGCCTGGTCCACCCCGACGTGCTGGGGTACGCGCGCCCGGACGCGGAGATCGTGGACTCGGCCACGCTGACGCTGGAGTCCACTGTGGACATCTACCGGCGCGCCGCCGCCGAGGGGCTGCACGTGGTCCGGCTGCACTCGGGCGATCCCGCGCTGTGGGGCGCCGTGCAGGAGCAGCTCGACGCGTGCGCCGCGCTCGGCCTGCCGACCGAGGTGGTGCCCGGGGTCTCCGCGTTCTCCGCCGCCGCCGCGGCGGTCCGGCGGGAGCTGACGGTACCCCGCGTCGCCCAGTCGGTCGTGCTGACCCGGCTCGGCGGCGGCAAGACCCCGATGCCCGAGCGGGAGAGCGTCGCGCAGTTCGCCCGGCACGGTACGACGATGGCGGTGTTCCTGTCCGCCGCCCGCACCCGCCAGCTCGCCGAGGAGCTGCGCACAGGCGGGTACCCGCCGGAGACCCCGGTCGTCGTCGCGTACCGGGTGAGCTGGCCGGACGAGCTGGTGCTCGGGTGCACGCTGGACACCCTGACGGCGACGGTACGCGAGCACAAGCTGTGGAAGCACACGCTGTTCCTCGTCGGGCCGGCACTGGCCGCCGCCGGTACCCGCAGCCACCTCTACCATCCCGGCCACTTCCACGGGTACCGCCGCGCGGATCCCGAGGCCCGGCGGGCGCTGCGCGATGGATGACCCCGAGCTGCGCGAGCCGGACCTCCCGCGGACCGCGAAGGTGCGCCCGAAGGCGCTGCGCACCGGCTGGACCACCGGCACCTGCGCCTCGGCCGCCGCCAAGGCCGCCGCCCTGTTGCTGGCGAAAGGCCCACCGCCACCGGGGTGGGTCGAGGTCGGCCTGCCGTCCGGGCGCCGGGTCACGTTCGCGGTCGAGCGCGCGGCGATGGTCGGCACGGCCGCGCAGGCGGTGGTGGTCAAGGACGCCGGGGACGACCCGGACGTCACCCACGGCGCGCACCTGACCGCCACGGTCTCCTGGCGGGACGCGCCCGGCGTCGAGCTGGCCGGCGGCGAGGGCGTCGGCGTGGTCACCAAGCCCGGCCTCGGGCTGCCGGTCGGCGGCCCGGCCATCAACCCGGTGCCCCGCACGATGATCACCCAGGCGGTCACCGAGGTCGTGGGGGAGCGGGGCGTCGAGGTCGTCATCAGCGTGCCCGAGGGCGAGCGGATGGCCCGCCGGACCACCAACCGGCGGCTGGGCGTCCTCGGCGGCATCTCGATCCTCGGCACCACCGGCATCGTCCGGCCGTTCTCCACCGCCTCCTGGCGGGCCAGCGTCGTGCAGGCCGTCCAGGTCGCGGGCGCACAGGAGGAGACGACCGTGGTGCTGTGCACCGGCGGGCGCACGGAGCGGGGCGCCATGGCCCTGCTGCCCGGCCTTCCGGAGGTCTGCTTCATCGAGGTCGGCGACTTCACCGGAGCCGCGCTGCGCACCGGGATCGAGCACGGCATCACCCGCGTGGTGTTCGTCGGCATGGTGGGCAAGCTGACCAAGCTGGCCAGCGGGGTACTCATGACGCACTACACCCGGTCCACAGTGGACACCGGGCTGCTCGGCCGGATCACCGCGTCCGCCGGTGGGCCGCCCGCGCTGGCCGGGGCGGTCGGCGCGGCCAACACCGCCCGGCACGCGTACGAGCTGTGGGCCGGCGCCGGGCTGTTACGCGCGGCCGGCGACGCGCTGTGCGCCCGGGTGCGCGACGTGCTGGTCCGGTTCACGGACGGCCGGCTGACCGCCGAGGTGGCGATGGTGGACTTCACCGGGCGTACCGTCGTCGCGGCCACGGTACCGGAGTGGGTCGGATGAGGCGGGTCACCGTTGTCGGCACCCCGCCGCCGGCCGGCGCGGCGGAGCGCGTCGCCGCCGCCACGCTCGTCGTCGGCGCGGCCCGCCATCTGTCCACGGTGGACAGCCGGGCGGAGCGGGTGCCGCTCGGCGAGGTAGCGGACGCGATCGCCCGGCTCGCCAATCACGACGGGCCGGCCGTCGTGCTCGCCAGCGGCGACCCCGGCTTCTTCGGTATCGTCCGGGCGCTGCGCGCGGCCGGGCTCGACGTGGAGGTGCTGCCCGCGCCGTCCTCGGTGGCGGTCGCGTTCGCCCGGCTCGGCCTGCCGTGGGACGACGCGCTGGTGGTCTCCGCGCATGGCCGGGCACTGCGCCCGGTGGTGCACGCCTGCCGCGCGCACCGCAAGGTGG
>JBKPCQ010000270.1:0-7628 GCA_046727455.1 Actinomycetota bacterium | reverse complement strand
GCTTCCACCTCACCGAGCCCCAGGCCACCGCAGCCGCCGGCACGGCGGACCAGGTCGCGGCGGCCGCCGGCGAGTACCTGCGCGAGCTCGAAGAGCTGGTGGTACGGCTCGCCGAGGCCACCGGCCAGCCGCGCAGCCGCGTCGAGGACGACCTGTCGACCGGCCGGATCCTGACCGCCCAACAGGCCAAGGAGTACGGCCTCGTCGACGACGTCCTCGGCGCTCCTCCGCGTACGGCGTAAGCGACCGGTGCGCGAACTCGACGTAGCGCCTGCGCCGCCGCGTGCGATCAGACCAGGAACTGGGCGACCAGGTCGAGCGTCTTCTGGTCATCTTTGCTGATCACCTTGCCGTACCGCCCGCGTGCCTTCGCAACGCCCTCACCGACCCGGGAGATCAGCATTTCCCTGAACAGATCCGCCTCGTTCCTGGGCGCCCGGCCCAGGACGGCGGCGACCGCGCAGAGGCCGCGGCCGATGGTACGGCCGTCGGCCGCATACTCCTCCAGGAGCCGACTCCGCTCCGTGGTGACCGAACCGATGACCTCGTGCACCAGCCGCCCCGGAGCCGCTGATGCCACCTCAAGGCAACGCGAGAACGCGTCGTAGTCCAACGGGTCGAAGTTCCCGTACGTCCCGAGCAGCGCGCTGAATATCCAGAACGGCGCGAACTGCAGGGTCTGCCACTCGTCCGGGGTGAAGCGGCTTCGCTCGTCCATTCGCCGGTCCCTCACGACATCCAGTTGACGGCGCCTGCGCCCTACCGCCCAGGATGCGGCCGTTCCGGCGTACCGGGCAACGTCTCGTGATGATCGACGGCGGCCTCGCCGGCCAGCGTGGCGCGCGCCCCCGGCTCAGTTCTGCAGCGATCCGGCCAGCAGGCCGCGCATGAAGAAGCGACCGAGCAGGAGATAGACGAGCAGGGTGGGGATACAGGCCAGCAGGGCGCCGGCCATCGCCTCCTCGAAGGGTACCGACTGCCCGCCGGCGATGTTGTTCAGCGCGATGGTGACCGGCCAGGCGTCCCGGGTGGTGAGTACGGCGCCGAACAGGAAGTCGTTCCACACCGCGGTGAACTGCCAGATGATCGAGACCGCGAAAGCCGGGCGGGCCAACGGGATCGCGATGTCGACGAAGGTACGTAGCGTCCCCGCGCCGTCGACCTGGGCCGACTCGACCACCGAGGTGGGCAGCCCGACGAAATAGTTCCGGAAGATGAGCGTGGTGATCGGCAGTCCGTAGATGATGTGGACGAGCAGGAGCCCGCGCAGCCCGCCGGTCGGGTCGGCCCCGCCCCGCAGGCCGGCCGCGTTCATCGTCTGTACCAACGGGATGAGCACCGCCTGGTACGGCACGAAGATGCCGAACAGGATCAGCGGGAACACCACGTCGGCGCCCCGGAACCGCCACTTCGCCAGCACGAAGCCGTTGGCGCAGCCCATCAGCGAGGAGATCAGGCTGGCCGGTACCGCGATGACCACGCTGTTGCGCAGGCCGCCGGCGAGCTTGGGCCACGCCGTCGAGAAGCCGTGCAGCGACAACGATCCGGGCAACTCCCATACGCGGGTCACGCTGACCTCGGCCGGGTTCTTCAGTGCCGTCACCACGAGCACGTACACGGGCATGAGGAAGAAGGCGGCCAGCGCGTAGAGAGCCGCGTACCGCAGCACCGTCGCCCAACGCCGCTCGCTCACCGGCGCTCCCTGCGTATCGAGTACCGGATGTACGGGACCGTCAGCAGCGCGACGCCGAGCACGAGCAGCGTCGCGATCGTCGCGCCACGGGAGTAGAAGCCGCCGTCGAACGTGGTGAACCACATGTACAGCGACGGCGTCTCGATCTTCAGGTTCTTCGGGTCGAGCGCGTACAGCAGATCGAACGTCTTCAGCGACACGTGCACCAGGATCACCACGGCGCTGAGCAGCGCGGGCCGCAACATCGGCCGGGTCACGTGCCAGAAGACCTGCGCCTCGCTGGCGCCGTCCACCCGGGCGGCATCCCGCACGCTGTCCGGTACCGTGCGCATGCCGGCCAGGAACAGCGCCATCACATACCCGGACAGGGCCCAGCCGGCCGGCAGCGCGACCGCGGCGACCGCCCATCCGGATGTCGACCGGTGCCAGTCGCTGCGCAGGAAGTCGAGCCCGACCGCGCCGAACAGCCGGTTCAAGCCGGTCGTGTCGGAGCCGCGCCCGTTGTCCAGCAACCACCGCCAGATGATGCCGGTCGCGATGAACGAGATCGCCATCGGGAACAGATAGACGCCGCGCAGGAACCCTTCGCCGTGCACGCCCCGGTCGATCAGGTATGCCAGCACGAAGCCGAGGGCAAGGGCGCCGGCCACGAACACCACCGTGAAGATCACAATGTTGTGGACGTCGATCAGCCAGCGGCGGTCGTGCCACAGGGCCGCGTAGTTGCGCAGCCCCACGAAGTCGTACCGCGGCGACAGGCCCCGCCAGCTCGTGAACGACACGCGCAGGTTCCAGCCGAGGAAGCCGTACACGAAGACGGCGACCGCGATCAACGACGGTGAGACGAGCAGGAGCGCCGGTGCCCAGGAGCGACCGCGCCGCCGCCGGCGGACCGGCGGGCTTCCCCCGGCCCGCGGCAGCGATTGGCGGTGCCGCTGCACCGGGTGTACGGCGGTCACCGGCTGTCCTCGTAGGCGCTCGCGACCGCCTCCGCGAACCGCGCCCTGTCCCCGTCCCGCAGGAACAGCGCCAGGGCCGTGTCTATCTCGGCGTTCCACCCGTTGTCGGCCACCACGCCGTGGGTCAGCGAGCCGACGATGCGGGTACGCGGGTCGCGCCACTGGCCGAGATCCCAGGCCAGATAACCGGTGTAGCGGCTGGGATCCGCGTCGGTGCGCGCCGGTATCGAGCCCTTGAGCGGGTTGAAGAGATCCTGCCCGGCCACCGACCCGCACTCGACGAGCCAGCGGCGGGCCAGGTCGGGGTGGCGGGCCCCGGTCGGCAGCGTGAACGAGTCGGACAGGAAATCGAACACCCCGTCGCTACCCGGTGAAGCCGCCACGGCGAAGTCCTTGTCCCAGGCCAACTTCTTGGTGATGGCCAGGTACGAGTATGCCCAGTCGCCCATCACCGCGTACACGGCTGACCCGGAGGTGACCCGGTCCAGTTGCGGCTGCCAGTCGGCCGCGCTGGACGTGACATCGGACTGGGCGAGGACCCGGTGGAAGGTGTCCAGCGCCGCGCGGGTCGCCGGCCGCCGCCACGCGGTACCGCCGCCCCACAGCTCCTCGTACCCGTCCGGACCCAGCTCACCCAGCAGAATTGCCTCCATCAGGTGCTTCTGGGTCCACTCCGGTCCGACGGTCAGCGGGGTCAGGCCCTTCGCCCGGATGGTCGCGGCCTGCTTGAGGAACTCGGGCCACGACCGGGGCGGCCCGGCGAACCCGAGGGACCGCAGGGTGGCCGGCCGGTACCAGATCAGGTTCGCCCGGTGGATGTTCACCGGTACCGCGTACAGCTTCCCGCCGATGGTCAGATTGTCGAGCAGGCCACGCGGAAGTACCGAGGTCCAGCCCTGCTCGGCGTACAGCCCGGTCAGATCGCTGACCTTGCCCGAACGGACGTCGTCGGCCAGCTCCAACCCCGCGTGCCGCTGGTAGGAATCCGGCGGGTCGTCGGCCAGCAACCGGCTGGCCAGGATCGCCTTGGCGTTGGTGCCGGCACCGCCGGAGACCGCCGCGTTGACGACGCGCACGCCCCGGTTCCTCGCCTCGAAGTCAGCGACCATGGCGCGCAGCCCGTCCTCCTCCCCGGGGCCGGTCCACCAGGAGTAGATCTCGACCTGGCCGTCCCGGGTGCCGGTCACCGAACCCAGCAGCGGTGCTCCGATGACCACGGCGACCAGCAGCAGCACGACCACGCCGATCCGGCCCCGCCACATGCGTCCTCCCACGTCTGAACACCGTTCTGCTGTTCCAGCCCAGGTGTTGGCTCACGAGACGAAAGTTGTCGCCGGCAACGTACACCGCTGGAAACACCAGCGACACCGGTCGCACCAGGCAACTTTGTTGTCCCGAACAACATTTCTGTAACAGGCCGGACTATCGGCCGGCGGCTTGCGGGTGTCCGCCTGATAGATCCGCATTCGGTACAGCAGAAGACAGCGCACAGCCGGGCTCGCCCAGGCTCTGCCGGTCGACGCCGGTCGCCGGATCGTCATCCGATGATCCGGCGCGGTGTCCGCCATGTCCCACGGTCACCCCGGCCGGGCGTCGAGCGGACCCGGCACCTACGTCACGTCCACCTGTCGGCGCGTGGCCACGGACAGTTCATCGTGCCCTCGTGGAGAGCGGGGCGGCCCCGGCCGCCTCGGCGAGCAGTTCGGCGAGGTGCACGGCGCGGATCCGGCTGCGCCGGCGTCGTAGTGCCGTGTCCCACTGCCGCAGGCAGCCGGGGTTGACCGCGACGAGGTAGTCGACGCCGGCCGCTTCCACCGCGTCCAGTTTGGGCGCCAGGATGCGGCGGCTGTCGCGGGGCCGCAGCAACGAGTAGGTGCCGGCGGCGGCGCAGCACGAGCTGTCGCCGGGGACCGGTACGAAGTCGGCGACCGCGGCGATCAGCGCCCGGGGTTCGCGGTGGATCCCCAGTCCGTTGCGCAGGTGGCAGGAGTCCTGCAAGGCGGCGCGGGCCCGCCGGCCGTTGACGCGCACCTCGCCGACCGGGGTTCCTCCCGACAGGGCGAGGTGCTGGCTGAGCTCCCGGACCCGGTCGGGCCCCAGCACCACGGCGAGGTGCGCGGCGCACCCGCCCGCGGTGGTCACGATCAATCCGGGTAGCTGGTCGCCGAGGCGGCGGGCCATCGCCCGGCCGCGGCCCGACTCGCCGTTGTGCGCGTGCAGCGCGCCGCAGCAGCCCTGCCCGGCTGGTGCGGCGAGGCCGGGCAGCAGCCGGCGGGTGGCGCGGCTGACCCGGGGGTACAGCATCCGCTCGAAACAGCCCAGCATGAGGTAGCCGTCGGCGTTGGCCCTGCCGGTGCGCGCGTGCCGGCGTAGCAGGCCCATCGCGCGGACGAGGGCGGTGTGCGAGACGGCGGTCATCAGCAGCCGGGCCAACAGCGGCCGGTGCCGTCCCCGCCACTGGTGGTCGCGCCAGGCTTCGAGCAGCTCACCGTACCGCACGCCGGCCGGGCAGACCGGCTCGCAGGCGCGGCAGCCCAGGCAGTACGAGGACTCCTCGCGCAGCCGCGGATCGTCCTCGGCGAGCCGGCCGTACTCCAGGGCCCGCATGAGGCTGATCCGGCCGCGGGGCGAGGAACCCTCGTCGGCTGATACCGCATAGGTCGGGCAGGCCGGCAGGCAGAAGCCGCAGGCGATGCACCGGTCGAGCAGCTCCGGCTCGAAGATGCCGCGGGACGGTTCGCCGGTGGTCATGAGCCGAGCTTCGCGGGGTTGAGGATGCCGGCCGGGTCGAACGCCCGCTTGATGCGCCGCAGCAGCGCGACCTGGTCGGCGCCGAGGCGGGCCTCGAGGTACGGCAGCTTGGCGGCGCCGACGCCGTGCTCTCCGGTGATCGTGCCGCCCAGGTCGATGGCCGCGGTGAAGATCTCGCCGAAAGCCTTGTGCGCGCGCTCGATCGCCGCCGCGTCGTGCTGGTCGACGACGCAGGTCGGGTGCAGGTTACCGTCGCCGGCGTGGCCGAACGTCGCGATCATGACCTGGTGGCGTTCGGCGATCTCGCTGATGCGGTTGACCATCTCGGCCAGCCGCGGTCGGGGTACCGTCGCGTCTTCGAGGATCGTCATCGAGCCCAACCGGGACAGGGCCGGTAGCGTGGCGCGGCGCGCGGTGAGCAGCGCCTCGGACCGCTCCGCATCCTCGGCGAGGGTCACCTCGATGGCACCGTTGGCGGTGCACAGCTCGCCGATGCGGGTCAGGTTCCTGGCTACCGCGTCAGCCGCGCCGTCGTCACCGAACAGCAGCAGCGCCCCGGCGTCGCGGCGCAGGCCGAGCCGGGCGTACTCCTCGACCGCGCCCAGGCACCTGGCATCCAGGAACTCCAGCGTGGCCGGCACGATCCCGTCAGCGATCACCGCCGCGACCGCCCGGCCGGCTGCGGCGAGGTCGGCGAAGTACGCCAGTCCGGTGTTCGTGGTCTCCGGCATGGGCACCAGGGCGACGGTGACCTCGGTGATGACGGCGAGGGTGCCCTCGGATCCGGTGATCAGCCGGGTGAGGTCGTAGCCGGCGACGTCCTTCCACAGCCGGCCGCCGGTCCGGATGATCTCGCCGGTGGGCAGGACGGCTTCGACCCCGAGGACGTAGTTGCGCGTCACGCCGTACTTGAGTCCGCGTAGGCCGCCGGCGCAGGTGGCGACGTTGCCGCCGATCGTGGACACGGTGCGGCTGCCGGGGTCGGGCGGGTACAGCAGGCCGTGCGCGGCCGCGGCGTCCGAGATGGCGTTGGTCGGTACGCCGGCCTCGGCCCGGGCGAGCAGCTCCTCCGGGTTGACCTCGAGGATGTCGTTCATCCGGGTCAGGACGAGCACGATGCCGCCGGTCAACGGCACCGTGGCGGCGCACAGGTTCGACCCGGCCCCCCGGGGCACCACCGGGATGCGGCGTTCCGTGGCCAGGCGCAGGATGGCGGCCACCTCGTCGGCTGCACGAGGCCAGACGACGACGTCGGGCACGGCGCGGAAGGCTGGAGTGGCGTCGCGGGCGTAGGGCTCGACGTCACCGCGCGAGTACCGGACGTGCTCGGCACCGACGATGCCCGCAAGCTCGGTCACCACCTTGCGGTCCAGGCTCACGTCACCACCCACCTGTTACGCCCACCGCTGCGGCAAGCCAATGGCCGCGGTCAAGGGGAGAACTCGTTGATCCGGGTCGGGGTGACCCGGGCGACGAACCGGATGGTACCGGACGGGTCCGGTGGCGGCGGCTGGCCGAGGTACTTGCGGGACAGGCGCTCGGGCAGCGCGCGCTCCGGGTCCTCGACCAGCTCTGCGGTACCCCGGATCTCCACCGAGTGGTACGGGTTGGTCAGGTCGAACAGGGACACCGAGACCCTGGGGTCCCGGGTCAGGTTCCGGGCCTTCTGCTTGTCCGCGGTCACGGAGAACACGACGGTGTCGCCGTCGCGGTCGACCCACACCACCGACGACTGCGGCTGGCCACCGGGGCCGATCGTGGCGACCACGGCGAAGTTGCGGCCGTCGAGGAGCTGCCGCGCGGCGTCGTTGAGGCTGGCGGGCACGTCCCTATCATCACGCGCGGACGGTCTTCGGGCACGAGGCGCGCCGGGTGGCGTTCAGCTACCACAGTCGGCTTCGGCGCATCCTGGGCTGCGGTCGCCTCGCCGATCGGCGTGGCAAGCCACGCGTCGGCTGCTCCAGCCGCCCTGGGGCCGGTGCAGCTCGCCCTGCCCGTGCCCACCGGACCGTACCCGGTGGGCACGGTGCCGCTGCACCTCGTCGACGGTTCGCGTCCGGATTGCCTGTCGTCGTGTTCTCGCACGGCGCGCACGACCACCGTGCCGACACCACCATCGTGGTTCAGGAACTCACCAGCCATCCTGTCGCTCGAACATGCGGTACTCCACGGCTCCGGCGACGCCGCCGCGAGCGCCCTGCGCCTGGCCGACGTCGCCAGGGGCG
>JBKPCQ010000269.1:0-16193 GCA_046727455.1 Actinomycetota bacterium | reverse complement strand
GCGTGCAGCATCGCCAGCCCGCCGAGGCTCGCCCCCATGCCGACCACCGACTCGGAGGTGTCCAGCACCCGGTACACCCGCGGGAGCACGTCGGCGACCAGCGCCCACGAGTACGCCGGGTTGGCCGAGTACCACTCGTTGCGCTCGCCCGGCGCGAGCAGCACGAGGTGGTGCGGCGGTACCGCGCCGGCCCCGACCATCGCCGCGCTGTAGTGGCCGAGCGAGGCCAGCCGGTCGTACTCCGGCCCGTCGTGGGCGAGCAGCACGTGCCCGGTGGGGGTGGCCGGCGACCAGATCCGCGCGGTCACCTGCCCCTTGATCGGCGGGGCCGGGATCGCCAGCTCCCGCCAGGAGCCGGGGGTGGTCGCGGTCAGCCGCAGCCAGCCGGGCTCGCGGTAGTCGGGGAACTCCAGGACCGACTTGTCGCCGAAGGCGCCGCCCACCCGGCGCGGGTTGCCGGGGTCGAGGATCTCCTCGGTACCGCCGTCGGGGTGGCGCAGCTCCAACTTGTACTCCAGCCGCCAGATCGGCGGCCGGGGCAGGGTCAGCCGCCAGCCCCCGTCGTCGTAGCCGAAGTCGAGGAGTTCCCCGGGGATCCTGGCGTGCTGCACCAGGCGTACCCCGGCCAGCCGCCGATCCGGATCGGCCAGCCGGAAGGCCATCGTGTCGTGGGCCGGCACTTGGGGCGGACCAGCCGGGCGGCGCTTGTCAGCACCGGCGGCGGCCCCGACAGCCTGATCCATGCGGGCACTGTAACTTGGCGCTCGCTCCGCTCGCGCGGCCCCGCCTTACAGCGAGATGACCCCGGCGTGGGCGTCGATGGTGTCGGCGCTGTGGTCGTCGAACCAGACCCCGCCGGTCGCGAGATAGCGGAAGCGGTGCTCGCCGGGCGGAAGGGTGACCGACACGCTGCGGGTGCCGTTGCGGCGGGGGAGGAGCTGGTGACGTCCGGGGGTCCAGTCGTTGAAGGTACCGACGACGCTGACCTCGCCGGCCGGCTCCTGGGCCGGAAGGGAGAACGTGACCCGGGTCTTCGGGCCGAACAGACGAGCTCGCTTGATCATCTGGGCTCCTTGGAGACGGATGCGCCAAGGATGGCCCCGGTCGGTTGGCCAGCGCGGTTGCGACACGCCGGCCGGCGCCAGGTTGGCGCGGTCAGCTCGCCAGCGCGAGGCGTAGGCGGGCCGGGCGGGCGTCGGCCGAGCGGGCCGGGTACACGGTGCGGACCGTCTCCAGGGCCCAGCGCATCCGGGGCACCGCGGTGTCCGGGTGGTCGCCGAACTCGCCGGCGACCTGGACCGCGCAGCCACGGATACCGAACCTGCGGAGGCTGATCGCGACCGCCCGCCGGACCTCGTCAGCGGCCGGCCGCTGGGAGCACTGCAGGGTCGAGGCGAACAATGCCTCGGCTCGCACCGCCTCGAACGAGTTAGGCATCTCGCACCTCCAAGTCGCGTTCCGCCTTGCTTGCTAGGTACACGGTAGGTAGCGCCGGTCGGCTCAGGCTCCCTGATTAGTGCCAGCGTCGGGATCCCGTCAACGACGTCCGGCCAGGCGGCCTCGCTGCTCCCGGGCCACGGCGGCGGTCGCGACGAGGATCTGGTGGCAGCCGATCGGGGCGCCGCGGGCGTCCAGTTCGTCGACGTGCAGCCAGACCGCCGCGCCGTCGTAGCAACGGGAGATGTCCGTGCGTACCCGGATCACACGTACGGTCATTCCCTCGTCCCGCCAGCGGATGTCGCCCGGCGCCAGGTGGAGGACGTCGTCCGGGCGGGGTACCGCCGCTGGTGGCGTGTTGATCAGCCGCTGCAAGCGCGCGTCAGCGTCGCTGCACAGCATCGGGGGGCTCCTTCCACACCGCGAAGGGTGGGCGCGCGACGGGTCACTCGGGGGCAGAGGGAGGCCGCCGCGCGCCTTGCCACTCCCTTCGCGTCAGACGCACTGTCGATGGCATCTCCTACCTTCGCCGCCGGGTCACGTGGAGACATCCGCCAGGTGACGCATCTTGTAATCAGTCCAGAGAAAGGTCGAGTTCGGCCAGTACCGGGTAGTGATCCGAGATGCTTTCCGCCTCGCCGCCCGAAATGATCCGGCAGCTCCGGGTCACCGCCGCGACACCGGCGGTACCGAGAAGGTAGTCCAGCCGCATGCGGGAGAACTCGGTACCGCCGCCGTGCGCGGTCGGTGCGGTGTAGTCCAGCCCGGCGGGGTCGCCGGCAGCGCGGTACAGGTCGACCAGGCCGGCGTCAGCCAAGACCGCGACCGCGCGGGTGTCGACCGCCGCCCCGCGCCGCACGTGCCGTCGCAGGTACCCGGGTGCCAGCGCGCGCAGCCGCTCGGTGTGGTCGGTCCACGGGTCCAGCGTGTTGAGGTCGCCCATCACGAGCATCAGCCGGTCCCGGCGTACCCGCGCCGCCAGCCACCGGGCCTCCCAGCGCCGCCGCCACCCGGAGAACGGGTCGAGGTGCGTGGCGATCGCGGCGAGCGGCCCGCGGTCGGTGGACACGGTGACCTCCACCGCCGCGTGGTGGAACGGTCGCCGGATCCGCTTCGCCCCGAGGACCCGCGCGTCGTGACGGACCAGGAGGGCGACCGGCTGCCCGAACCACGACCGGGCGAGGAACGGCGCCATGCCGGTGGCCGCGGCGAAGTCCCGCATCCGGCGGCCCTGGTCCCGGTCGAAGTGGCGCAACTCCTGCAGAGCGAGGATGTCCGGGCGGTACGCGGTGACGACGCGCACGATGCCGTCGAGCCGGTCCGGCTCCCCACCGTCCCGGATGTTGTACGTCATCGCGATGATCATCAGTGGTGCTCCCGGATGTCGCGGCCACCCACCCGGACCGCCGGCGGCGCCGGAGGAGGTGAGTCAGTCCAGCTCGTCCGGGGCGGCCGCGACCGCCCGGGCGGCCAGCGCGACGGCCCGCTCCGACCGGCCCGCGTGCCGGGCGAGCGCCGCCGCCAGGCGCAGGCAGCGTGCCTCCTGCGCGGCGTCGCCGGCAGCATGCCAGGTACCGGCCGCGGACTCCAGCACTACGGCGGCACCGGCCAGGTCGCCGGCCGCCAGCCGGGTCCGGGCCTCACCCATGAGTTCGTCGACGGTCGCGCCCCGCTCGCTCATGCCGGATCCTCGCTGCGCTGCGGTCCGGCATGAGGCTCAATGGCGCTGCGCCCATGATTCGCTCGCTGGCGCTCGCTCATGCCGGATCCTCGCTGCGCAGCACGCTGGATCCCCCATGCTCCGGCTGGCTCACCCCGCAAGCATTCGCGATGCCGGCCAGCCGGGCAACGCCCGAAGGGGTGATCACGCCGACACGTTCGGCCAGCCCGTGCGGCCACCCGACAAAGGGCGCGGGTCAGGGGGCCTTCGGCCCCACATCGGCCACGGTGAGCGGGCGCTGCTGCGGGCCGCTGGCCCCGAACTCGTCCGCGCCGACGTCCTTCCGGCCGGTCCGGCTCTGGCCGTCCATGTCGAGCGCCACCTGGGGGTACGAGCCGGCGGCCGCGTCGATGGCCGGGCTGCCCGTGCTCAGCCGGAGCAGGCTGCCGACGCCCGGGGTCAGCCGGGGGTCGACGATCGTGTAGGCACCGCGCGGGAAGCTGCCCGGCGTGCCGCCGAACAGGACGTTGCCCTCGTCCTTGAGCTGGGTACCGGTGCCGGTCAGCAACGCACCGCCCCGGCTCACGAAGATGTTGTCGGCCAGCGTGATGTCGCTCGGGTCGAACGGCTTGTCGCTGCCGTACCGCGCCGCGCCGGCCCGGTTGCTCTGGAACGTGTTGAACGCGACGACGCAGTGGTCGGCGGCCTCGTGCGCCCGGGTGCTCCGGGTGTCGTCGCGGATCTCACCGCCACCGATCTCCAGCGCCTGGCCGGTGGTCCCCTGTACCACGTTGTTGACGACCACGTGGTTGTTGCCGAAGAACCGGATGCCGGACGTACCACCGATGATGTAGTTGCCCTGCACCAGCGTGCCCCAGCCGTGCCGCAGCGACAGCGTGCCACGGCTGTCGAGGATGGTGTTGTACCGCACGATGTTGTTCGACGACTTGACCGAGATGGCCTCGGAGTCGCCGTTGGCCCGCTCGAACAGGTTGTACTCGACCAGCGCGTGCGCGTCGCCGTGCTGCCGGCCGGACAGGCCCAGCCGCAGCGACTCGCCGCCGTTGGCGCCGCCGAAGTGGTGGTTGAAGAAGTAGTTGTGGTGGATGTGCACGTTCTTCGCCATGCCGTTGGACCCGGGGCCGTTCACCTGGAGGTACACCCCGGCGGTCGACTTGTTGAGGAACGCGTTGTGGTCGACCTCGGAATTGTCCGCCGCGACGGTGAGGAAGGCTCCGGTCTTGTTGCTGGCGAAGGTGTTGCGGGTGATCCGGATCGCGGCCGCGGCGGACGGTACGTTCAGGCCGCCGTCGCCGCTGAAGGTGAAGCCCTCGACGACCACGTGGGACACGTTGCCGAACCGGATCGCGTCGGGGTTGGTGAGCCGCGCCTGGCCCGGGTTGCGGGCGGCGACGGTGATGGGCGCGGCGGCGGTACCGGACCGGTTCACCGTCACCGTCGCGGCGTAGGAGCCGTCCGCGACGAGGATGTGGTCGCCCGGCCGCGCGCCGGCCACCGCCGACGCGAGCCCGGCCGAGGTGGAGACGGACAGCGTACGGGGCGCCGTCGCTGCGATGCCGGGCCAGGCCAGGGCGGCCGGTACCCCGACAGCGGTGGCCGCACCGACCACCAGAAGGGCGCAACGGCGCCACCGTCGATCCATCGAGTCCCCTTGAAAGCGGCGTTTGGGGCGAGTGATCCGCATACCGTAGGGTGACCATTCACTGGGGTCAATACAGCTTCCTGCCTGCCGAAACATGTCGTGACGTGATTACCCTCCGCTTACCCCGTTCCGATTGCGAATGTTATTCGCTAACTTTGCCCAATGACGTCCCTCGACGAATCCGCGATCGTCGCTACTTCCCCCGAGACGCCCCGGACCGTCGGCGTGCCGCCGGCCACTCCGACCGAGAATCTCGTCATGGTGCTCTGCGGCACCTGGCTCATCGGTGGTGCCATGCTGGACGGCTGGGCCCACGCCAACATCCTCAAGACGCTGGAGAGCTTCTTCACGCCTTGGCACGCGATCCTGTACAGCGGGTTCGCGGCCAGCGCGGTATGGACCGTCTCCCTGGCGTACCGCCGCCGCCGCGTCGCCCCGGAATGGTGGCGCGACGGCTGGCCGCCCGGGTACCGGCTGGGCGCCCTCGGCGTGGCGATCTTCCTCTTCGCCGGCGGTGCGGACATGGTGTGGCACACCATCTTCGGCATCGAGTCCAACCTCGCCGCCGCACTGAGCCCGTCACACCTGCTGCTCGCCGTGGGTTCGGTGCTGCTGCTGAGCAGCCCGCTGCGGTCCTGGTGGGCCGCGGGGTCCGGCAAGGGGCTGCCGGCGGTCGCCGGCGTCTGGGCGCTGGCGCTGGCCACCACCGCCGTGTCCGTCCTCATGTCCTACGCCGTGGCGTTCTACCCCGGCTGGCCGCTGCGGCCCTACGTCGAGAAGGACCTCGGCACGGTACAGAGCAACCAGGCGGCGCTCGGCATCGCCAGCTACGTCGTGACGACCGTCATCCTGGTCACTGCGCTCCTGCTGGTCCACCGGCGGCGCGCCACCCTGGGCGTGGGAGCGGCGGCGCTCGGCGGCGTGGCGCTCTTCCAACTCGGCGACCGGGAGTTCCCCCGGGCGCTGACCGTGGCCGCGGTGGCCGCGCTCGTGGCGGCCGCCCTGGTGGACCTGCTCCTGGTCCGGCTGGACCGGGTACGGGGCGCCGACGCGCCGCTACGGCTGCCGATCGCGGGTGCGCTGTTCGCCGCGCTCGTCTGGCCGGCGCACCTCGTCGCACTGGACATCGCGGGCGGGGTGCGCTGGCCGGCCGAGCTGACCGCCGGCTCGGTCGTCACCTGCGTCGCGGCCGGCGCCGTGCTGGGCGGGCTCGCGGCGCGCCCGGCTCCAGCGACCGTCCGTACCTGATGACCGAACGGCACCCGGCTCTGCTCGACCGGGTCCGCGCGGCGCGCTGGTCCAGGTGGTGGCCTGAAACGACGGGGTGCTCCAGGCCACCACCGGCCGGTCCGGTCGCGGGAAACGCGACTGAACCAGGTGAAGGGCCAGGTACCGCGGCCGTGCGCCGCCGCGTGACCGGACCTTCCTGCCCCCTAGTGACGCGCGCTTCGACGGGCATGGTTCACCAGATCCGATTCCCGTGGGAAGTGGCGAGGGCCGCCGCGAGGGTGTGCCCGCACGATTCGAGGGTGACCCGGGCGGCCGGTCAGCGCGCGACGGCCAGCACCACTCCGAGCTTGACCAGGGTGAGCAGCGCGAGCAGGAAGGCGGCGACGAGCTGGCGGTGCTGTGACCCGACCGCCGGCTCGGGCGGAAGGTCCCGGGTGATGGCCGCCAGGTCGCCATGGGTGACCGCGGCGAAGACCCGGCCGGCCCGCTGGCCGAACTCTTCGAGCGTGAGCCGACCGGCCGCGGTGTGCCGTTCGAGGGCGGCGACCACCCGCTCGCGGTCGGCGTCGGATGCCCGAAGCCCGGGATCTGTCACGGCGGTCCCTTTCCTGACGACAGGGTACAGCGCGGACCGGTGGCAGGGCGGTACCGTGCAGCATGGCACACGAGACCGGAAACGGACTATTGGTCATCGAGCGGCTTCTCCGTGATCGCGAGGGCGTGTGGCAGCAGATCATCGAGGAGCGTGACCTGCGCGAGCTGTCCGGGCAGATGCTCGCCAGCTCGGCGGTCAGCCTGGGGCTCTACGGGGCGGTCCTCGGCGCCTCGAACAGCTTCGCGCAGGCGCTGTCCTCGACCGCCAAGCTCCCGCTGCTGTTCCTCGCCACGCTGGCGATCTGCCTCCCGACGCTGTACCTGTTCAATCTCGTCTTCGGCGCGAAGCTGTCGATGATGCAGGCGGTCACGCTGATCCTGGTGTCGGTGACGGTGACCTCGGTGCTCACCCTCGCGTTCGCGCCGATCAGCCTGTTCTTCCTGATCTCCGCGCACAACTACTCGTTCTTCAAGCTGCTCAACGTCTGCATCCTGGCGCTCACCGCAGTGGTCGGTCTGCGCTTCCTCACCGCCGGCATGCGCGCCCTCAACCACCACCAGGAGATGCTCCGGATGCCGCCGATACCGCCGATGGTCCCGGTACCGGTCGCGCCGCCACCGGTCGCGCCGCCGTCGGCCGAGGCGGTGCCGGCCGTGCCGAACGGCGGCGTTCCGGCGCCGGCCGGTGGCCCGGTCGCGCTCGCGGTGCGGGTGCCTCCGCCGGCCCAGGCCCCGGTACGGCCGATGCCGGTACCGCGATCCAACAGCATGTCCCTGCTCTACATCTGGATCCTGCTGTTCGGCTTCGTCGGCACCCAGCTCGCCTGGACGCTGCGGCCGTTCTTCGGCGACCCGGGCCGGCCGTTCGCCCTCTTCCGGCACATCGAGGGCACCTTCTACGCCGACATCGCGCACACGATCGGGAGGCTCTTCACCGGCTAAACAGCGGGCCGGCCAACCAGCGGGCCGGCGAGCCAGCGGACCGGCAGCCGCTAGGACATCCGGTAGTCGAGGTCGGCGGTCAGCTCGGCGACGTCCATCTGGGCCTTCTGGAGGCGGCCGGAGTAGTCCCAGTTGACCGCCTGCCAGCGGGTGAACTGGTCGAGGACCCACCGGCCCGACTGGCGGCTGCCGTTGCCCGAGCGCCCGTTGCCGCCGAACGGCAGGTGCGCCTCGGCACCGGAGGTGGAGTTGTTGACGCTGACCATGCCGGCGCCGATACCCCGCCGGAACGCGAAGACGTCGGCCGGCTCGTTGGTGTAGATGGCCGACGACAGCCCGTACCCGGGCGCGTTGGCGAGCACGATCGCCTCCTCCAGCGAACGGTAGGACGTCACGCCGACGATCGGGCCGAACGTCTCGGTGCGGAACAGCTCGTCGCCGGTACGTAGGCCGTCGACGATCGTCGGGTGGTAGTAGAGCCCGGCTTCGGGATCGTCGCCGACGAAGCCGGCCCGCGGCGCCGACGCGGTGATCCGCCCGACCGCCGTCGAGCCGGAAACCGTGTGGTGCGGCGCGATCCAGCGCAGGTACTCCTCGAACCGGTCGGCGAACTTCTGGTCGAGCAGCGGTCCCATCAGCACGTCGCGCGTCGGGTCGCCGACCGGTGCGGTGGAGACGGCGGTGCTGAACGCGGCGAGGAACTCGTCGTGCCGCGACTCGTGCACGATGACGGTGCCGAGAGAGGTGCAGCGCTGGCCGGCGGTGCCGAAGCCGGCGAACAGCGCGCCCTCGACCGCGAGATCCAGGCGCGCGGACGGGGTGACCACCATCGGGTTCTTGCCGCCCAGCTCCAGGCACGGCGACTGCAGGTGCCGGCCGCACAGCTCGCCGATCGCGGTACCCACGGCGGTCGATCCGGTGAAGCCCACCTTGTCGACCAGCCCGGCGTCGAGCGCGTCGGACAGTCCCTTGAACGTGGCCGCCCCGTCCGCCAACACCACCTCCAGGACTCCGGACGGCAGCCCGGCGCGGCGGAACATCCCGGCCAGCGCGAGGGCGCTCGCCGCCGCGTACTCGGCCGGCTTCCATGCCACCGTGTTGCCGGTCAGCAGCGCCGGGACGAGGTACCACGAGGGCACCGCGACCGGGAAGTTGCCGGCGGTCACGACGGCCACCACGCCCACCGGGTTGCGGAATGTGAAGAGCTGCTTGTCCGGCATCTCGCTGGGCACCGTCTCGCCGTACAGGCGTCGGCCCTCACCGAGGAAGAAGTCGCATGTGTCGATGATTTCCCGGACCTCGCCGAGCGCCTCGGCGTACGGCTTGCCGACCTCGGCGGTGACCAGGGCGGCGAGAGCCGGGGCGTTCGCCTCGACGATCCGCCCGGCATGGCCGACGGCCCGGCCGCGCACGGGCGCGGGCACGTCGGCCCACGCCGGCTGCGCGGCGCGGGCCGCCCGGCAGGCCGCGACGAAGGTGTCGGCGTCGCCGAGGTCGACCTCCGCGACGACCTCGGTGGTACGGGCGGGATTCGTCGACCGGTAGCGCATGCCCGCCACCCTACGCCGGACCCGCACCCGAGGCGGGCGGCGTCTGGACTGACGAGTGTAGCGAGGAGGGAAGACGTCGCCTGGGGAGCCTCGGTGCCGCGCGAGCGAAGGCGAGCGCCAACACGTCGCACCGAGGCGGGCGGCGTCTGGACTGACGAGTGTAGCGAGGAGGGAAGACGTCGCCTGGGGAGCCTCGGTGCCGCGCGAGCGAAGGCGAGCGCCAACACATTGGCGGGGCCCCCGCGTCGTGCAGGGGCCCCGGGTAACGGGTCGGAGTCAGACCTTGGCGGAGACCTTCTCCACCGAGGGTTCCGGTTCCGGGACCGCGAAGCCCTTGGTCTTCGGGGTCACCAGCGCGTGGACGAATCCGGCGATGGACAGCAGGGCCAGGAGCGCCGCGCCGAGGTAGGCGATCGTGGCTCCGGTAGCCGCCTTGGCACCGAACTCGCTGAAGCCGTACGACGTCAGCAGCAGGCCGCGCAGCGTCTCACCCTTGAAGACGGTGTCCCGTGCCTGGGTCAGGTCGGTGTACTGCTTCTGCAGGGCGGGCAGGTTCGGGTCGTTGGTCTTCTGGGCCTGGGTGACCTGGGCCTGTAGTTGCGACTGCACCGTGCCGAGTTCGGCGTAGGTCTTGCCGCCCGCGACCGACTTGAGGTGCAACCCGATGAAGTCGTTCGCGTAGCACTCGGCCTGCTTGCCGGTGAGCAGTTGCTGGCCGGCGTACTGGACGAGGCAGCCGGACTTCTTCTCCTCGGCCGTGAGGGTGTCCGCGGTCTTGAAGAAGATCTTCTGCTGGGCGAGCTGGTCGTGCACGTAGTTGTTGGCGAAGTTGGCGTTGCTGGTGAGCACGACGCCAAACACCAGGAGCAGCCCGGCGAGCAGTACCCCGCCGGCGCTGAACAGGATGTCGAGGGTCTTGCGTTTCATGACCGTCTGCCTCCGACTCATTTGCTTGATGACTCAAGCATCTGATCGGTAGCGGATGATCCGGCAGAGGAGGAATGACCTTGGTAATGGGACGTTGGTCCTTGGCGGGACGGGACCGTCAGTCGCCGGCGTCGAGTCCCCGGATCCGTACCAAGAAGGACAGTGGAAGGTCCCGGGAGGACGAGCCGGCGAAGACCCGGTAGGTCCCGTCCGGAACCACGAATGTGTGCGATGTCACGTCCCAATGCGCGAAGGCACGCGGGGTCAGCCGGATCCGGATGGTCCGGGTCTCCCCGGGGCGCAGCGTCACCTTCAGGAAGCCGGCGAGCTGGTGCGGCGGTTCCGGTACCCCGACGTCGGGCTGGCCGACGTACACCTGGACCACCTGGGCGCCGGTACGGTGGCCGGTGTTGGTCACCCGGACCGCTACCGAGACCCCCTCGTGCCCCCCTTCAGCCTCTAGCCCGCGCAGGGCGAACGTGGTATACGACAGCCCGTACCCGAACGGGAAGAGCGGCGCGATGCCGCGCGCGTCGTAGTGCCGGTACCCGACGAAGACGCCCTCGGAGTACGTGGCGACGCCGTCCACGCCCGGGTACTGGGCCGGGGTGTTGGCGGGCACGTCGCCCTCGGCCCTCGGGAACGTGATGGGCAGCTTCCCGGACGGGTTCACGTCGCCGAACAGCAGGCTCGCCACGACGTTGCCGTCCTCCTCGCCCGGGTACCACGCTTCGAGGACCGCCGGTACCTGGTCGAGCCATGGCATGAGTACCGGCGCCCCGCTCTTGACGACCACGACGGTGCGCGGGTTGGCCGCGGCGACCGCCGCGACGAGCTGGTCCTGCACCCCGGTCAGCGCCATCGACGGCCGGTCGCGGCCCTCGGCCTCGTTGTCGCCCACCATGACCACCGCGACATCCGCGGCCTGCGCGGCCGCCACGGCGGCCGGGATCGACGCCGCGTCGGCGCCCGGCGCGTAGGTCACCGTGACATTCGGCCCGACCCGGTTCCTTATCCCGTCGACCGGGCTGACGGTGTAGAGCGGCAACACATGCGAGCTGCCGCCGCCACCGGTCATCGCCGCGCCCGCGAACGGCCCGACGACCGCGATCGAGTGCAGCGCCGTGGCGTCGAGCGGCAGTGTGCCGCTGTTCTTCAGCAGTACCGCCGCCTGCTGCGCGATGTCCCGCGACACCGCGCCGCCCTTGGCCGCGTCGATCGGGGTGACGGTCTGCGGCCGGTCGAAGACGCCGAACCGGATCATCGTGCGCAGGATCAGGAACACGTGCTGGTCGATGGTCGCCTGGGTGACGGTACCGGCGGCGAGTGCGGCCGTCAGAGCGGCGTTGCCGTAGAAGCTGGACACCGGAAGCTCGAACTCCATGCCGTTGTTCGCGCACAGGACCGTGTCATGGCACGAGTTGAAGTCCGACATGACGAAGCCGCTGAAGCCCCACCGGCCGCGCAGCGTGTCGACCAGCTGCGGGTGGCTCTGGCAGGAGAACGCGTTGTTGACCTGGTTCTTGGCGCACATCACCGCGCCGCTGCGGCCCTGGCGCACACCGCCCTCGTACCCGGGCAGGTAGATCTCGTGCAGCGTGCGCTCGTCGATGAGTTCGTTGATGGTGCTGCGGTTGGTCTCCTGGTTGTTGGCGGCGTAGTGCTTCACCGTGGCGATGGTGCCCTGGGACTGGATGCCCCGCACGTCGTTCGCCGCCATCAGCCCGGTGAGGAACGGATCCTCACCGTACGCCTCGAAGGTACGCCCGTTGACCGGTACCCGCGCGAGGTCCACGTCCGGCCCCTCCAGCAGGTTCCGGCCCTGCTGTTGGGTCTCGGTGCCCTCGACGACGCCGTACCGGCGGGCCTGCCGTGGGTCCCAGGTCGCGGCGAGCCCGATCGGGGCGGGCAGCGCGGTCGCCGGGAACTGCGTCGGCCCGCCGGTGCTCACCCCGGCGGATCCGTTGTTCATGCGCAGGGCCGGTACGCACAGCCGCGCGATCGGCGGGGTCTCGCGCGAGTGGGTCGCGTCCCGGAGGGAGCCCATCTCCTGGATCTTCTCGTCCAGCGTCATCTGGGCGAGCACGAGATGGGCCCGGTCATCGGAGGACCGGTGCGGGTCGAGCCAGGGCGCGGGCGCCCCGTTGCACTGCGGCACGGGACGGCCCGCACCGGCCGGGGCAGGTGGGGCCAGGGTCAGCACCCACAAGCCGGCAACTGCGAGACCCACCATCGAACGCCACGAAGCACGCATGAGAGACCGCCCCAGATCGACCACCGAAACAGCGCACGCCTCAAGCCACGCTAGGAGCGGACATCGGATGAGTCAATAGACCAGGGTTGATTTGATAGGTTGAGGGAGCGAGCGGGAGCGGCGCCGTCTGGACTGACGAGCGTAGCGAGGAGGGAAGACGGCGCGTCTGAGCGCCGCGAAGCGAGTGGACGGGGGCAGCAAGGAGCGGTGCGCGAAGAGGCGGAGAAGGTACTCGCGGCGCTGGCCGGTCCGGAGGCGCGGCTGCGCGCGGACCAGTGGCGGGCGGTCGAGGCGCTGGTCGCCGAGCGGGGCCGGGTGCTGTGCGTGCAGCGTACGGGCTGGGGCAAGTCGGCCGTGTACTTCGTGGCGACAGCGCTGCTGCGCGCCCGGGGCGCCGGCCCCACCCTGATCGTCTCGCCGCTGCTCGCGCTGATGCGCAACCAGATCGACGCCGCCGGCCGGGCCGGCATCGCCGCCCGGACCATCAACTCGGCCAACCTGGACGAGTGGGACGAGGTGGCCGAGGAGATCCGCGCCGGTACCGTCGACGTGCTGCTGGTCAGCCCGGAACGGCTGAACAACCCCGGCTTCCGCGACGACGTGCTGCCCAGGCTCGCGGCGACCACGGGGCTCGTGGTGGTGGACGAGGCACACTGCGTCTCCGACTGGGGACACGACTTCCGGCCGGACTACCGCCGCCTGCGGACCCTGCTCGACGACCTGCCGCCGGGGGTACCGGTGCTGGCGACCACGGCCACCGCGAACGCCCGGGTGACCGCGGACGTGGCCGAGCAGTTGGCGCCGCCTCCGGCGGCGCGGGCCCCAGGCTCCTCAGGCGCCGCCTTCCCTCGTCGCTCTGCTCCTCAGTCCAGGCGCCACCCGCCCGGGGCCGAGCAGTTGGCGCCGCCTCCGGCGGGGCCCGGGGCCGAGCAGCTCGGCGACGCGCTCGTGCTGCGCGGCCCGCTGGACCGGGAGTCGTTGCGCCTCGCGGTCCTGCGCCTGCCGACGGCGGCGCACCGGCTGGCCTGGCTCGCCGACCACCTCGGTGAGCTGCCCGGCTCGGGCATCGTCTACACGCTCACCGTCGCGGGCGCCCAGGACGCCGGCGCGTTCCTGCGCTCGCGCGGGTACCCGGTCGTTGTCTACAGTGGACAGACGGAGGACGCCGAGCGGCGGGCCGCCGAGGCCGATCTGCTCGACAACCGGGTCAAGGCCGTGGTCGCCACGTCCGCGCTCGGCATGGGGTTCGACAAGCCCGATCTCGGGTTCGTGGTGCATCTCGGCGCGCCACCCTCGCCGATCGCCTACTACCAGCAGGTCGGGCGGGCCGGCCGGGCGGTCTCGTCCGCCGAGGTGATCCTCCTGCCGGGCACCGAGGACGCGGCGATCTGGCGGTACTTCGCCTCGCTCGCGTTCCCGCCCGAGGAGCAGGTGCGGGCGGTGCTCGCGGCACTGTCCGGTACGGACCGTCCACTGTCGACACCGGCGCTGGAGGCCCGGGTCGACCTGCGCCGCAGCCGGCTGGAGTTGATGCTGAAGGTACTCGACGTCGACGGCGCGGTACGCCGGGTGGCGGGCGGCTGGGTGGCGACCGGCGCGCCGTGGCGGCACGACACCGAGCGGTACGCGCGGGTGGCCGCGACGCGCGCCGCCGAGCAGGACGCGATGCGGGATTACGCCGCCGGTACCGGCTGCCGGATGGAGTTTCTCCGGCGCTGCCTCGACGATCCGGCGGCCGTCCCTTGTGGACGCTGCGACAACTGTTGCGGTCCGCGATACCCGGCCGAGGTGAGCCCGGTGGTCCTGGACGCCGCGCGGGCGCACCTCGGCCGGGTCGGCGTCGACCTCCCGCCGCGCCGGCAGTGGCCGACCGGCCTGCCCGCCGTCGGCGTGGGGCTGTCCGGTCGGATCCCGCCCGAGGAGCAGTCGCTGCCCGGCCGCGCGCTGGGCCGGCTTTCCGATCTGGGGTGGGGAGAACGGTTGCGGACCGTCGTGGCGGCCGACGCGCCGGTACCGGACGAGGTCTTCGCGGGCGTGGTCCGCGCGCTGGCCGAGTGGGCCCGGAGTGACGACCCGTGGCCGGCCCGGCCGGTCGGCGTGGTGGCGGTGGCCTCACGGAGCCGGCCGGCGCTGGTCGGCGACTTGGCCCGGCGGATCGCCTCGGTGGGCCGGCTGCCGCTGCTCGGGGCGTTCCCGGTGGTCGAGGCCCCGCCCGGCGCGGGGCGGGCCAACAGCGCCCGGCGGGTGGCGGCGCTGCACGAGGTCTTCCAGGCGCCGCCGCTGCCCCCGGATCTGCACGGTCCCGTGCTGCTCGTCGACGACCTGGTCGACTCGGGGTGGACGATGACGCTGGCCGCGCGGGCGCTGCGCCGGGCCGGCGCGCCGGCCGTCCTCCCGTTCGCTCTCGCCGTCGCGGGTTAGCGCACCGGGGCCGGACCACCGCCCGGCCCGCCGTGCTGCCTTCCACCGGGAGGATGCTGGTACGCGAGCCGAAGCGGACGGAGGTTCGAGATGGACCCGACAGAGGTACTGGAGAAGGCCCGGGACGTCCTCACCGTGCGGGGGACGATCGGCGACCCCATCCAGCAGGACGGCGTGATCGTCGTACCGGTCGCGAAGATCCGCAGTGGGGCCGGCGGCGGGACCGGCCAGGACAGCCCGGAACGGGAGGGCCGCGGCGGCGGCTTCGGGATCACCAGCACGCCGGTGGGCGTCTTCGTCATCAAGGACGGATCCGTCGGCTGGCGGCCGGCGGTGGACGTCAACCGGATCATCCTGGGCAGCCAGATCGTGGCGATCGTCGCGCTGCTCACCATCCGCGCGATCGTCAAGGCCCGGTCACGCCGTTGACGGCGCCGGGGAGACCGCGCCAGCCGGGAGCCGTACCCGGAACGCGGTGTGCCCCGGCCGGCTGGACACCTCCACGCTGCCCCCGTGCGCCTCGACGACGGCGGCGACGATGGACAGCCCCAGCCCGGTACTGCCGGCCGCGCGGGAGCGGGACGTGTCGCCCCGGGCGAACCGGTCGAACACCTCGGGGAGCAGGGCCTGCGGGATACCCGGCCCGTCGTCCTCGACCGTGAGGGTCACCGTGCGGTCCGCGGCCCGCAGCCCCACGGTGACGGTGGTACCGGGCGGGGTGTGCGTGCGCGCGTTGGCGAGCAGGTTCGCCAGTACCTGGTGCAGCCGGGCCGGGTCGCCGGTCACCGTCAGCGACTCCTCCGGCAGGTCCAGCCGCCAGCGGTGGTCCGGGGCGGCGACGTGTGCGTCGCTCACCGCGTCGACGGTGAGGCGGGACAGGTCGACCGGCTGCGCGGCGAGCGGCCGGCCCGAGTCGAGCCGGGCGAGCAGCAGCATGTCCTCGACCAGCGTGGTCATCCGGGCGGTCTCCGACTCGACCCGTCGCATGGCGTGCGCGACGTCGGGCGGTACCTCGGCGGAGACCCGGCGGGTCAGCTCGGCGTACCCCCGGATCGCGGCCAGCGGCGTGCGCAGCTCGTGGCTCGCGTCGGCGACGAAGTGCCGGACCCGCGTCTCGCTGGCCTGGCGGACGGCCAGCGCGTTGGCGACGTGGCCGAGCATCCGGTTGAGTGCCGCGCCCACCTGCCCGACCTCGGTGTGCGGGTCGGTGTCCACCTCCGGTACCCGCACCGCCAGCGCCACCTCGCCGCGCTCCAGCGGCAGCTCGGCGACCCGGCTCGCGGTGGCCGCGACCCGGCGTAGCGGGCGCAGGTTCCGGCGGATGACCACCGCGCCGATCAGCGCGGCGAGCAGCGCCGCGGCCAGCCCGATGGCGATCTCCAGCGCGATCAGCGCCCGCTGCGTCGCCGTCACCTCGGCCATCGGCAGGCCGGTGAACATGAGGTCGTGGTCGGGAGCCTGCGCGGCGATCAGGCGGTACTGACCGAGCCCCGGGATGTCGCGGGTGTGCGGGTG
>JBKPCQ010000268.1:0-33205 GCA_046727455.1 Actinomycetota bacterium | reverse complement strand
CACCTCGACGTGCGGGTACAGCCGTTTGATGGTGGTGGTCGCGGCGATGCCGTCCAGCCGGGGCATGAGCAGGTCCATCAGCACCACGTCGGGCAGGTCGTCGCGGGCCGCCAGCACGGCCAGCTCGTCCAGCGCGGCCCGCCCGTCCGCGGCCTCGCCGAGCACCTGGATGTCGTCGAGCATGTCGAAGAACGCGCGCATCCCGCGCCGGACCACCGCGTGGTCGTCGACCAGGAAGACCCGGATCACGGGACTCAGCCTACGCGCCCCGTCATCGAGCGGTCACGGCTAGCCGCTCGCGTCCTGGTCCCGACCGGGGTCCCTCGGGCTAGTCCGGGTCGACCCGGACGTGCAGTGCCGTCAGGCCGCGCAGGAGCGGGTCGTCCCGGAACGCCGGTGGCGGCTGGTCCGGGTCGAGGCGCAGGTGCGGGAAGCGGGTGAGCAGGGCCGGGAAGTACGTCTGCCCCTCGATCTTCGCGAGCGCCGCACCGACGCAGAAGTGGATCCCGAAGCCGAAGCTGAGCTGGCCGTTGGGGGTACGCGTGAGGTCGAGCCGCTCCGGGTCGGGGAACCGGGCGGGGTCGCGGTTCGCCGCGCCGACGACGGGGTACAGGAGCTGTCCCTTCCGGACCAGCTGGCCGCCGACCACCACGTCCTCGCTGGCGAGCTGCGGCGTCATGATCGGCGCCGGCCCGTCGTAGCGGAGCAGCTCCTCGGCCGCGTACCCGGCGAGCGACGGGTCGTCGCGCAGCAGCCGGAGCTGATCGGGGTGGCGGAGCAGGGCGAGGGTACCGTTGCCGAGGTAGTTGGCGGTCGTCTCCAGGCCGGCGTTGAGCATCGCCATGCAGTTGAGCACCAGCTCCTCGTCGGTGAGCCGGCCGTCCGGCCCGGTCGCGGCGATCAGCGTGGACAGCAGGTCGTCCCGCGGATCCCGGCGCCGTAGCGCGATCAGCCCGGTCACGTACTCGGTGAACTCGTTCATCGCCTCGTGCGCCCGGCGCGCGATGGCCGCCGCGTCGGTGGCGTACTGCGCCCCGAGCAGCGCCATCATCTGCGTCGCCAGGTGGGTCAGCCGCGCGTGGTCGGGCGCCGGTACGCCGATGAACTCCATGACCACCGTGGACGGCAGCGGGTACGCGACGTCGGCGAGCAGGTCCCCGCCGCGGGCCGCCTCGATCCGGTCCAGCAGGCCGTGCGTGATCTCCTGGATGCGGGGCCGCATCGCCTCCACCGCGCGGGGCGTGAACGCCTTGCTCACCAGCTTGCGCAGCCGGGTGTGGTGCGGCGGGTTCGAGAACGGCAACGCCTTGCCGAGCAGCTGCTCGAACGCCGCCATCCGGTCCCGGTCCTCCTGCGGTACCGAGGCGAACAGGTAGTCGGTCACGGGTGGCCGGATGACGCTGTGGTTACGCAGCAACTGGGACACGTCGTCGTAGCGGGTGAAGACCCAGCCGCCGAGGGTGTCCTCGTAGTGGATCGGCGCGGACTCCCGCAACGCGCGGTAGAACGGGTACGGGTCGTTCAGGAACGCCGGGTCCAGCGGGTTGAACGCGACCGTCGTCTGGTTCCGGCCACCCTGGTCGGCGCAGGTACCGGTGAGGGTGTTGGCGCCGCGCCGCTCCTCCTGGGCCAGGCACCGGTGCACGGCGGCCGCGAGGACCTCCTCGTTCGGCTCCACGAACATCGTGAAGTGGTCGCCCGGGATCTCCTCGACGGTCAGCTCGCCGAGCTCGACCAGTTCCCAGCCGTTGGCCGGCTGGTCCAGGTGCAGCGCCGTGTTGCGGTGCGGCTTCATCACGGGCGGGAACCCGCCGGTCGCCTTGAGCAGGGTGACCTTCAGGTCGGACGGGCGCGGCTGGTAGCGCACGTTCGCCGTCAGGTTGGCCTGGTACACCCGCAGCATGTTGCTGATGTGCTCCTCGACCGGGAGCGAACCGTTGGCGCCGAGGAACCGCCCGAGCCGCTCCTTCTGCTCCGAGATCGCGAGCGAGGGGTCGATCTCCACGCCGGCCGGGCCGCCCGACGCGAACGCCAGCCGGTTCATGGTCAGCAGCTCCTCGATGGCGGCCGGCTCGTCGACCGGGGGCGGGGCCTGGCCGGGCCGCGGGACGTACGCGTCGAGCAGCACGATCCGGGTCACCTCCTCGCCGGCCTCGCGCAGCTGCCGGCCCATCTCGTAGGCGACGACGCCGCCGAACGAGTGCCCGCCGAGCAGGTACGGGCCGTAGGGCTGGACCAGCCGGATCGTCTCGATGTACCGGGCGGCCAGCGCTTCGACGGTGTCCAGCGGCTCCTCTGAGCCGTCGTACCCGGGTGCCCGCAGGCCGTGGAACGGGCGCGCCGCGCCGACGTCGCGGGCGAGCTGCAACAGGTAGTACGCGGCGCCGAGGGCGCCACCGACGCAGAAGAACGGCCGGGCGGCGGTCAGTCCCAGCAGCAGCGTCGCCGGGGCCCGCTTCTCGACGGTACCGGCAGCGGCCGGCGCCTCGTCCGGCGCCTCGTGCCGCGCCTCGTCCGGCGCGAGGAACCGGGCGACCGCGTCGATCGTCGGCTGCTCCAGGAACACGGTGTGCGGGACGCGGAAGCCGAGCAGGTCGGACAGCCCGGCCTGGAGTGCCGCCACGGAGATCGACTCCAGGGCGAAGCTGTCCAGGCGCGCGTCCGGGGCCACCGCCTCGGACGGCAGGCGCAGCTCGGCGGCGACGTGCTCGACCAGCCAGTCGCGCAGCGAGTCGACCGAGACCTCCGACGGCGCGCCGGACGCCGCGCACACCGCCTGGGACACGTCCTCGTCGGGCACGCCGGGGAAGAACCGGCGGACCAGCTCGCGGCTGTACGCGACGGTGCACTCGACCAGCTCGTAGGAGGGCAGGCTGCCGGCGTGGTACGTGTGGTTCCCGCCCTGCATCCGCTCGATCCGCTCGTACACGCCGCCACGGATGTCGTCGCTGCCGAAGTGCGGCAGGAAGCGCCACCGGCGCTGGGTGTGCACCTCGCGCAGTTCGCCGCCCAGCCGCGCGACGTTGTCCCGGATCCGCGCGACGATGTCCTCCGGCGCCAGGTCGGGGGTGCCGTAGGAGTAGCAGGCGTAGACGTCGCTCCCGGGGTACCGGTGGTGGAACGACACCACGTCGCCGCGCCCGGCGTCCGGCCGGGTGTACTCGTCGAGCAGGTAGAACGCGGACTCGGGCAGGCCGGTCGCGGACACCACGGTGGTGTAGTAGTCCATCACCCGGACCCGGCCGGCGAGGTCGCGCTCCTCGCGGGTCGCGTCCAGCACCGGCAGCACCTGGTCGACCGGGACGGTGAGCACGAGGTCGTCGGCGACGATCTCGCCGGAGTCGGTGCGGATCCGGACACCGCCGGTCTTCCGGTCCGGGTCGCGCTCGATGTCGGTGATCGTGACTGCGCAGCGGACGTCGCTCAGCTCCGCCGCGACCTTCTCCCACAGGCTCTTGAAGCCGCCGACGACGGTGAAGCTGCCGGGGTGGCCGAGCAGCTCCGGCTTCGCCGACAGCAGGCCGGTCATCTCGGCGTACTTGACGAAGTAGAGGGCCGGAAGGTCGCCGGCCAGGTACCCGTACCCGGCGGCGGTGTACCCGGTACCGAGGGACTCGGCCAGCGACTGGAGTCCGTGCTCGGCGAGCCATTCCGGGACCGGCTGGGCCAGTGCCCGCGCGGAGTGTGCCAAGCCGGCCTCGGCGATGCGCGGGAACCGCTCCGCCCGCAGCGCCGCGTACCGGCTGAACGTCTCGCGCTGGAAGAACGCCGCGCTCTGCGGGCCGGACCGGCCCCGCTCGACCTCGTACACCCGGTGCGGGGTGGTGTCCTCGGTGGTGACGCCCAGCTCGGTCGCGAGGCGCGCCACGTTCTCGTACTGCGTGGTGCAGACGTGCCCGCCCAGGTCGTAGGCGTGGCCGTCGATCTCGATCGACTCGCACTTGCCGCCCACCTCGGGCAGTGCCTCCAGCACGATCGCCCGGTGCCCGGCCCGCTCCAGCTCGCGCGCCACGCTCAGCCCGGCCGGCCCGGCGCCGACCACCGCGACGGTGCGGAACCGTGACGCCTCAGCCACGACGGGTGCGGAGAACGGGCAGCCGCTCGCGACGGGCTCCGGCCGGGTCACGGTCACCACCTCGTGGGTGACCGGGATGTTGTCCCGGGTCGCGTTGGAGTAGGGGCACACCCGGTCGGCCCGCTCGACCAGGTCGCGGGCGACCTCGTCGGAAAGTCCGGGCAGCACCACGGTCAGGTGGGCGCTCAGGCCGTAGCCGCCGCCGGTCCGCGCGATGCCGACCCGGGCGGTGACGGTCGAGCCGGCGACGTCCTGCCGGGCGCGCCGGGCGACGAGGATGAGCGCGTTGTGGAAGCAGGCGGCGTACCCGGCCGCGAAGAGCTGTTCGGGGTTGGTCGCACCGCCCGGGCCACCCAGCTCGTGCGGGGTCGCGACGGCCACGTCGAGCAGGCCGTCGGCGCTGGCGACCCGGCCGTCCCGGCCGCCGTGGGCGGTGGCGGCCGTCGTGTAGAGCGGAGTCGTCACGGTACCTCCACAAGTTCGGTGCGCTGGACGGCGACGCGTACGGTCGTCGGTGCCTTGGCGATGTCGCCGCTGAGGAACGCCTGCTTGCAGGCGAGCCGGCGGACCTTGCCGCTGGTGGTCTTCCGGACCGTGCCGGCACGGCCCAGCACGACGGCGTGGCAGGGGAGCTGGAACTCGGCGTACACCTGGCGGCGTACCGACTCGACGATCTCGTCGGCCTCCGCCTCGCTGACCCGGTCCCGGCGCACCTCGACGAACAGCACGAGCTGCTCGCCACCGTGCGCGTCGACCGCGAACGCGGCGAGACCGCCCGGGCGGATCAGCGGGTGGCAGCCCCGCACGCGGTCCTCGATGTCGACGGGGTACAGGTTGCGGCCCCGGATGATGATGAGGTCCTTGCACCGGCCGGTGATGAACAGCTCGCCGTCGTGGAAGAAGCCGAGGTCGCCGGTGCGCAGGTACCCGTACCCGTCGTCGTGCTCGCCGGCCAGCCGCGCCTGGAACGTCTCGCGGGTCTCCTCCGGCATTCCCCAGTAGCCGAGGCCCTTGGTGGGGGAGTCCACCCATACCTCGCCGACCTCGTCCGGCGCGCACGGGCGGCGGGTCGCCGGATCCACGATGCGCACGACGGCGTCGAGCTTGGTGATCCGGCCGCAGCCGACGACGGTCACCGTGCCGGGGCCGGCCGGGGCAGGTACCGCCCGGCCGCTCTCCAGGGCGGTCTTGTCCAGCCGCAGTACCGCCGTCCCGCCCATCGACACGCTCACCGTGTGCTCGGCGAGCCCGTAGGCCGGGAAGAACGCGTCCCGGTTCAGGCCGGTACCGGCGAAGGCGGCGAAGAAGCTGTCCATTGTGGACTGGCGGATCGGCTCGGCGGCGGACATCACCGAGCGCAGGGAACTCAGGTCCCACCGGGCCCGCTGCTCTGGTGTGGTCTTGCGGACCGCCAGCTCGAAAGCGAAGTTCGGCGCGGCGGTGTGGGTGGCGCGCACGCGCGACATCACCTCGAACCACACCGCGGGGCGCTGCAGGAAGCTCAGCGGCGACAGCAGGGTGGTCTGCGAGTTGCCCGCGATGGTGGACAGGATCACGCTGATCAGCCCGAGGTCGTGGTACTGCGGTACCCAGAACACGCCGCGCGCGTCCGGTCCGAGCCCGAGGTCCCTGGCGTTCGCGGCGACCTCCTGCGCCAGGTTGCCGTGGCTGATGATGACGCCCTTGGGCAGCGCGGTGGAGCCGGACGTGTACTGCAGGAACGCCGGCAGGTCCGGGCAGGCCGGCAGGTGCCAGGGCACCGGGTGGGCCGCGTCGCGCAGCCGGTCGGTCCGGTGCCACGGCAGGTTCGGCCACGCCGGGGTGTCCCGGCTGAAGAAGTTGGTCACGCCGCTGACCGAGCGGGACCGGTCGTAGGCGCTCGTGGTCAGGACTCCCCGGGCTCCCGCGTTCGCCGCGATGGCGGTGAACGTGGCGAGGTCCTTCTTCAGCTTGAACGGGTTCGGCGGGTACACCGGTACCGGGATGACGCCGGCCGCGAGGCAGCCGAGGAACGCCTCGACGAAATCCAGCGACGGCGGGTACACCAGGATCGCCCGGTCGCCCGGGGCGAAGCCCCAGGCCCGCAGGGCGGCGACCACCCGGTCGGCGGCCTGGCCGAGCTGGCCGACGGTGAGCGTGTCCTGGTCCCCGCCGCAGTCGTCGACGTAGGTGAAGATCCGCCGGTCCGGTGCGGCGTCGCGCAGCCGCAGGAAGGACGACAGGATGTTTCGGGTCACGGTGCTGGCCTCCAGGGTCGGCGCTTTGCGGACATGGTGGGCGACGGGTGGGCGGCGGGGCCCCGCCCCGTGCCGGTCAACGGGACGCATGGACGGTGACTCCGTCGGCCGTTTCCCCGACCCGTACGTGATGGAGTTCTTCCGGGCGGCCGGTCAGCCACGCGGTGCGCCGGTCCGCGGCGACCTCGACCGCGGACGGGTGCGCGGAGGTCCGGCGCGCGACGTGGTCCTTGACCGCGATGACCGCGAGGTTGTCGACCCCGCGGGCACCGGCCGGCAGGGCGTAGGCGTGGGCCACCGTTCCGGGCAGCCAGTCGCACTGCTGCACGTCGGCGTGGCGCAGGCGGGTGACACCGGCCTCGGTGCGGGACAGCCCGACGCCGCCGGCGTACGCGCGGTCGCGCAGGAACGCCCGCCGCGCCGCCGGCTCGGCCGCGCCGATCGCCCCGGTCGGCATCAGCACCTCGACCAGTCGCAGCGCCACCAGTACCCGCCCGTCCCGGACGAGTTGCAGGTCGACCACGGGGTGCCGGCGGTCCTGCTGGTGGAACCCGGCGAAGCGCGCCTCGACGCCCACCTCGCCGGTCGCCGGCAGCGGCTCGAACTGGTCGAAGCGGGTGATCCGGTACGGGTAGCCGACGCTGCCCTGCGGGATGTCGGGCGCCCACTCCCGGAACCGGTCGTGCGGGATGACGTGCGTGGCCGCGTCGAGCAGTCCCTGGTGCAGGGTGCCGTGCGGCACGCCGCCGCGAGCGGCGGAAAGGACGCCGGACGCGCCGCCCGGTCCCCGCCGCATCGAGACGAGGTACTGGAACGCGGGGCCGTGGAACAGCGCGCCGGAGGTGTAGAAGTCGGTCACCGGATCGGCCTCCGGCAACGGCGCGAACGGCTCAGGCCGGGGGCCCGGTTCGGTGACGACCGCCGTGGCCACCGGCTCGAAGCGGGACAGCACGGCGGTCCGCGCCTCCCGCCAGGCGAGCAGGGTCACGGTACCGTCGTCCGCCCGCTCGGTGCGCAGCCGCGCCCGGTCGGCGACCGGGATCCAGCGCCGCAGCTCCAGGTCGCGCAGCGCGACCGGGCCGCGCTGCCCCGACGCGGCGGCGAGCCGGTCCACCACGGACATCATCGGCAGGACCGGTACCGTCCACGTTGGACGGTGGTCGGAAAGCCAGCCGCCCGCGTCGAGTACCTCCTCGGCGTCGGCGCCGGCGTTGGTAGCGGCGGCCGCGTCGCGGACCCGCATGCCGACGTCGACCGCGCTGTAGATGCGCCGGCCGTCCACCCACAGCCAGGCCTTCGCGAGCGCGTACCGGCCCTCGGCGTCCGCGCCGAACTCGGTGATCTCCAGTTCCGTGGAGATGGTGCGGTGTGCCGGTACCACCTGGCCGCGGTACTTCCACACCAGCGGCTGCTTGCCGGTCAGCAGCTCGAAGCGCGGCTGGGTCATGCCCGCTCCGGCGTCCCGCTCCAGCAGGTAGAACTGGAGGAGCTGGTGCATCGCCTCGATGCCCAGCGAGCCGGGCTGCACCGGATCCTGGAAGAAGTGGGCCTTGAAGAACCACTCGCCCGCGTCGACGTCCTTCTCGGCGGTCAGCCGGCCCAGGCCCGCGCTCCCGCCGGTCGGGTCGTACCCGGTGACCCGGTCGAGCATCAGCAGCATCGGGCCGGCCAGCCGCAGCGGGCCGGCGCAGTACCTCGCCGGACGGGAGGTGAGGTCGACGACCGGGCCGGTCGGGGCGGCGAGCGCGGCCCGCTCGTCGGCCGTCGCGGGCAGGCCGGGCTGGTCGACGAACGCCTCCGGCGGGAAGAAGCCGAAGACCGTGGGCATCTGGAAGATCCGCTCGTCGTCGGCGAAGCACTCCACGTCGAACGAGACGATGATCATCGTACCGGTCGTGGATATGTCCCGGAGCCGCGCGTGCGTGCGTACCACCTTCGTCGCGGGGGTCACCTCGCCGGTGATGGTCCCGGTGCCGTCGAGGTTGCGGAAGAGCAGATCCTTGTCGATCTCGACCGCGCATCCGACGTAGGAGGCGAGCCAGCCGCACGGCTGCAGCGCCACCTCCATCAGTACCGACAGCGGCATCGCCGGCTGGCCGTTCTGCTCGAAGTACCAGGCGCGGTCGGGCACGTCGTACTCGGCCACGACCGCGCTGCCGACCGCCATGCCGCCGAGGGCGCCCTCGGTCGCGGTGATCCGGGTCATGAAGTGGTACGGCGGGCCGGGCAGGCGGGCCACCCGGCGGTGGCTGTCGAAGCGCCGGTACAGTTCGCCGAACGCCCCGGTGGGCCGGCCCCACGCGCAGGCGAGCAGGGACCGGTAGTCGAACCGGACGCCGTCCGCCTCGGCCACCGTCGCGTCGTCGCGGTAGTCGCGCAGCCCGCCGAGCGTCGGTACCGGTACCGCCGCGCCGGTCTCCTGCTCCGTCACCGGCCCCAGCTCGCGCCACTGGTCCAGCGGCCAGTCCGGCACCAGCCGCAGGCCGACGCGGCGGGCGTGGAACGCCTTGACACCGTCCACTGTGCACAGTACGTCGGCGTACAGGGTCGGCTCCGGCCCGGCGACGAGTTCGGACACGAACACCTCGTAGGTCAGGTTCCGCGACTGCGGGGTCACCTGGCCGCGGCAGCGCATCCGGTACGGCTCGCCGGTGACCGGCTCGAACCGCCAGGCGTCGTTGGCGATGGTGAAGCCACACCCGGCCAGGTAGAACGACATCGCCTGCAGGCAGCCCTCGAACATCAGCGTGCCGGGCATGCACGGGTCGCTCTTGAAGTGGCCGCGGAAGAACCAGTCGTCCGGCGAGATCGGCATCTCGGCGCGCAGGTACCCGCGCCGCCACGGTCCGCCCGTGGGATCGAAGTCGGTCACGGTGTGCAGCAGTTGCATGTCACCGCTGCCGATGCGCGGCGAGCGCACGTGCGAGCGGGTGGTGTCCCAGGCCGGACCGAAGCAGTCGTACGGCCGGCCCTCGGCGAAGGCCCGTACCGCCGCCGCGTCGTAGGAGCGCGGGGCTCCGGTCACGGCCGGCGGGTCCAGCGGCACGTCGGCGGGCGGCTGTTCCCGCTCCGGGTACCAGATGACGCCGGCCGTGGCCGCGAGTTCGGCGTCGGTGAAGAAGCCGGCCTGTCCACCTCGGACGGTCAGGCGCAGCTCGTCGCCCACGTAGCAGTCGTAGTGGAAGAAGAACAGCCGGATGCCGTCGTGCTCGGCGTGGTCGTCGATGTGGATCTCGTACCGCAGCGTCTCGCCCGGTACCGGCGGGCTGCCGTGGTACGTCAGCTCGCAGCCGAGCAGCCGGTAGATCCGCTCGCCCCGGTTGCGCAGGTCCGCGCCCAGCCAACTGATCAGCAGCAGGTCGGCCTGGCCGGCCTCGATCTGGATTCCGGCCGGCATCCGGCCGGTGCTGTCCAGGTACCAGGCGCCGGGCGTGACGTCGGTCTCGGTCCAGATCGTGCCGGTACCCATCGAGCCCGGTTCGGCGTCGATGCCGGTGACCCGGTCGGCGAGCAGCATCGGCGGCTGCGGCATCCGGCACTGTCGCGGGTACCCGTCCTGGGCGGCGAAGAGCGGGCCGAACAGGTCCGAGATCCGGCCGCTGGCAAGGTGTTCGAGCTGCGCCCGGTCGAACGTCACGGGTGACCCGCCGGCCGCCGCCGTGGGGGCGGGGGCGACGACCGGCGGGAGCATGGAGGGCCCACCGGCCGCCGCCGTGGGGGCGGGGGCGACGACCGGCGGGAGCTTGGGGGCGCGTGGCATGACGGTCGCGGATGGGTTCTCCGGCAACCTGACCTCCGGTGGGTGGGCGGGGAGCGTGAGCACGCGCCCCGGTTCGGCGGCGACCGGCGCGGCCGCGGCGAGGTGGGCGAGGAGCGCGTCGGCGTCGACCGGTACGCCCGCGGCGACCAGTTCGGCGGCGACCCGCGTGAGATGCCGGACGCTGCGCCCGTCGGGGGCGTCCATCGCGACCGCGAGGTGCTCGCGGTCGCCGAGGGTCCGGCGGATCCAGTCGCTGCACAGCCCCTTCGGCCCGTGCTCGATGAAGACGCGGACGCCGTCGGCCCACGCCTTCTCGACCGTTCCGGCGAAGTCCATGGTTCCGACGGCCTGCGCGGTGAGCGCGTCGGCGACCGTCTCCGGCGTCGGCAGGTACGAGGTGTCGGTCGCGCAACTGTAGAACCGCACGCCGGGCGGGGGAGTGGTCGGCCGCCGGTGCAGCAGCCACCACTGGTCGCGTACCTCGGCCAGCTCCGGTACGTGTACCGCCAGCTCGTACGGGACCGGTACGACGTAGTCGGCGTCGAGGCGGGACAGCACGCGCTCGCACGCCGCGACCGCGCCGCCGATCACCACCGAGTCGGGCGCGTTGACCGCGACGAGATGGGCGGCCGGCTCGCCGTGCAGGGCCTTGCGTACCCGGTCGGGGTCGGCGCCGACGAGGTAGTTGCGCCAGCGGTCCTCGACGATGCCGCGCCGCGCCCAGGCCCGGCGGATCGCGGCGAACTCCCCGGCGACCTGGGTGCTGAACATCCTGGACGCGGTCATGTCGGCGACCAGCCGGCGCATGTCGGTCCAGACGCCGAGCGCGACGAGCGCGTTGGACTCGCCGGCCGAGTACCCCAGGGCGGCCTGCGGGACGATGCCCAGGACCTCCCGGGTGACCATCGCGTGCACCTGGCTCAGCAGCGCGGTACCCCAGATCTGGTCGAGTACCTGGCGCGGCGCGCTGTCCGGCCCGTCGAACGCCCAGCCGGCCGGTTCCCGCAGCGAGCCCGACCCGGCCTCGATCCGCTCGACCAGGTGCGGGAAGGCCAGCAGCAGCTCGCGTCCCATGCCCGGGTACGCGGCCAGGCCGCCGGTGAAGACGAACCCGACCTCGCCGGTGACCGGGGCGGCGCGGAAAGCCACTCCATCGGGCTGCGGGCCGCCGCGGGTCAGCCAGGTACGGGCGGCGTCGGTACGGGCGGCGTGCTCGGCGGCGTCGGCGGCGACGATGACCAACCGGGCCGGACCGCCCGGCGACTCCCGGCCCGCGCCCAGGGCGGCGAGCGCGCCGGACCGGTCCGCGCCGGAGTAGACGTGCAGCCGCGTCGGCCGCTCCGCGACCCATGGTACGGAGGCGGCGGCGCGCAGCCCGAACCGTACCGGTGGCGCCTGAAGCGGCGTGACCACCACCTCGGCGGCGGTCTGGTCGAAGGCTGGGTCGGCGGGAGCGCCGACCCGGGGCCGGGCCCGGTGCTGCAGGGCGAGCGCGGCGGCGGCCACGTCGACGAGGCCCTTGGCGGCGTGCGCGGTGCCGAAGAGCGCGGCGGTGTCGAACCCGCCCGGGCCGACCGTGAGAGCGGCCGACGCTTGCGCCTCGTCCAGCACGGCGAGCACCCGGTCGCCGTCACGCCGCGCGTCGGCCAGGCGCTTGAGAACCAGCACGACGGCCGCGTCCCCGGAGGTCCGCTCGATGCCGAGGTCCGCGAGTGCCGCCTCGTGCACCGGTTCCCGGGACAGGTCGACGGCGCCCACGACGGCGGCGTCCGCCTCACCGGCGCGCAGCGCGCGGGCGGCCAGGTCGAGCGCGACGACGCCGGAGGCTTCCTCGGCGGAGACCGTGAAGCTCGGCCCGGCCAGGTCGAGGAAGGCGTTGAGCCGGTTGGCGACGATGTTCGGCATGGTGCCGAGGACGCCCGCACTGCGCAGGACCGGCGTGAATGCCTCCCGCTCCGGGCGCCCGTCCATGAACGGCGCGCGCCAGCGGGCACCGTACCGGGCCACCTCCGGGTCGCAGCCCATGCCGACGAGGACCATCGTGCCCTCGCGCGGCAGGTCGAGCCCGGCGACGGCTTCCCGCGCCGCCTCCAGTACCAGCAGTTGCTGCCCGAGCGTCTGCTTCAGGTCCAGCGGCGGGAACCGCAGCCCGTCCAGCGCGATGTCGACGGACTGCCGGCCGCCGTCCCCGGCGGTACCGGTGAACAGCGCCCGGCGCAGGTCGTCGACGCTGCCACCGGTGCCCACCCGGGCGCCGACCGCGACGATCGCCACGTCGGTTGGGGGCTGCACCGGCGCCGGAGGCGGCAGCGCCACCGGTCCGGGCCGCCAGGCGTCGACGATGAGATGCGCGTTGTTGCCGCCGAAGCCGAACGCGCTCACGGCGGCGCGGCGCGGCCCGGTCCACTCCTCGGCGGCGTGCAGCAGCCGCATCGGCGTACCGGCGAGCGCGTCGATCGGCTCCTCGGCGTGCAGCGTCGCCGGCCGGATCCCGGCGCGCATGGCACCGAGTATCTTCAGCAGGCCGGCGACGCCCGCCGCGGTGATCAGGTGACCCACGTTGGACTTGGCCGACCCGGCGGCGAGCCCGGGGTGGCCGGCGAACACCCGGCTGGTACTGCGGACCTCGGCGGCGTCCCCGACCAGGGTGCCGGTCGCGTGGCATTCGAGCAGCGTGACGGTCTCGGGTGCCACCCCGGCCGCGGCGTAGGCGCGGCGCATCGCCCGCTCCTGGCCCTCCTCGGCCGGCACCAGCAGCCCGGCGCCGCGCCCGTCGTTGGCGAGGCCGACGGCGCGGATCACGCCGAGGATCGGCCGGTCCGCGGCGACCGCGTCGGACAGCCGCGTCAGCGCGACGAAGGCCGCGCCCTCGGCCGGTACCAGGCCGTCGGCCGCGCGATGGAACGGGCGGCTGCGCCCGGTGCGGCTCAACGCCGACAGCGCGGTGAAGCCGACGTGGATGAACAGGTCGTCGGCGCAGTTGACGGCCCCGGCGACCATCAGGTCGGCGGACCGGTCGTGCAGCCGGTCGCAGGCCAGCTTTATCGCGTACAGCGACGACGCGCACGCGGCGTCGAGAGCGAACGCGCCGGCCCCGAGCCCGAGCGCCCGTGCGGCGAGGTGCGCGGGTAGGCCGGACATG
This sequence comes from Actinomycetota bacterium, assembly GCA_046727455.1. Taxonomy (GTDB): domain Bacteria; phylum Actinomycetota; class Actinomycetes; order Mycobacteriales; family Micromonosporaceae; genus AC-43. The sequence continues at coordinate 19,991 of JBKPCQ010000268.1, read as the reverse complement.
AACCGGTTCCGGGCGTCGGGCCGGTGCGGGCCGCCCCGCCACACCTGCTCGGCGTACTCCGCCATCGCCGCCGAGGGGAACGACAGGTTGCCGAGGATCAGGCCGGCCCGGGGCGACGGCCCGTCCTGGCCGGCCTCGCGCAGCGCCGCACGGACGGCGTGGAGCACCCAGCGGTACTGCGCGTCCAGGCCGGTGATCTCGCCGGGGTCGATCAGGTACCCGGTCGGGTCGAAGACCGACTCGAAACCCTCGACGTACCCGCCCACGTCGCTCCAGGTACCGTCCTCGGGCGCGTCCACGGTGGTGAGCATCGAGGCGCGCGGTACCCGCCAGCGGCCCTCGGGCGCCGGGCGCAGCCCGGTCCGGCCGGCCGCGATACCGCCCCAGAACGCATCCGGGTCGGGAGCGCCGGGCAGGACGGCGCCCCGCCCGACGATCGCGATGGGCTCGAAGCTGCTCATGCCGGCCGCCGCACCAGGGACACACCGAGCAGTTCGCAGCGGACCGTGCCGTCCTCGGCGAGCAACGCGATGTCGCACTCGGCGGAGTCGGCCCAGACGTTGCCGGCACGCAGGACGCAGCGGGTCGGGCCGTCGTAGAGCCCGGTGTGGTACGCCCGGTACTCGGCGAGCCCCATCGGCAACGAGGCCCCGCCCAGTACGTGCTCGCCCCACAGCAGCGCGAGCTGAAGGCCGCCGTCGATGGCCGCCGGGTCGGTGTGCCACGTGGCGCCGTGCCAGCCGAGGTCCCGGGCGCCGGCCACGGTCGCGGCGGCGCCCGAGGCGGACATTCCCTCGACCGAGTGGATCGCCTGGAACCACGGCCCGTGGAACAGCACGCCGCCGTCGTAGACCTTCTGCGGCGCCGGTTCGAGGTCGGCCGGGACCTCCCACGTCGACGGGCCGCCGTTGGTCGGTGCCGCGAACGCCCGGTAGTGCCGCGAGTCGCCGTCGCCTAGGACCTCCAGGGTCAGCCGGCCGTCGCCGTCCCGGCCGGCCTGGACGGTCAACCGGTTCCCGCCGTTGCTGAAGTGGTCCAGGCCGATCTTGCGGAGCACGCTCACGTCCCGGATCACCGCGTGCTCCGGCGACCACGCCCGGGTCGCCGCGGTGAACCACTCCAGCACCAGGGCCACCGGTACCACCGGTGTGCCCTCGATGTCGTGGTCGACGAGGTACGGGTGCGAGTGGGAGTTGAGCTGGATCTCGCCGCGCGGCCCGCGGGTACCGGCGCCGTCGATCGGGTCGGCCCCCTGGCCGGCGGTGATCAGCACGTGGGCGTCAGCCGGCCCGCCGGTCACCTCGGCCACGAACGCGCGCGCCCCGGCCGCGACCGGAATCAGCGGTACCCCGTGCCGGTGGAAGTGCTCGGCCAGCGCGGCGTTCACCATGCCGCCGTCCCACGGCCCCCAGGCGATCGACCGCACCACCAGACCCGGCCGGCGGGCCTGCTCGGCGTGCGCCACCTGGTTGAGCACCTCGTTCGCCATCGCGTAGTCGGACTGGCCGGGGTTGCCGACATGGGCCGAGATGGAGGAGAAGACGCAGAACAGGTCGAGGGGATCGCCGGCCGTGGCCGCGAGGAGCGCCCGCAGCCCCTGTACCTTCGTGTCGACCACCCGGTCGAACTGCTCGTCGGTCTTCTCCGCGATGCGCTTGTCCGCAAGAACTCCGGCGGCGTGCACGATCCCGGTGACCGGCCCCCACTGCGCCCGTACCCCGTCCAGGGCGGTGGCGAGTGCGGCACCGTCCCGGGTGTCCACCGCGAGGTACCGGACCGGGGAGCCGGCGGCCGCGATCCCGGCCAGCGTGGCCCGGATTTCGCGGGCCGCGAGCACCCCGGCGACCTCGGCGTTGACCCGAGCCGGCGTGGGCGGCCGCCCGGAGGCGCGCCGGGCGTGCTCGGCGACGGCGCGCTTGAGCGACACCTCGTCGGTCACGCCAGCCAGGTGCGCCGGCTCGTCGGCCAGCGGGGTCCGGCCCAGCAGTACCAGCTTCGGCCGGTGTTGCCGGGCCAGCTCCAGCAGCGCCGCCGCGGTGACACCGCGGGCGCCGCCGGAAGCGACGATCACCGAATCGGGCCCGATGCGGTTCGCGTTCCCGCCGGGTGCCGTCGTCACCGCCCGCACGGTCGTCCGGGTACCGTCCGCGCGCAGCCCGACGTCGAGCGTCGACCCGCCGGTGAGCAGTTCCTGCGCGATCGCCCCGGCGATCGTCGCCGGGTGCCGCCCGCCGCGCTCGCAGTCGATCGCCTTCACCGAGGCCGCCGGCCACTCGCGCGCCGCGGTCCGGGTCAGCCCGGCGATGCCGCCGAGCCAGGCCCGTTGCGGGTCGCTTCCCCGGGTACCGAAGTCGCCGCCGGTGTCCTGGACGGTGACGAACACGCCGCCGTGCTCCGCGAATCGCGCGGCCACCCTACGGGCGGCGGCGAACGCGCGCCGCTGGACCGCCAGCGCCTCGTCGACCGACGCGACGTCGGCCAGGCCCTCCAGAAGGACGACCCCGTGCGCGTCAGCCGGTACCTCCCCGCGCACCTCGGCCTGGATGCCCTGGGCGCGCAGCCGGGCGACCAGATGCCCCGCGACGCCACCGCCGTCGTCGGTCACCACGACCGGTGCGGCGCGCAGACCCGCGAGGGCGAATCCCGGTGCCGTCGCGGGAACGGCCCGGACCGCGCGGCGGTCGAGTCCGTCGTCTTCATCGTGGATCGGAGCGGGCTCGGGGTTCTCGACCGCGACCGCCGGTGCTGTCGCGTTGAGCTGGTCGATGATTTCGCCGAGGGAGCGCAGCTTGCCCAGTTCGACGGGGTCGACGTCGGGGAGGTCGGGGGCGGCGCGGCGGACCGCGGAGAGGATCTCGACGCGCTTGATGGAGTCGATGCCGAGGTCGGAGTCCAGTTCCATGTGTCCGGCGAGCATCTCGGCGGGGTAGCCGGTCTTGTCGGCCACCACGGACAGCACCAGGGCCGCCAGATCCGCGGACACCCGAGCCGGGGCGGCCGGCGGAGCCGGCGCAACCACCGCCGGAACCGCCACGGGAATCGCGGCCGGAGCGGCGGCTGAAACCACAGCCGGAGCGGCGGCTGGAACCGCAGCCGGAGCGGCGGCTGGAACCGCAGCCGGAGCGGGGATCTGGACCGGCGCCGGGGCAGGTACGGCAGCCGGGACGGAAACCTCGACGGCAGCCGGTGCCGGCCGGGTGGCGGTGGTACCGGCGGGCGGGTACGGCTTGCCGTAGTTGGCGCCCGAGAGCATCTTCGTCAGCCGTGGCTTCCGGTCCTCCGGCTGGGGTGGCGGCGGCGCGTTGAGCGTCCACAGCGCCTCGAAGTCGGCCGCGACACCGGCGACCGCGAGCCGGCCCAGCGCCTCGTGCAGGGCGGTCACCCCGTGCCGGCCCTTGCGGTCGAGGCTGACCGCGAGGTGCGGCCGGTCGCCCAGGATGCGGCCGACGAGCGAGGTGAGCGTCGAGCCGGCACCGACCTCGATGAAGGTACGCACGCCGGCGGCGTACATGGCCTCGATCTCGTCGACGAACCGGACCGGCGCGGCGAGGTGGGCGGCGAGGCGCTCCCGGACGGCGTCCGGGTCGGCCGGGTACACGGCGGCGTCGGTGTTGCCGAACACGGGAACCCGCGGCGCACCGACCGGTACTCCGCGCAGGTACTCCAGCAGGGCCGCACTCGCGGGCGCGACGAGCGGCGAGTGGAACGCGGTGGCGGTGTCGATACGCCGGCTGGCGATACCGGCCGCGGCGAGCCGGCTTTCGGCGGCGGCGATGCCGTCGATCGAGCCGGACGCCACGATCTGGTCGGGCGCGTTGTGGTTGGCCAGCCAAACACCGTCCACTGTGGACAGCAATGCCTCGACCCGCTCGCGGCCGGCCGAGATGGCGAGCATCGCGCCGGGCACGGCTGCCGCGTCGCGCATCGCCTCGCCACGCCGCCGGGCCAGCCGTACCAGTGTTTCGGCGTCGAAGGCACCGGCGCGGTACAGGCCGACCAGCTCGCCGAAGCTGTGGCCGGCGAGGGCGTCCGGCGCGATCTTCAGCGCGTCGAGCAGGCCGAGCTGGGCGATGCTCTGGACGGCCAGCGCGGGCTGCGCCCATTCGGTGGCGGTGAGGGCGGCTTGTTGCGCGGCGCGCTCGGCGTCGGTGAAGGCGGGCACCGGGAAGACGACGCGGTGCAGCGCGCGGTCGCCCAGGACGAGATCGGCGGCGCGGTCCCAGGCGGCACGGGCCACCGGGAACTCCATCGCCAGGCCGGCGCCCATGCCGACGTACTGGCTGCCCTGGCCGGAGAAGAGGAAGCCGACCCGACCGGTCGCCGGGGCACCGGCGGCGTAGGAGACGCCGGTCGGCGTGGTGAACGCGCGGGTCGAGTCGGTACCGATCGCGGTCGCCGCCTGGCGCAGCTTCGCGGCGAGGTCGTCGGTGTCCGACGCGACGATCGCCAGCCGGGCACCGCTGGCCGCGTCGAAGTCCCGCTGCGCGGCGCGGGCGAGGTCCGCCAGCGGTACCGACAGGTCCAGCCGGCCGATCCGCTCCAGGAGTTGCGAAGGCGTCGGCGCGCTCAGCGGTACCAGCTCGGTCGGGGTGGTACGGGCGCGCCAGGCCGGGCGCCCCGGACCCACGTACTCCTCCAGCGTCAGGTGGAAGTTGCTGCCACCGAAGCCGAAGCTGGAGACCGAGGCGCGCCGCGGGTGCCGCCCGTCGCGGATCCACGGCCGCGGCTCGGTGTTGAGGTACAGCGGGCTGCTCGACAGGTCGAGCTTCGGGTTGGGGCGGTCCACCTTGATGGTGGGTGGCAGGACCTTGTGGTGCAGGGCCAGGACGGCCTTGAGCAGGCCGGCCGCGCCGGCCGCCGACTTGGTGTGCCCGATCTGCGACTTGACCGAGCCGAGCGCGCACCATTGGCTGTCCGGCCGGCCGGTGGCGGAGAAGACGGTACGCAGGGCGGTGAACTCGGCGAGGTCGCCGGCCGTGGTACCGGTACCGTGCGCCTCCACCAGCTCGACCGTCTCGGGCCCGTAGCCGGCCGTCGCGTAGGCCCGGTTGAGCGCGCGCGCCTGCCCGTCGGCCAGCGGCGCGTAGATGGCGGTACTGCGCCCGTCGGAGGCGGTACCGAGGCCCTTGAGCACGGCGTAGATCCGGTCGCCGTCGCGCTCCGCGTCGGCGAGCCGCTTGAGGGCGAACATGACCAGGCCCTCGCCGAGGATCGTGCCGTCGGCGGCGTCGGAGAACGGCTTGCAGTCACCGCTCGGGGACAGCGCCGGGGTCTTGCTGAAGCACATGTACATGGTGATGTCGTTGAGCGTGTCCACGCCGCCGGTGACCACCAGGTCGGCCTGGCCGAGCGCCAGCTCGTTCACCCCGGCCGCGAGCGCCGCCAGGGAGCTGGCGCAGGCGGCGTCGGTGGTGCAGTTGGTACCGTGCAGGTCGAACCGGTTCGCGATCCGCCCGGCGACGACGTTGCTCAGCAGGCCCGGGAACGACGCCTCCTGCCAGGGCACGTAGTGCTCGGCGATCCGGTCGCAGACCGCCTGCGCCGCGTCCTCGCCGACCCCGCTGTCCCGCAACGCCTTCAGCCACACCGGCCGCTGCAACCGGCTGGCCATCGTGGCGAGCAGCTCCAGTGGCGCGGTACCGAGGATGACGCTCACCCGGTCTCTGTCCAGTTCGGACAGTCGGCCGCCGGTGGCGTCGCGGAGCACCTGGTCGGCGACGAGCAGGCTCAGCAACTGCGTCGTGTCGGTCGCGGAGAGCTGGTTGGGTGGGACGCCGAACGCCATCGGGTCGAACTCGACCGGTTCGAGGAACGCACCGCGCTTGCCGTAGGTCTTGTCCGGCGCCTTCGGGTCGGGGTCGTAGTAGTCCTCGACGAGCCAGTGCGTCTCGGGTACGTCGGTGATGAGATCCCGGCCGGACAGGACGGAGCGCCAGAACCCGTCGACGTCTTTCGATCCGGGCAGGAGTGCGCCCAGGCCGACGACGGCGATCGGAAGCGGGTTGGGGCGGACGTCAGACATGTGCGACACCTCAGGTCAGGTTGCGGGGCGGGAAGGTGAAGGCCCGGGCGGGCACGGGAACGCCGTACGTGCGGAGCTGGTGCGCGCGGGTGACGACCGCGGCGCCTTCGAGGAGGTTGCGGGCGACCTGGACGACGGTGCGGTTCTCCGGCTCGGCGAGGAACGTGCCGGCGGTCCAGCGGTTGAACGCGCCCATCGCCGGACCGCACCAGATCTGGTAGTCGAACCGGCGGTCCGGGTCGCCGTCGATGGCCCAGCGGCTCGCCTTGCCGAGGTACCAGCGGAAGACCAGCGCCATCCGGTGCTTCGGGTCGGCCTCCGCGCGGGCCAGCTCGGCCGGGTCGCGGCCGCGCCAGAAGGCGGCGGTACCGTCCCAGATCCGCTCGATCGGCGCCTGGAAGATCTCCTGCTCCAGGCGGGTCCGGCGCGCCTCGGGGATCGCCTCCAGGCTCGGGTACGTCCGGTACACCTCGTAGAGCTGGGCGGCGCGCGGCGCGAACATCGTGCCCCGGCGCAGTACCTGCAGCTTCACGCCCTGCTCGAACATGTCGGCCGCGGGCGCCATGATGACGTCGGCGACGTCGGCGTCGGCGAGCATCGCCTTGGCGGGCCCGGAGAGCCCGGCCTCGACGCAGGACTGGTTGACCGTACCGGTGACCACGTACGCGGCGCCGAACCCGAACGCGGCGGCCACCGCCTCGGGCGTGCCGAGCCCGCCCGCCGCGCCGATCCGGATCGGCCGGGCGTACCCGAACTCGCGGGACAGCGCCTCGCGCTGGGCGAGGATCGCCGGCAGCAGCGCCATCAGCGGCCGGTTGTCGGTGTGCCCACCGCTGTCGGACTCGACGGTGATGTCCTCCGCGACCGGGATCCGCGCGGCCAGCGCCGCCTCGGCGGGTGTGATCTGGCCGCGGTCGAGCAGGATGCGCAGCAGCTCCGGCGGGGCCGGCGACATGAACTGCGCGGCGACCTCGGGGCGGGAGACCTTGGCGAACAGGCGCGTCCGCCGGACGATCTGGCCGGTGGCGTCGGTACGCAGCCCGGACACCGCGCACCGGACGACGGCCGGGGTCAGTCCCATGAACGCCGATGCCGAGACGATCGGCACCCGGCGCGTGACGAGCAACTCGGCGACGCGCTCCTCGACGGCCGGCTCGTTGGGCGAGTGGATGAGGTTGACGCCCCAGTTGGGCAGCTCGCCCAGGGCTCGGGTCAGCTCGTCGACCGCCGCCTCGACCCGGGCCGGGCCCAGCCCGCCCGCGCCGAAGAAGCCGAGCATCTCCGCCCGCGCCATCGCGGTCACCATCGCCGTGGTGGCGATTCCGTTGGCCATTTCGCCGGCCACGTAAGGGAACCGGACCCCGTGCGTCTCGCCGAACGACCGGTCGCCGAGCCACTCCGGGTACAGCGGCGGGAGCGTGCCCAGCAGCCGGTAGCCGGCGGTACCGGCGTCCGGTACCACGGCACCGCCGGTGGCGACGCCCACCGCCGAGCCGGGCTGCCCCGTCACGACGTACGCGGTCTCCCGGACCCGCGCGGCGATGCGGGCCACGCCGTCGGGGTCGAACGCGGGCGCCGGCCCACCGGGCATCCAGGAAGGGACCGGGGCCGGAGCGTGCCGGTGGCGGGCGGGCCGGACCGGGAGGCGCTCGGTGAGCGCGGCCGTCATGCCGCCACCGCCCCGCGGTCCGGTCCGGCAGGGATGCGGGTCGTCAGGTGGTGCGTCGGCACTGCGGCTCCTCTGGAGTGACGTAGCTGCGTTTGATTTCTTCACTTACGCCGCGGTGTCGGCGAAGGTTCGATGGGCCGGGCGGGTTACAGCGGGATGTTGCCGTGGAAGCCGCGCCCGGCCGGGGCGGCGGCGAGCGCCTCGGCGATCCGGCGGCGGGTCCGGGTGGGTGCGATGATCTCGTCGACGACGCCGAGTTCTACGGCGCGGTGCACGCCACCGGCGAGCTGCTCGTGCTCGGCGACGAGCTTGGCGCGCAACGCATCGCGCTCCTCGGCCGGTGCCGCGGCGAGCTTGCGGCGGTGCAGGATGTTGACCGCGGCCGCGGCGCCCATCACGGCAACCTCCGCGTGGGGCCACGCGTAGACCGCGGTGGCACCGAGCGACCGGGAGTTCATCGCGATGTACGCGCCGCCGTAGGCCTTCCGGGTGATGAGGGTCACCCTCGGTACCACGGCCTCGGCGAAGGCGTGCAGCAGCTTCGCGCCGCGCCGCACCACGCCGTCGGACTCCTGCGACAGCCCGGGCAGGTATCCGGGCACGTCCACCAGCACGACCAGCGGTACCCCCAGGGAGTTGCACATCCGCACGAACCGCGCCGCCTTCTCCGCCGACGCGGAGTCCAGGCAGCCGCCCATGCGCAGCGGGTTGTTCGCGATCACCCCGACGGTGTGGCCGGCCAGCCGGCCGAGCGTGGTGACGATGTTCGGCGCCCACTTGGCGTGCAGCTCGATCCCCGGCCGGTCCAGGACCGCGTTCGCCAGCGGCCGCACGTCGTAGGCCCGGTTCGCCTGCGCCGGCAGCATGGCCGCCAGATCGGTACCGTCGGAAAGCTGTTCCGGGCGGAACCGGCCGCGGCGGCCCAGCAGGACGGCCAGCTCGCGGGCCTTGCCCAGCGCCTCCAGGTCGGTCTTCGTCGTGACGTGCGCCACGCCGGACCGCTTCGCGTGCAGGTCCGGGCCGCCGAGCTGGTCCATGTCGACCTGTTCGCCGGTGACGCTGCGGACCACGTCCGGGCCGGTGACGAACACCCGCCCGGCCGGGGCCATCACGACCAGGTCGGTCAGCGCCGGGCCGTACGCCGCGCCGCCGGCCGCCGGGCCGAGGACCACCGAGATCTGCGGTACCCGGCCGGACGCGCGGACCATCGCGGCGAACACCTGCCCGACCCCGTCCAGCGCGGCCACGCCCTCGGCCAGCCGCGCGCCGCCGGAGTGCCACAGCCCGACCACCGGAACGTGTTCGCGGACCGCGGTGTCGATCGCGGCCGCGATGTGCCGGCAGCCCGCCTCGCCCATCGCCCCGCCCATCCGGGTCGCGTCGGTCGCGAACGCGACCACGCCGGCATCGTGGATCGACCCCCGGGCGGACACCACGCCCGACTCGTCCCGGCCGTTCAGCAGGCGGACGGTACCGAGGTCGAGCAGGCTGCGCAGCCGCAGCTCCGGATCGCGCGGGTCGGGCGCGTCGCTGGCGGGTACGGGGTGGGGCACGGTCACGGCGGTTCTCCTTACGTGCGTTACGCGGCTTGGCGTTCGTCGGTGCGGGCCGGTTCCGCCAGCTCCTGGCGCAGCGCGCGGAGCGCGTAGTGCACGCGCGACTTGGCGGTACCGAGCGGGATGCCGAGCTCCTCGGCGACCTCGGCCAGCGCCCGGCCGCGCAGGTAGGTCTCGGTCAGGATCTGCCGGTGCGACGGCGTCAGCTTCGCCAGCGCGTGCCGCACGGTGAGCGCGGTGAGCATGTGGTCGACCTCGCTGGTCGGCGCGGCGACCGTCGGCAGGGCCCCGTCACCGGCCTCCGTCGGGCGGCGGCGGCGGTGGCGCAGCCGGTCGATCACCAGGTTGCGGGCGACCGTGGTCAACCAGCCGTGGCAGCCGTCCGGCCGGTCGGTCGCCAGATGCGGGGTCCGCCAGGCGCGCAGGAACGTCTCCTGGGTGATGTCCTCGGCGAGGTGCCGGTCGCCCAGGGTCAGCCCGAGTGCGTACCGGAAGACGGCTGGACGGTGGCGGCGGTACAGGGCGTCCAGCTTCCGGTCGTCGAGGGTGTGGTGGCCGGCCGCGCGGGTCGCGCGTGACTTCGTCGGTACCGGCGCGCAGGCGCGGCGGATCGGGATGACCGGGGCGAGGGCGGGGGTGCTGCTCATGGCGGGCGTCTCCAGGGGGCGGGGGAAGGCGGACCGCTCAGGCGGCGGCTGGCTCGGTACGGGCGGCGGCGAGCGCGAACGACGCGGCGCGGGCGCTGCGGCGCAGCCGTTCGGTCACGGCGGCCGGGTTGAACCGGTCGGCGGGGCGGCTGATCGAGATGGCGGCGACGGCGCGGCCGCGTTGGTCGAGCAGCGGGGCGGCCACGCAGGCGACGGCGGGGTGCGTCTCGCGGCGGTCGTAGGCGAGGCCGCACCGGACGATGGCGCGTAACTCGGCGGCGAGGCGTACCGGTTCGGTGCAGGTGGCCGGGGTGTACCCGCGGAGCGGGGAGGTGAGCGCGCGGCGCTGGGTCTCGGCCGGCGAGTAGGCGAGCAGTACCTTGCCCAGCGCGGTGGAGTGCCCGGGCAGCAGGCCGTCGACGCGGGACCGGATCGGGCTGCGCCGGTGCCCGTAGACCTTCTCGACGCAGTGCACGTCGATGCCGTCGAGCGCGGCCAGGTGCACCGTCTCGTGGGTCAGCTCGTAGAGGTCCTGAAGGAAGGGAAGGCTGATCTCGCGCAGGTCGGGCGGGTAGTCGGCGGTGAACCGGCTGGAGAAGCCGTGCAGCCGGTCGCCGAGCTGGTAGCCGCTGCTGAGGCGCTCGATCAGGCCGGCCGCCTCAAGGATGCCCAGCAGCCGGTGGCTGGTGGACTTCGGCAGGCCGGTCCGGCGGGCGAGTTCGGAGCTGCCCAGCGTCTCGCCGCGGTGGTGCCACGCCTCCAGTACCGTGAACGCCTTGTCGACGACGGCACGAGGGCTCTGGGCGGTCTCGTTCACCGGCCTGGCGCACTCTTGCAGCGGGGTCATGGAGTAGGCCTCTTCCTGCTCACGCCGCGCGGGGCAGGTACTGGGGCCGGGGCCGGTACTCCGGCCGTGGCGGGGCGACGCTGACCCGGTTGGGAAGCAGCTCGCCGGCGTCGTCGAACACCACGACGCCGTTGCACAGCAGGCTCCAGCCCTGCACGGGGTGGCTGGCGACGACGCGCGCGGCGGCGTGGTCGGAGGCGTCGGCCGCGGGGCACCGCGGCTCGTGCCGGCACTCGGGCCGCTGGTTCTGCGTGGTGCGCCGGTACGTGGCGAGGTCGGTTACCGTCATCGTTCTCATCTCCCGCGTTACAGCGCCGTGTTGAGCCGGGGCGGCCACGAGTCGGTCAGGGTGGTGTCGGGCAGGAGCTCGCGGCGCGGCCGGCGCCGGGTGACCTGGATGCGCCGCGCGACGGCGGGCGCCGGGCTCTTCGACTGGTCGCTCACGGAACTCACCTCGGTAAAGATCGTTCTTCCGGAACTCCGGATGGCGTCTGATCCCTTGTCTTGATGAACAATCTGCCCTTAGTCGCGGCGCGGCTCATCTGACGGCCGACCGAACTTACGGCGCCGGTTTCGGCCACCGTCGGGTACGCGCATGTCGCCCAGCCGCATACGTCATTTGCCGGAAGGGGCGGCATGGCCCAGCGAGGATGGGGAGAACTCAGCCGACGACGCGGTTCCGGCCGTCGCGCTTGGCCCGGTACAGGTTGGTCTCGGCGGTGCGGAACAGGTGGGTAGCGGTCATGCCGGGGCGGAGCAGGGCGACGCCGGCGCTGACGGTGACCGGGGTGCCGGGGATGACGTTGTCGAAGTCGGCGCTGGCCACGGCCGCGCGGATGCGTTTGGCGACGGCGACCGCGGTGGGCAGGTCGCCGTGCAGGAAGACGACGAACTCGTCGTCGGTGTAGCGGATCGGCAGGGGATCGGCAGCGCGGCAGTTGGCCTTCAGGATGGTACCGAGTTCGCGCAGCACGTAGTCCCCGGCGCTGCGCGAGTGGGTGTCGTTGATGGCGGTGAACTTGTCCACATCGATGATGAGCATGCTGGTGGGGGTGGGGAGCTGCCCGCCGTCGACGGCGTTGATCAGTTGGTCGAAGCGGCTGCGGTTGCCCAGCCCGGTCACCGGGTCGAACAGCAGGGCGGCCTCGGTACGGGCCCGTTCCATCTCCAGTTCCTCGTGCTGGCGGGCCTGGCGCAGCATGGCGACCCGTTGCAGGCGCTGCCGCCACAACTGCTGGGCCTGCAGCCGGATGGCCTCCAGCAGCTCGGCGCAGGCATCGGGGCCGAGGGTCCGTGCGGTGAGCAGGGCCAGCTCGTGCTGGACGATCGGCCGTAGATCCACGGGAACGGCGACCTCGGACACCCACCGCGCGGCCAGCAGCTCGCGGCGGGCGGCGGCGAGGTCACCCCGGTCGCGGTATGCGATGCCCAGCGCCAGGTGGGCCGAACACACCGTCCAGGTGCGCCGCTCGATGCTGAGCGAGGCGGTGACCGGCTCGGCCAGGGCTATCGCCTCGTCGACGTCACCGAGTTTGGCCAGTGCCAGCGCCCGCAGGGCGAGAACCTGGGGCTTCCGGTCCGGATCGGTGACGGCTTCCAGCCAGTCCTCGGTGATCGTGGCGGCGCGGCGCAGCCGGCTGGCCGCCTCGGGACGGTAGCCGAGCTGGTCCAGCCGCAGCCCCCAGGTCAGCAGGAGGGCGAGCTGGACGTCGCCGAAGTTCTCGCTGACCTTGGTGCGACCGATGGCCGGCGTCAGGTGTGCCACCAGCAGGTCGTAACCGGAAGCGGCGACCTCGTACAGGTCCGCTGCGGTAGCGGCCAGCGAGTACGAGCACAGTGCGGAGACGTACCGGTCGTTGCGGCGCGTGGTGTTCTCCAGCAGCAGTCCGGCGCGGGCCAGGTAGCTCATACCCTCCACGACCAGGCCGAGCCGGACCGCGACACCGGCCAGATCCGACAGTGCTTTCGCCTCGCCCAGGACGTAGCCGGCGGACCGATGGCGCGCCAGCAGCGTCTCCCCGACGGCCAGGGCATGCTCGAAGTGCCCGAGCTCGAGGTACGCGTACATCCGGCCCTGGATCGCGAACCCGACGGTCTCTTCGTCGCCGAACGCGCGCGCCACGGCCTCGTACTCGTCGGTCAGCGCGAGCGCCTCCTGGTACCGCCGGGCATTGACGAGATCGTGCAGCCGCCAGCCCAGCTGTGCCAGCGGGCCGAACGGGGACGCCCGTACCGGCAGGCGCGCGCTCGCATCCCCGCCGTCCACACCGTGCTCCTCGCGGCTTGCTGCCTCCGGACCCCGACCGTCCGGGAGACCACGATATCGCTCGACCGCCGTCCTGCCTTCGGACAAATGTCCCGCCCCACCCTTCCCTCAACGGACGTCGACGCGGTCCCCGGCCAGGACGCCCGGCAGGACGGCGCGGATCGTGGTCGACCGGCTGGGCGAGCTGTCGATGGTGAGCGCGGAAGAGTTCCTCCTCGGCCCGCTCGTCCAGCGCCGGTCGCTGCTCGGGGGCGTGGAAGCCGACATCCAGTCCTTCCCGTGCGGCCACCGAGTCCGCATGCCGGCAAAGGGCCTCGATCAGCCCGTCCTCGTGCAGCGAATCGGGCCGCATCTGCAGGATCAACGCCCGCATCTCGGCCAGCGCGCTCTGGGTGATGTCGCGCAGTTCGGCCAACCCGCGGGCCAGCCGACCCTGTGGATCGGTACCGTCAGGCTGACCGGCAGGAGCCGGTCGAGCAGCGCGCGGAAGTCGCCGTCGGACCGGTCCCGGATCGCCTCGACGAACGTGCTGGACAACCGCTCCGGCCAGTCGTGCGGCAACCGCGCGGACCGGTGGGTCAACGCCGCGCGAAGCTGGTGGATGTGGTGCTGATCCCGGTTCGACAGGCCGGTGGCGGCAACGGCCGGGGCGTCCAGCGGGCAGCCACAGGTGTGCCGGACGACCAGGGCGGTGGGGATCTCGACCACCCGGGGCACGGACTCCCCGCGGTGCGGGTGCCCAGCACGGGTCCAGCATAGCCATGGATCAACACCGTCACGAGGTCCCGGACCTCACCCGGCATGGACCGTTCCGGTGATCTTCGCGAGGAACCTGGTGACGTGTGGATCAGCCCGGGTCGGGTCGATCGCGACCAGCTCCGCCGGCGACCACCACCGGGCCGCCCGGAACTCGTTCCGGTCCAGCTTGAGCGGCTGCTCCCGGCAAGAGGCGACGAGAAACCACATGCTCACGTCCGTGTGCCCGGCGTCGATCCCGACGGTACGTGTGACGGTGAGGAAGGTCGGCTCCTCGTCGATGCCGTCGCCGTCGACGTTGATGCCAAGCTCCTCCTGTGCTTCCCGACCGGCGGTCCGCGCAGGGTGCTCGTCCGGTTCGACGTGTCCGCCGGGCGGCAACCACAGCCCGGCGTTGACGTGGTCGACCAGAAGAAGGCTGCCGTCAGCGGGGTCGATCGGCACGACGTAGGAGACGAGGTGACGTGGCGGCGTAGCTGGCTTGACCCGTCGGAAGACGTCATCGGTGCCCCGCAGCCACCGCAACGTGTCCGAGCGGTGCCGGGCCTCCAGGGCGTCCCCGGGAACGATCCTGGACACCATGTCGTACACCACGGCAACCGAAGGACGCATCCGGCGATTCTGCCAGCGACGCATGGCCGGTGAGCACCCGCCGTCACGTGACCCACCTCCGGTGGCGTCACCCGCGTTGGTCGGCGAGGAAGGTGAGGAGCTTCGGCCAGGCGTCGAGGCGGCCCAGGGCGTCGGTCTGCACCGTACCGCCGACGTCGAGCGTGCCGTACCGGCTGGGTATCTGGCCGCTCTGCATGGGCAGGTTCGGAACCGGGAACCCGACGAGGTGCCCGGCCGCGGGCTCGGGGAGATCGAGGTGGGGGTGGTCGCCGAGCCTGGCGGCGATGGCCTGGACGGACGGGCAGGACGGCCAGAGCCGGTCGTCGTCCCCGCACAACAGCGCGACCGGACCGGTGATCTTCTCGACCGGTATGACGGCATCCGTTTCGAGCGGGTCGGGTACGCCGTAGGCGGCGGGCGGGACGTGCGGCACCGGCCGGCCGTGCAGGGTCCATGCCGGGGCGCCGGTGTCGGGGAGCCCGGCGTTGACCACGGAACTGGGTGACGCGGCGATGACGCCGTAGACCAGGTCGGGGAAGTCCGCGCCGAGCAGGAGGGCGAGCTCACCGCCGCGCGACACCCCGTACACGTCGATCGTCTTCGGGTCGACGCCGGGCCGGTGGGCCAGCCAGCGCAGCGCACCGGCGAAGTACTCCAGGGGAATGTTGGTCAGCGAGGTGGGCAGGCCGGCGGCGGTGGATCCGGGCGCGCCGAAGTAGGCCACCGCGAGGGCCGGGTAGCCGTGGGAAGCCAGCGCCTGGGCGACCAGCGCGGCGGTGACGATGCCGCCCTCGGAACCGCCGAGGGTCATGACGGCCGGCCGGCGGGTGCCGGTGCCGGGCGGGGTGAAGAGGGTACCCACGAAGCCGGCGTCGGACACCTGTACCGCCGTGGTCGTCACGCCGGAGGCGCGGAGGCGTCGGGCGACGGTGGCGGTCGCGGTGGTCCGGCCGGGCTGCGACGCGGTGAGCGTGACGGTCATGGTGTCCGAACCGAGCGCGAAGCCGTTCGGCCCGCCGCTCATCGACCACAGCAGGCCCGTGTCGTGTGCGCCGGTGTAGCTGCCGCTGACCGGCGGGGCCGTGCGCAGATCCACGGTCCCGCGGTGGTCGGCGAGGACGTCGACGGACGCCGTCCACGTCCGGTTCTGGCCGTCGGTGGTGGCCGCCTTCACGCTGAGCCGGGTGTCGGGCCGGGCACCCGAGATCGTGATCCGTAGCGGCTGGTCGAACAGCGCGCCCGCGCCGTCGACCTGGACCTGCAGGGCAGCGTGCCGACCGGTGACACACCCTGCCGTGGTCAGCACCACCGCGAGCAGTCCGGCCCACCACTGGACCCGGCATTCCCGCCGAACCATTCCCTGATGGTGCCGAACGGGGCGGACCGCCGCCACCCGAACCCACGACCGGCGCGGACCGGCGGGACGGTGCCTAACATAGCAACATGACGGAGCCTTCGTTGCTGCCCAGCCTGCGGGAGGACTGGCAGCGCGCCCTGTGCGTCGCGGCGCACCCGGACGACCTGGAGTACGGCGCCGCCAGCGCGGTGGCCCGCTGGACCGCTCAGGGTAAGCAGGTGACATACCTGGTCGCCACCCGGGGCGAGGCGGGTATCGACAAGATGGACCCCGGCGAGGCGGCGGCGGTCCGCGAGGAGGAGGAGCGGCTGGCCGCCCGCGAGGTCGGCGTCGACGTGGTGGAGTTCCTCGACCATCGCGACGGCGTGGTGGAGTACGGGCTGCCGCTGCGCCGGGACATCGCCCGCGCGGTGCGCCGGTACCGGCCCGAGATCGTCGTCACGAGCACGTTCGACGTCGTGGCGTCGGGATTCGTCAACCAGGCCGACCACCGGGCCGTGGGCCTCGCCACCCTGGACGGCGCGCGCGACGCCGGCAACCGGTGGATCTTCCCGGAGTTGGACGGGGAGGGCCTTTCGCCCTGGTCCGGGGTGCGGTACGTCTGCTTCGGCGGCGCGTCCGCGGCGAACTGCGGCGTCGACGTGACCGACCACCTCGAACGCGGCATCGCGTCGCTCCGCGCGCACCGGGCCTACTTCGGGGGCCTCGGCGACGGCACCTCGGATCCGGCGCAGATCGTCACCTGGATCGCGTCCGCCGGCGGTACCCGCATGGGGGTGGCCGCGGCCGCCCTCTTCGAGGCGTACTCGCTCGTTCCGGGCGGCCCGCCGTGGGTGGTGCCGGACAGCGCTCCGGACTGACGCCCGGCGTCCGGGGCGCTCAACGCCGCAGCGCCCACCGGACCGCGTCGCCGACCTGCGCCAGCGCGAGCGGGGCGGCGTCGAACAGGGCCGACTTGCGCTGGAAGTTGTGGTTGAGGCCGAGGTACCGGACCGCGACGGTCGGCACGCCGGCCGCCGCCAGCGCCGCCGCGTAGGCCTCGCCCTCGTCGCGTAGTACGTCGTACTCGGCGGTGAGGACGAACGCCGGGGGCAGCCCGGTCAGGTCCGCGTGCAGCGGTGCGAGGTCGGGATGCCCGCGGTCGACCCGGCCGGGCGGCGCGAACGCATCCCAGAAGAAGCGCATCTCGTCGCGGTCGAGGCCGTACCGGTCGAGGTCGGGGTAGCGCATCGCCGGGTCGATCACCGGGCAGGCGAGCACCTGGTAGGCGTACGGCTCGCCACGGTCACGGGCACGGCGGGCGCCGGCGGCCGCGAGATGCCCGCCCGCGGAGTCGCCGGCGATCGCGAGCCGGCTCGCGTCGAGCCCGTGCCCGGCCGCGCCACCGCGGCGCAGCCAGCCGGCGGCCCGTTCCAGGTCCTCGAAGGCGGCCGGATAGGGGTGCTCGGGGGCGAGCCGGTAGTCGACGGCGAGTACCGCGCACCACGACCGGTCCGCGAGCGAGCGGCACAGGCCGTCGTGGGTGTCCAGGCCGCCGAGCACCCAGCCGCCGCCGTGCAGGTACACCACGACCGGGGGCGCGAGGGCGTCCGGGACGTACAGCCGCGCCGGGACACCGTCCGCGTCGACCTCCCGTACCGCCTTGAGCGGCGGTCCGGGGAGCACCTCGGCATCCACGGCGTCCGCCATGCTCCGCCGGGCCTCGCCGAGCCGGTCGATGGTGAGCGGTACCTTCTCCTGCGCGCCGATCGCGGCGCTGGCCTGCGGGTAGAGCGTCATCACCGCAGCCTATTCAGCGCGGCGTCGGGTAGGCCGGTTCACCTGGCGGGCCGGCGGGTCATGCCGAGGACCACGATGCCCGCGAGGACGAGAACCACCCCCGCGCCGATGAACACGGGGTACCAGGTCTCGGCTGCCGCTACCGCGCCCCGGTCGAACTTGAGGCTTCCGCGCCATTCCCGGGCACTGCCCCACGCCTGGACTCCGTACCCGACCGACAACGCGCCGAGCAGTCCGAGCGCGATCCCGAGCAGCACCGAAGGCCGGACCGTGAGGTCCGCGCCAATGGCCTCCAGGAGCACGAAGGCCAGGAGGCCCAGTCCGCCGCCGAGGGCGAAGGCGGTCGACAGCAGCTCCGGCAGCCACCGAGCCTCCGCCTCGTAGCTGAGGGCGAAGCCCACGAGGCTGAACGTCAGGGCCGCGGCGGCGTAGTCGGTGCGCCACGGCCGCACGGCAGCGCCGCGCCCGCGGCGGTACCACCTGTCGGCCACGACCGCCGCGGTGCCCGCGGCGGTGGCGGCGAAGATCAGGGTCGGGCCGGCGACCGAAGCGGACGGATCGCCGGAGAAGCCTTCCGCCAGGCCGAGGAGAAGCGGACCGCCCGAGCCCACCAGCACCGCCCGCCGCCGGCTCGAACCCTGACGTACCAACCAGATGACGACGGCGGCGGCGAGCACGGCGGGGAACAACCGCTGGCCCTGGCCGGCGAGAGCGCCGGTCGCGGCGGCGACGAGCACGAAGATGGCGCCCGTGAGTACCCGGCTGCGCATGCCCGCGAGAATAGGGCACCGCCTCAGCCGCCCGCGGTCCCGCTTCCCTCCGCCCGGTCGAGGCCGGCCGCGAGCAGGGCCGCCACAGCCGCGTCGCTCGTTTGACCCAGTGTTTGTTTGACACAGTGTTGGTTTGACACAGTGTTCGACAGTTCGTGGGAGGGTGAGCCGATGGAGGCCGATCGGGCCAGTCGTACCGCGGTGCTGGTTTGCCAGGGTCGCGCGGCCGCGCACGGGCGTTTCGCCGAGGGCCGGTTCGCCGACCCGGTGGCGTTGACGCTGCTGCGCGAGGACGAGCGGGCTGCCGTGCGGCGGGTGCGTGACGGCGTCCCGCCCAAGGGCTGGCGCGAGCGCGTCGAGATCGAGATGGTACGGGCCGCCGCGCAGGCCATTGTGCCGCGTACCGTCGCCATCGACGACGCCGTGCGGGCCCGGCTGGCGGCACAGTTGGTGATCGTCGGCGCCGGCCTGGACGACCGGGCCTGGCGGATGCCGGAGCTGACCGACGTCGAGGTCTTCGAGGTCGACCGTCCGGCCTCGCAGCGGGACAAGCGCCGCCGGATCGCAGACCTTGAGCCGCTGGCGAAGTCGGTACGGTTCGTGCCGGTCGACCTCGCCCGCGACCGGCTGGACACGGCTCTGGCGTCGGCGGGTCACCGGCCCGGGGAGCCGACGACGTGGATCTGGGAGGGCGTGGTGCCCTACCTCCGCCGGGCCGAGGTCGCCGCCACCGTCGAGGCCATCAGCGGCCTGTCGGCGGCCGGCAGCCGCCTGATCGTCAACTACCAGTCGCCGGCCCTGGCGGCTGCCGCCGGTCGCCTCGCCGCACGGGGCATCTCCGCGTTGGCACGGCAACGGAGTCTCTGGGCGGATGAGCCCCGGCGCTCGACGTGGACCCCGGAAGCCATGTCCGAACTGCTCGCCGGCCACGGCTTCGGCGTCGACCGGGATGACGACCTGCTCGCCGTCGCGGAAGCCCTCGGCACCCCGGTCAGCATCAGCCGGTCCCTGCGAACCGGGCGCGTCGCCATCGCCGACAGGTGACCGGTCAGGCCGGCTGGCGGGCGGCCTCATCGGTCACCGGCCGGCGGGAGAACCGCACGGCGCCGTCGGCGATCCGGCCGTACCGCAGCTTCAGCAGGTCGTGGGCGTAGCTCATGCCGAGCCGCCACGGCGGCCGCGAGCCGGACCTCGGGAACTCGTCGATGGAGCGCAGCACGTACCCGGACTGGAAGTCGAGCAGCGGCCGCTCGGTGACCGTGGGGTCGTCGTTGGCCGGTACGCACTGGTCGTAGCCGTGGCTGTCCAGGTACCGCAGCAGCCGGACGACGTACCCGCTCACGAGGTCGGCCTTCAGCGTCCAGGACGCGTTGGTGTACCCGATCGTGAAGGCGAAGTTCGGTACGCCGCTGAGCATCAGACCCTTGTACGCCATGGTTTCGGAGAGTCTGACCTCGCGGCCGTCGACCACGAGCCGCATGCCCCCGAGGGCCAGCAGCCGCAGCCCGGTGGCGGTGACCACGACGTCCGCGTCCAGCTCGGTACCGGATTCCAGGCGGAGCCCGGTCCCGGTGAACCGCGCGATCCGGTCGGTCACCACGGACACCCGTCCGCGGCGGATCGCGGCGAACAGGTCGCCGTCGGGGACGAGGCACAGCCGCTGGTCCCACGGCTGGTAGCGCGGCGTGAAGTGGGTGTCGACGTCGTAGC
>JBKPCQ010000267.1:0-15144 GCA_046727455.1 Actinomycetota bacterium | reverse complement strand
AAGCAGATGATCGCGTCGTTGTGCGACGGGCGGGCACAGTCGCTCGCCGAGATCGCCGCCTACACCCGGCTTCCGCTGGGCGTGTCCCGGGTGCTCATCGCGGACATGGTGGCCGACGGGTTCCTCGCCCTGCACGACCCGGCGGAGGCGCGTGGCGACGACCGCATGGAACTGCTGGAAAGGGTGCTGAGTGGACTTCGCAGGCTCTAGCGGCGCGCGCGGGGCGCCCTCCACGATCAGATCCGCGAAGATCGTCGTTGCGGGCGGGTTCGGCGTGGGCAAGACCACGCTCGTCGGAGCGGTCTCCGAGATCACCCCACTCACCACCGAAGCGGTGATGACCGCGGCCGGCGTGGGCATCGACGACCCGGCGAAGGTACCCGGCAAGGCGACCACCACGGTCGCGATGGACTTCGGCCGCATCACCATGGCGGCCGACCTGATCCTGTACCTGTTCGGCACGCCCGGCCAGACCCGCTTCTGGTTCATGTGGGACGAGCTGATCCGGGGCGCCCTGGGCGCGGTGGTAATCGTCGACACCCGCCGGGTCACCGACAGCTTCGCGCCCATCGACTTCTTCGAGAGCCGGGCGCTGCCGTACGTGGTCGGGGTGAACTGCTTCGACGACGCGCCCCGGTACGCCGAGGACGAGGTCCGGGAGGCGCTGGCGATCCCGCCGCACGTACCGCTCATGCTCTGCGACGCGCGGCGGCGCGACTCGGTGAAGCGGGTCCTCATCGGCGTGGTGGAGCACGCCATCTCGGAGCTGCGCCTGGAGCTGGCCCGAGCAAGGTAACGCGGAATGGTGCTAGTCGACGCGGAGGCGGTAGCCCCGTTTGACGACCGTCTGTACGAAGGTTGACCCGCCGAGGGCGGCCCGCAGGCGGGCCACCGCCATCTCCACCGCGTGCTCGTCGGCGCCCCGGGGCAGTGCGGTGAGCAGCGCGGCGCGGGACAGCACCCGGCCCGGCGTGGCGGCCAGTGCGCGCAGGACCGCCATCGGCGCGGGCGCCAGCGGCTTCAACGAGCCGTCGACGAGCGCGGCGTGCCCCCGCAGGGTGACCTCCTGGCCGGCGACCCGCAGCGTGGGCGCCCGCTTCGGCAGCTCCTCGACGAGCGCCCGGACCAGGGCGCCGAGCCGGGCCCGGCCGGGCTGGATCACCGGCACGTTGCGCCGGACGAGCGGAGCCGCGGTCACCGGCCCGACGCAGGCGGCCACCACGTCGGTACGCAGCGCTTCCAGCAGCGCCTCGGTGTCCGGGCCGGCCATGCGGAGCAGCGCGGCGACGGCCGGCGCCGAGGTGAACGTCACCGCGTCGAGGAGCCGGTTGACGGCGAGATCGACGAGGCGCCGCAGCGGGGTCGGGTCCGCCGGCGGGAGCCAGCGGTACACCGACACCTCGACCACGTCCGCGCCGGCGGCTGCCAGCGCGCCGCAGAACTCCGGCTGCGGCTCCCCGTGCAGCTGTACCGCGATCCGCTTCCCGTCCACGCCCTGCTCCAGCAGATGTTCGAGGACCTCGTCGCAGCACTCCGAGTCGGGCGACCAGGCATCGGTCAGGCCGGCGGCCCGTAGCGCGCCGCGCGCCTTCGGGCCGCGGGCGATGAGGTACGCGCCGCCGATCACCGTCCGGAGCCGCTCCGACAGCCCCCAGCCCTCGGCCGCCTCCAGCCAGCCGCGCAGGCCGATGCCGGTACAGGCGACGACGACGTCGGGCGGGGTGTCCACAATGGACGCTGTGGCCGCCCGCAGGTCGATGTCGTCGCCGAGCGGCACGATCCGCAGGGCCGGGGCGAGGACCACCCGGGCGCCCCGCCGTTCGAGCAGCGCGGCCAGCTCGTCGCGGCGCCGGTCGGCGGTGACGCCTACGGTGAAGCCGCACAGGGGCTCGGGCTCCTCGGTGGTGACGGCGCCGTTGTCCGTGGTCATGCCGGCCACCCCACCTCGACGAGGCCGCCGCGCACGCGGACCGGGTGGGTGGGTACCCGCACCTCCGGGGCGTCCAGGCAGATGCCGGTACGCAGGTCGTAGACCTGCTTGTGCAGCGGGGAGGCGACCGTCGGCGCGTCGCCGCGGGTACCGACGATGCCGCGCGAGAGCACGCTCGCGCCCGTGAACGGGTCGAGGTTGCCGATGGCGTAGACGCTGCCGTCGTGTAGCCGGAACAGCGCGAGCGGCTGGCCCTCGACGAGCGCCGCGACGCCGCGCTCGGGTTCGAGGCGGCGGTACGGGCAGATGACGATCCAGGTCATCGGGCCACCGGTACCCGCTGGCCGCGCTCGACCCCGAAACTGATCGACGGATCTGGGGTGTCCGGCGCGTTGACGAATGAGACGAACCGGCGCAGCCGCTCGGGATCCTCCACGGTGGACCGCCACTCGTCCACATAGGACCCGACGTGCCGGGCCATCGCGGCGTCCAGGTCGGCGCACAGCCCCAGATCGTCGTCGACGATGACCCGCCGCAGGTGCTCCAGCCCGCCGTCCAGGCCCTCCAGCCAGGTGGCCGTGCGCTGGAGGCGGTCGGCGGTGCGGATGTAGTACATGAGGAACCGGTCGATGGTGCGGACGAGTGTGTCGGTGTCGACGTCGGTGCGGAACAGGTCGGCGTGCCGGGGGCGGAAGCCGCCGTTGCCGCCGACGTAGAGGTTCCAGCCGTGCTCGGTCGCGATGACGCCGAAGTCCTTGCTCCGCGCCTCGGCGCACTCCCGGGCGCAGCCGGACACCGCGGCCTTCACCTTGTGCGGCGCGCGCAGGCCCCGGTACCGCAGTTCGAGAGCGATCGCGAGGCTGACCGAGTCCTGCACCCCGTACCGGCACCAGGTCGAGCCGACGCACGACTTGACCGTGCGCAGCGCCTTTCCGTAGGCGTGGCCGGACTCGAAGCCGGCGTCGACGAGCCGCCGCCAGATCTTCGGCAGTTGCTCGACGCGCGCGCCGAACAGGTCGATCCGCTGGCCGCCGGTGATCTTCGTGTACAGCCCGAAGTCCCGGGCCACCTCCCCGATCACGATGAGCTTGTCCGGGCTGATCTCGCCGCCCGGGATGCGCGGCACGACCGAGTACGTGCCGTCCCGCTGGAGGTTGGCCAGGAAGTGGTCGTTGGTGTCCTGCAACGCGGCCTGCTCGCCGTCGAGGATGTACCCGTTGCCGAGCGAGGCCAGGATCGAGGCCACGACCGGCTTGCAGATGTCGCAGCCGCGCCCTCTTCCGTGCCGCGCCACGAGTTCGGAGAAGGTCCGGATCCCGCGTACCCGGACGATGTCGAACAGCTCCTGGCGGGTGTGGTCGAAGTGCTCGCACAGCGCCTTCGGCTGGGCGACGCCGGCCTCGGCGAGGAGGTTCTTGAGCAGCGGTACGCACGAGCCGCAGGTGGTACCGGCCCGGGTGCAGGTCTTGATCTTCGGGATGTCGTCGCACCCGTCCGAACGGATCGCGGTCAGGATGGTGTCCTTGGTGACGCCGTTGCACGAGCAGATCTGCGCGGCGCCGGGAAGGGGCGCGCCACCCGACGACGGCGGCGCCAGGAGGGCCAGCGGCGGCGCCGGGAGCGGACCGCCGAGGCTGGCGCGCAGGGTCGGGTACGCGCTCGCGTCACCGACCAGCACCCCGCCGAGCAGCGTCCGCGCGTCGTCGGACAGCACCAGCTTGGCGTAGACCCGGGTGGCCGGGTCGGTGAACGTCACGTCGAGCGGGCCGGTGGTCTCGCCGAACGACGCCACGTCCACGCCGAGCAGCTTCAGCTTCGTGGAGGTGTCCGCACCGGGGAACGTCGCGGCGCCGCCGAGCAGCCGGTCGGCGACCACCTCCGCCATCGCGTACCCCGGCGCGACCAGACCGTACACCCGGCCGCCCAGCTCGGCGCACTCGCCGACGGCGTAGATGTGCGGGTCCGAGGTACGGCACGCTTCGTCGACCACGACGCCACCCCGGGCGCCGACCGCGAGCCCCGCCGCGCGGGCCAGGTCGTCCCGGGGGCGTACCCCGGCGGCAAACACCACCACGTCGGTGCGCACCAGCCCGCCGTCCTCGAAGACGACCTGGCCGTCCATGATGCGGGCGGCACACCGTCCGGTGTGGACGGTCAGGCCCAGGTCCTCGATGTGGCGGCGCAGCATGGCACCGCCGGCCTCGTCGACCTGCATCGGCATCAGGCGCGGCGCGAACTCCACGACGTGGGTGGCGAGGCCGAGGGTACGCAGGGCGCCCGCGGCCTCCAGCCCGAGCAGCCCGCCGCCGATGACGACTCCGGTGCCCCTGCCGGCCGCGTACGCGCGCAGCGCCTCCAGGTCGTCGACCGTGCGGTAGACGAAGCAGCCGGGCAGGTCCTTCCCCGGTACCGGCGGCACGAAGGGGTACGAGCCGGTGGCGAGGACCAGCGCATCGTAGTCGTACGCCGCGCCGGCGGTGAAGACCTTGCGGCCGGCCGGATCCAGCGACAGTGCGGGCTCGCCGAGCCGGGTCTCGACGCCGCCGACCGGCGGCAGGTCGAGCGGCTCCCCGTCGAACCAGGACGACAGCCGTACCCGGTCGTAGGCGGGCCGCGCCTCCTCGGCCAGTACCGTCACTTCCCAGGCGCCGCCGGTGTCGCGGTCCCGTAGTGCGGCCACCAGCCGGTGTCCCACCATCCCGTTGCCGACCACGACAAGTCTCATGACGCCTCCTGGTTGGACAGCCATGCGACGAGGCCGCGTACCGCGTCGGCGCAGGTACCGCAGCCGGTCGTCGCGCGGGTCGCGGCGACCACCTCGGCGACCGAGCGCGCCCCGCCGCGCCAGGCGGCGACCAGCGCACCCTTGGCGACCGAGTTGCACTGGCAGACCGTGGCGGCGTCGGGCATGAGAGCGGGCGAGTCGGTCACCGTGGCGGACGCGCGGCCGAGGAGCAGGGCACGCCGGTCGGCGGGTACCGGCGCACCCCGGTCGAAGAGCTGGATGACCGTACCCACGGCCGGGTTGTCACCCAGCATGATGGCCCCTGCCAGCCGGTTGTCGCGGACCAGCAGCTTCGCGTAGGTACCCCGGGCGGGATCGGCGAACGTGAGCAGTTCGCCGTCGTGGTCGGTGGACGCGCCCATCGTGGCGAGGTCGATCCCGGTGGCCTTGAGCCGGGTCACCGGCGGGGTCGGCCGGTACGCGGTCGCGACACCGGTGAGCACGTCGGCGACGACGCGCGCCTGTTCCCACGCGGGCGCGACGAGGCCGCCGACGACACCCGCGTGCTGCGCGCAGTCGCCGAGCGCGAAGATGTCCGGGTCGCTCGTGCGGAGCTGGTCGTCCACGATGACGCCGCGGTCGACTTCGAGCCCGGCGGCGCGGGCGAGCCCGGTCTCCGGGCGGGTACCGCAGGCGACGACGAGCAGGTCGGCCTCGTGGCGCGTGCCGTCCGCGAGGTGTGCCGTGACACCGTCGGGACCGTACGACACCCGGGTCGTCGCCGCGTCGAGGTGCACGGTGACGCCGAGCCCTTCGAGCGTACGGACGAGTACCGCGCTCGCGGCCGGGTCGAGCTGCCGCTCCATCAGGTGCCCGACCGCGTGTACCACGTCGACGCGCAGCCCGCGCAGGGCGAGCCCCCGCGCGGCCTCCAGCCCGAGCAGGCCGCCGCCGAGTACCACCGCCGAACCGGACCGGTCGGCGGTGGTGAGGATCCGGCGGCAGTCGTCGAGGGTACGGAACACCGCGACCCGTTCCGGCATCGGCTCGGCGAGCCCGTCGATCGGGGGGACGAGCGCGCGGCTGCCGGTCGCGAGAATCAGTCGCCCGTATCCGAACGTCGCCCCGTCGGAGGTCGAGACCTGGCGAGCGCGGCGGTCGATCGCCGTGACGGTCAGGCCGAGGCGCAGCGACAGGCCCCGTCCGGCCGGTTCGGCCAGCGTCAGCTCCGGTTCGGACAGCTTCCCGGCCAGCACCCCCGACAGCAGGATCCGGTTGTACGCCCGGTGCGGTTCGGTGCCGATCGCGGTGACCGCGAGGTCCCGGTCGCGCGCGCGCAGCTCGGTCGCCAGCCGGGCACCGGCCATGCCGTAGCCGACGATCAGCACGCTCACGGCATCACCTCGCTCACAGCTTTTCCAGCCGCGCGGCGCACACCTTGAACTCCGGCATCCGGGAGGTCGGGTCCAGCGCGTCGTTGGTCAGCGCGTTCACGCCCGGCCAGTGGAACGGGGCGAACACCGTGTCCGGCCGGATCGTGTCGACGACCCGGGCCGGCAGCACGGCGGCACCCCGGCGGCTCACCAGGCGGACCTCCTCACCGTCCACAATGGACAGCGAGTCGGCCAGCTCGGGATGCAGCTCGACGAACGCGCGCGGCGCGGCGGCCACGAGCGGCGCGATCCGGCGGGTCTGCGCACCGGACTGGTACTGTGCCAGGACCCGGCCGGTGGTCAGGTAGAGCGGGAAGTCCGCGCACGGCTCCTCCGCCGGGGCGCGGTACTCCACGGCGACGAACCGCGCCCGCCCGTCCGGGGTGGGGAACACGTCGGTGAAGAGCCGCGGCGAGCCTGGGTGGTCGTCCCGGGGGCACGGCCAGAACACGCCGTCCTCCGCGTCGATGCGCTCCCACGTGACGCCCGCGTAGTCGGCCGGTCCCCCCACCGAGGCCCGCCGCAGCTCCTCGAACACGGCGCGCGGGTCGTCCTCGAACCGCCCGCCGTATCCCAGCCGGGCCGCCAGCCCGGCCAGCACCCCCAGATCCGTCCCCACGCCCGGGGGTGGCTCGCGTACGGCCCGGCGCCGCAGCACCCGGCCCTCCAGGTTGGTCATCGTGCCGTCCTCCTCGGCCCACTGGGCGGTGGGCAGGACGACGTCGGCGAGCGCGGCGGTCTCCGACCGCACGAGGTCGGCGACCACGAGCAGGTCCAGGGCGCGCAGCCGCTCGACGACCCGGGCCGCGCGCGGGGCTGATACCGCCGGGTTCGAGCCGAAGACGAGCAGGGCCTTCGGGCCGTCGGGGGTACCGAGGCGGTCCAGCAGTTCGGTCGCGGAGGCCCCGGCGCCCGGCAGGTCGTCTTCCGGCAGACCCCACAGCTCCGCGATGTGGCGGCGGGCCACGGGATCGTCGATACGGCGGTACCCGGGGAGCTGGTCCGCCTTCTGGCCGTGCTCGCGCCCGCCCTGCCCGTTGCCCTGGCCGGTCAGGGAGCCGTAGCCGGAGCCGGGCCGGCCGGGCAGGCCGAGCGCGAGGGCGAGGTTGATGAACGCCGATACCGTGTCGGTACCTTTGGCGTGCTGTTCGGCCCCGCGTGCGGTGACGATGACGGCCCGGCGCGCCCGGCCCAGCGCGTGCGCGGCCGCCTCCAGGTCTCGCGTCGGGACGCCGGTCAGCCGCTCCACCCGCGCCGGCCACCACGCCGCGGCGGCCCGCGCGACCGCCTCCCAGCCGGTCGTGCGCGCCGCCACGTAGGCCCGATCGACGTGGCCCTCGGCGATTGCCAGGTGCAGCAGGCCGAGCGCGACCGCGAGGTCGGTGCCGGGCGTGGGCTGTAGGTGCAGAGCCGCGCGCCGGGCCGTCGGGGTGGCCCGGGGATCGACAACGATCAGCGTCCCGGCCGCCGACAGGTACCGCCCCAGCGGCGGCATGGTCTCCGCGACGTTCCCGCCGACCAGCAGCAGCGTGTCCGCCCGGCCCAGGTCGGACAGCGGGAACGGAAGCCCCCGGTCGACGCCGAACGCGCGGATCCCGGCCGCCGCGGCCGAGGACATGCAGAACCGGCCGTTGTAGTCGATGTACCGGGTACCGAGGACAGCACGGGCGAACTTGCCCAGCGCGTACGCCTTCTCGTTGGTGAGCCCGCCGCCCCCGAAGACGGCGACCGCGTCGCGGCCGTGCGCCGCCCGCAGCTCGCGGATCCTCCCGGCGACGTGGTCCAGCGCCGCCGGCCAGGTGGTGGGCTCCCCGTTGACGAGTGGCGCCGTGAGGCGTTCCGGATGGTCCAGCAGCTCCGCCGCCGTCCAGCCCTTCTGGCACAGGCTGCCCTGGTTCGTGGGGAAGTCCCGGGCACCGACCTCGACCCGCCCGTCACCCGTCAGCCGCAGCGTCATACCACACTGCAGAGCGCAGTACGGGCAATGCGTCGGCGCGTCGGGCATGTCCCGAAGCGTGACGGGGGGCGGTTTCGCTCGGGCGTCTCCTGTGTTTCCGGCCTGCTAAGAGCCGTTCACAGAGGCTGGTGGCGCACAACCGCCCGGATCGTGTCGTGCGGGGACGGTTGCGGCCCCGACTCCGTTGGTCAACGGCAGGGAAACCGACCCTGCCTAGCGTGCGCGGCATGACTGCTGCTGTGGAGACGTTACGCCCCGGCCGGCCGGCCCCGACTGGTCGGTGGATCGACGACTGGCGGCCGGAAGACCCGGCGTTCTGGGCCGAGACCGGGGCACGGGTGGCCCGGCGCAACCTGATCTTCTCGATCTTCTCCGAACACATCGGCTTCTCCATCTGGACGATGTGGTCGGTGCTGGTGCTGTTCCTCGGGCCGGCGTACCACGTCGACGCGGCCGGCAAGTTCCTGCTGACGGCGGTACCGGCGCTGGTCGGGTCGGTGCTGCGGCTGCCGTACACCCTCGCGGTGGCCACCTTCGGCGGGCGCAACTGGACCATCATCAGCGCGGCGCTGCTGCTCCTGCCGACGGTACCGACGGCGATCCTGGTCAAGCCCGGCGTCTCCTACTCGACGCTGATGGTCCTCGCCGCGATCACCGGCCTGGGCGGCGGCAACTTCGCCTCGTCGATGGCGAACATCAACGCCTTCTACCCGCAGCGGCTCAAGGGGTGGGCGCTGGGGCTCAACGCGGGCGGCGGCAACATCGGCGTCGCCGCGATCCAACTCGTCGGGCTCGCCGTCCTCGCCACCGCCGGCGCCGGGCATCCCCGGCTCGTGGCGGGCGTGTACATCCCGGTCATCGTGCTGGCCGCGCTGTGCGCCGCGCTCTTCATGAACAACCTGACCTCGGCGAAGAACGACAAGCGGGCGATGCGGGACGCCGCCCGCGACGGTCACACCTGGATCATGTCGTTCCTCTACATCGGTACCTTCGGCTCGTTCATCGGGTTCGGGTTCGCCTTCGGGCAGGTGCTCCAGGTGCAGTTCAAGCCCGAGTTCAAGACCGCGATCGACGCGGCGTACCTGACCTTCCTCGGCCCGCTGCTCGGCTCGCTGATCCGGCCGGTGGGCGGCTGGATGGCCGACCGGCTGGGTGGCGCGCTGGTCACGTTCTGGAACTTCGTGGCGATGGCAGCCGCGGCGGGTACCGTCCTCGTCGCCTCCCGGGAACGGTCGTTGCCGTTGTTCCTGGTGGGGTTCATCGCGCTGTTCGTGTTCTCCGGCGTTGGTAACGGATCGACGTACAAGATGATCCCGGCGATCTTCAAGGCGAAGGCCTCCCGGCTGGTCGCGGGTGGCGTGGCACTCGATGTCGCCGAGCGGGAGTCGCGGCGGCTGGCCGGCGCGCTGATCGGCATCGCCGGCGCCGTCGGGGCGTTCGGCGGGGTACTGGTCAACGTCGCGTTCCGGCAGTCGTTCCTCACCTACAAGACCGGCGACGCGGCGTACCTCGCCTTCATCGCCTTCTACGCCGCCTGTTTCGTGGTGACCTGGGCGGTTTACCTGCGCCCCTCGGCCCGCCGGCTCGCCGGGGTGTGAGCGGGTCCTTTTTGACCCTGCCGGCGCGGACCGGGTATTGTTGACCGCTGTTGTGCGATAGCCGAGGCGGTCACCCGCTCCATCGCGCTCCCAACCGACGACGAGACAAGGTAGACCTGTGGGTACGTACAGCCCGAAGCCGGGTGAGATCGAGCGTCGGTGGCACGTCATCGATGCCACGGACGTCGTGCTGGGCCGCCTCGCGACCCACGCCGCCTCGCTGCTGCGCGGTAAGCACAAGCCGGTCTTCGCGCCGCACGTCGACACCGGTGACTTCGTGATCGTGGTCAACGCCAGCAAGGTCGCGCTGACCGGCAACAAGCGCCAGACCAAGGTCGCGTACCGGCACTCCGGCTACCCCGGCGGGCTCAAGCGGGTCGGCTACGAGGACCTGCTGAGCAAGCGCCCGGAGCGGGCGGTCGAGTTGGCGGTGAAGGGTATGCTGCCGCACAACCGGCTGGGCCGGCAGTTGATCAGGAAGCTGAAGGTGTACGCCGGTGGCGAGCACCCGCACGCCGCCCAGCAGCCGAAGCCGTTCGAGATCAAGCAGGTCAGCCAGTGAGCGAGCGGAGCGAGCGAACCATGAACTCAGCGATGCGCGAACGCCTCGCCGAGCGAAGTGAGGCGAGGTAGTGAGCGAGGACGCGGTAGTGACGGACATCAGCACCCCCACCCCGACCGCGCTGGCGGAGGCTGTCGCCCCCCCCGTGGTGCGTACGCCCCGGGGTGACCGCCCGATCCAGACCGTCGGGCGGCGTAAGGAGGCCATCGTCCGGGTTCGGCTGGTCCCCGGTACCGGCAACTTCACGCTCAACCGCCGCTCGATCGAGAGCTACTTCCCCAGCAAGGTGCACCAGCAACTGGTACGCGAGCCGCTGGTGATCTCCGAGCGGACAGAGAGCGTCGACGTCTTCGCCAACCTGCGCGGTGGTGGGATCACCGGGCAGGCCGGCGCGCTGCGCCTCGCGATCGCCCGCGCGCTGTGCGAGTACGACCCGGAGCTGCGCCCCGCCCTCAAGAAGGCCGGCTTCCTGACCCGTGACGCCCGCGTGACGGAGAGCAAGAAGTACGGTCTTAAGAAGGCACGCAAGGCTCCGCAGTACTCGAAGCGCTAACCTTCTTGTCCGCCTGATCTCAGCCGGGCGCGCCACCCCATCCGGAGGCTGGTGTGCCCGGTTTTCTTCTCGGAGGTATCGCGTGGGTGGACTCTTCGGCACCGACGGCGTACGCGGCCGGGCCAACGCCGACCTGACCCCGGAACTGGCGATGTCGGTCGCGGTCGCGGCCGCGCACACGCTCGCCGAGCAGGATCTCGGCCGGGCGCCGGTGGCCGTCGTCGGCCGGGACCCCCGCGCCAGCGGCGAGATGCTGGAGGCCGCCGTGGTAGCCGGCCTGGCCAGCGCCGGCGCGACCGTGATCCGGCTGGGCGTGCTGCCCACCCCCGGGGTCGCCTACCTGGTCGGCGAGGTACAGGCCGACCTCGGCGTGATGATCTCCGCCTCGCACAACCCGATGCCGGACAACGGCATCAAGCTCTTCGCGGCCGGTGGGCACAAGCTGCCCGACGAGACCGAGCAGCGCATCGAGGCGGCGCTCGGCGCGCGGTGGAACCGGCCGACCGGGCCGCAGGTCGGCCGGGTACACGACCTGCTCGACGGGTCCGAGCACTACGTCAAGCACCTGGTCGAGGCGACGCCGCACCGGCTGGACGGCCTACGGGTGGTGGTGGACTGCGCCAACGGCGCGGCGGCCGAGGTCGGCCCGGCCGCGTACCGGGCCGCCGGCGCCGACGTGGTGGCGATCCACGCGGCCCCGGACGGGCTCAACATCAACGACGGCTGCGGTTCGACCCACCTCGCTTCGCTCAAGGCCGCGGTGGTGGAGCACCGGGCGCACGCCGGGCTAGCGCACGACGGCGACGCCGACCGCTGCCTGGCGATCACCGCCGCCGGCGAGGAGGTCGACGGCGATCACATCATGGCGGTACTGGCGTTGGCGCAGCGGGAGGCGGGCATCCTCGCGCAGGACACGCTGGTCGCGACCGTGATGAGCAACCTCGGGCTCAAGCTGGCCATGCGGGGGGCGGGCATCCGGCTGGTCGAGACCAGGGTCGGCGACCGGTACGTGCTGGAAGCGCTGCGCAGCGGGGGGTACACCCTCGGCGGCGAGCAGAGCGGGCACGTCGTCATGCCGGCGCACGCCACGACCGGCGACGGCATCCTCACCGGGCTGACCCTGCTGTCCCGCGTCGCGGCCACCGGGCGCTCGCTGGCCGAGCTGGCCTCGGTGGTGACGAAGCTGCCACAGGTACTGATCAACGTACCGGTGGCCGACCGGACCCGGGCGGCCACCGACCCGGCCGTCGTCGAGGCCACCGAGGCGGCAGCCGCCGAGCTGGGCGAGTCCGGGCGGATCCTGCTGCGCCCGTCCGGCACCGAGCAGCTCGTCCGGGTCATGGTCGAGGCGCCGAGCGAGGACGCCGCCCGGCAGCTCGCCGAGCGGGTCGCCGGCCTGGTCCACGCGGCCAGCCCGGCCGGGTGAGGTCAGCGGGCGTCGAGCTCCGCCATCAGCGCCGGTACCTCGTCCTCGGTGACCCGCTCGGCCCACTGCGGGTCCATCGCCAGCCGGATGACCCGGGGCGAGTCCACCCACCGGCCGTCCCGGTAGGCCTCCCCACGCAGACCGTGCTCGTCCTGGACCACCCGGCTCAGCTCGAACGGCGCGCCGTCCTCGTCGGTCTCCAGGTAGTAGTCGATGAAGTTCGCCATCCGGTCACCGGCCCCGGCGCGGTGGTGTGGGCGGCGTGATGTCGGTGGCGCCCGGCGGGGTCTCGCTCGACGCCCAGCGTTGCCTCATCATCTCGGCCAGCTCCGCCTTCCGCTCGGCACTGGTGGTGGACAGTCTCATCTCCTCGTACAGGGCGTGCAGCTCGGACTTGATGGCGAAGCTCTCCGGGGTGTGGAACTGCACCTCGAACAGGGTGCCGTTGGGGCTGCGGAACGTCGTGTTGATGCCCCGGTAGGTGCCCTTGAACGGGGAGTTCGCCGGGTCCCAGGCGTTGCTGCCCCGCTCCAGCTTGCAGCCCGCGGCCTCCAGCTCGCCGACCGCGTCCTGGTACCCCTCGGCGTACTTCACCGGGTCCAGCTCGACCGTGTACCGCAGTGCGTCGTTGATCCGCTGCCCCGCCGTGCTGACGGCGGCCTCCGGCGCCTGCCCCCGGGCCACCGCCGGCTCGGCCAGGTCGTGGAGCTTGCGGGCCAGCGAGTCGACAGTCTTCATCCGGTTGTCCAGCCCGGCAAGCCGGCCGCCGGACCGGTCGGCGACACCCTGGAGCAGGCGCGTGGTCGCGCCCTCCTCTTCCCCGGCCGCCGCCACGATCCGCTCCGCCTCGGCGCGCGCTGCGGTCTCCAGCGCGGTCAACTGCCGCCCGGTCGCGCCCGCGCCGGCCCCGGCTCCCGCCGCGATCTCGCCGATCGCCAGCGCGCCGAACGTGGCGACCGCGACCGCCAGCTTGATCTTCTCTTCCTCCTCCTCGACCGCCGCCATGAACACCTCGGCGTCGTCCACCAGCGCGGTACCGGTGAGCACGCTGGTCTTCTGGGCGGTACCCAGCGCGTCCGCCTGCTGCGCGGCGCGCGCCGCCTGCACCGCGGCGGCCCCGACTCCCACCGCCGCCACCAGGAGCGACGCCCCGCCGGTGAACGGCGCGATCAGGAACGCCGCCATGGAGAGCGAGTCCAGCCCGAGTTTGATCCACCACTGCTCGTCCTGGTAGTCGTGCACGACCCCGTCGCCGACCCAGCGCCCGAACGGGGTGCTCCAGTCGACCGCCGACGGCTTCTGGTACCCGGACCAGAGCTGGCGGTGCAGCGGCGCGAGCGCCCGCGGGTCGAGGTCTCCGCCGTCCAGCATGGTCTGGGTACGTTCGATGTCCCCGAGCAGCTTGCGCAGCGCGTCGGCGAGCTGCCGCAGTGCCGCGGCCGGGTCGGTCTGCGCCTGGAACGCGTTGGTGTCGGCGCTGCGCCCCTCCCGGCTGATCCCGTACAGCACCGGGTACCGGTCGACCACCTCGCCGATCAGGCCGGTGTTGTGGTCCCAGATCTGCTTGATGTCCGCCCACTTCGGCTGGTGCGGCCCGTCGTTGTCGAACTGCGGCTTCTCCAGCGGGTCGAAGTTCACCGGGATCTCGGTGGTCACCGAGCCGGCCTCGGTGTTGACCGTCTGGAAGTTGACCCCGACCCTGATCGTGCGGAGCTGCTCCTGGATGCCCTGCAGGTCGGCGACGATCTGGGCGGCCTCCTGCAGCTCGCGCACCTTCGCGGCGGCCTCGTCGGTGTTCACCACCGGCTGCTGGCCCGGCTGCGGGTCGATGCCGTACTCCTGCATCTGCTGCAGGAGCACGCCCCGGTTGCCGAACAGGTAGGTGCTGGCGACCTGGCTCACGTCACGGACGAACTGGTCCCGCAGCTTCCGCACGGCCGGCAGGTCGTCCAGCTCCGCGCCCCGGTCGACGCAGTCCTTGAAGAGCTGGAACGTGGCCGGGTCGGCGAGCCGTTCCGACACCGTCTGTCCGAAGCTGCGCCAGATGGCCTCCAGCGCGTACTCGTCGCGCGGCCCCACCCAGCCCTGCCCGAGCAGTGTGTGGATCAGGGCGAACCGGTCCGCCTCGGATGCCTTGGCGTAGTCGGATATCTCCTTGGCGGCGGTAACGTCACCTGCCACACCGTCGCGGATCAGCTCCTCGTCCGACTTGAGCGTCACGAACGGCGCGGTCCAGCGCTGCACGGGCAGGCCGGCAGTCGGCGGTACCGGCGCGACCGGCAGGTCCTGGACCAGATCACCGGCGATCGCGTCGGCCTCCTTCTCGGCCGGCGCGTCCGCCGCCCCGATCTCCACCGGCGGGCTCCCGCCCGGCGGTCCGCCCGCCTGCTGGCGCGTGTGCACCACCTCGTGGGCCAGCAGGTGATATCCGCTCGCCGACGAGGGGTTGTACTCGCCGCGCCCGAAGTAGATGTCCTGGCCCACGGTGAACGCCCGCGCCTGTACCTGGTCGGCCAGCTCCGCGGCCGTGCCGTCGGTGTGCACCCGTACCCCGGTGAGGGACGACCCGACCCCTGCCTCAAGCTGCTGCCGGGTCGCCTCGGGTAGCTGGCCGCCACCGCCCGCTCGGGCGGCGAGCCGGTCCCCGAGGTCGGCCGGTGGGCTGGGCGCCGCGTTCGCCGCGGCCAGCCGCTGGACCAGGCGGCCGACCGCCGCGTTCCCGGCCACGGGCGGCGGCAACAGACGGGGGTACCG
This sequence comes from Actinomycetota bacterium, assembly GCA_046727455.1. Lineage (GTDB taxonomy): Bacteria > Actinomycetota > Actinomycetes > Mycobacteriales > Micromonosporaceae > AC-43. The sequence goes on along the minus strand of JBKPCQ010000267.1, from coordinate 206 downwards.
GCCCGGATCGGCCCCGGCCGACAGGAGGCGGCGGACCGCGCCCATCGGTGCCATGTCCAGCGCGGGTTCGTCCGGCCGCAGCGTGTCGTCCTTCTCCGACGCCGCATGCGCCGGCTGCTCGGACTCCCGTTCGCTGGCGGGCACCATGCGGGTCACCCCGGCATTGTCCCAGTGCCGCACCAGTGCGCGGGAGGCCCCGGCCGTCC